>DATHKX010000168.1:0-22252 GCA_035488835.1 Gemmatimonadales bacterium
CGATCTCAGCGACCGCCCAGGGTGTGGTCGGCACCAGACTTATTACTGTCACGCCCGTACAGCGGTAACGCGCCGGGGGACGGGTCTTGTCAACAACACCATGAGGATGATCGGGCCGCCCTGCTCCGGCAGGGGGGAGAAGCGTCGAGACCCCTTCTCTCTTATCCCCTGAAGCGCATCACTGTCAACCTCGCCCCGGCCGACATTCGCAAGGACGGGTCGGCGTTCGATCTGCCGATCGCCGTGGGCATCCTCGCCGCGACGGAGCAGATCTCGGCCGAGCGGCTCGGGCGGGTCGCGGTGCTCGGCGAGCTGGGGCTCGAGGGCGCGATTCGCCCCGTGCGCGGGGCGCTGCCGGTGGCGCTAGCGGCGCGCACGGCTGGGCTCGAGGCGCTGGTGCTGCCGCGCGAGAACCTCCCGGAGGCGGGCGTCGTCTCGGGGGTCCGCGTGTTGGGCGCCGGCAATCTGGCCGAGCTGGCCGACTTTCTGGACGGCCGGGCGGAGCTGCCGGAGGCGCAGGTCGATCTCGCCGGGTTGCTGTCGGAGCGAGCGAAGCACGACGTCGATTTCGGGGAAGTGAAGGGCCAGGCGCACGCGAAGCGCGCGCTCGAGGTCGCAGCGGCGGGAGGACACAATATCCTGATGATCGGTCCTCCGGGCAGCGGCAAGACGATGCTCGCCCGGCGGCTCCCCACGATTCTCCCGCAGATGAGCCTCGACGAGGCGCTCGAGACGACGAAGATTCACTCCGTCGCGGGCGTGCTGCCGGTCGGCGAGTCCTTGGTGGCGCGGCGGCCGTTCCGCGCGCCGCATCACACGATCTCGGACGCTGGACTGATCGGCGGCGGCTCGTACCCGCGGCCGGGCGAGGTGAGCCTCGCGCACGGCGGCGTGCTGTTCCTGGACGAGCTGCCCGAGTTCCGCAAGAACGTACTCGAGGTGCTGCGCCAGCCGATGGAGGACGGCGTCGTGACGATCGCGCGCGCCGCCATGAGTCTCACGTATCCGGCGCGCTTCATGCTCGCCGCGGCGATGAATCCGTGCCCCTGCGGCTACTTCGGCGATCCGCAGCATAACTGCGTCTGTGGGCCCCTCGGCGTGGAGCGCTACCTCGCCCGCGTCTCGGGACCCTTGCTCGACCGCATCGACATCCATCTGGAGGTGCCCGCCGTGAAGTACCGCGCGCTGGCCGATCAGGGCGGCGGCGAGCCGAGCGAGGCGGTCCGGGAGCGCGTGGACCGGGCGCGCGCGGCGCAACGCGACCGGTTTGCGAACCGCGCCGGCGTGTACGCCAACGCCCACATGGCGGCGCGGGACATCCGCATCTTCTGCCGCGTGTCGGACGGCGCCGACGCGCTGCTCCGCACGGCGATCACGCGCCTCGCGCTGTCGGCGCGGGCCTATCACCGGATTCTCAAGATCGCTCGCACCATCGCCGACCTCGAGGGGGTGGCCGACTTACAACCGAAGCACGTGAGCGAGGCGATTCAGTACCGCAGTCTCGACCGGCGGGGGCTGGGGTGAGCGAGGAGAAGTAGAGTGGAAGCTTCCCATCGCGATCGCATCTTTGTTGAGGCCAGGCGATCGAATTATCTGTGGTGCCTGCACTGCGAGCGCACTTACGAGCGTGGTAAGTGGCGCACGGTGCGCGGATTTCAGATGTGCCCCTACCTGAGTTGCGACGGGAACGCTGTCATCGACGCCTTGGATTGGGCCGTGATCCGTGACGAACATCCGGAGTATCCCGAGCACCCGAGATGGGGCGACATTTACCACTGGGAGTAGGGTCGGGAGCCTCACCAAGACGGACGCAGGGCGCGATGCGACGCTCGGCATGCAGGCGCTGAAGCGCCTCGCCCAACCGGACGACATCGGCGGTGTCGTTGCCTTCCTCGCCTCCGACGACGCGCGCTGGATCACCGGCGACACGGTCCGAGTCGATGGCGGCTCGAAGCTCTAAAGAGGCCGATGCGCCTCAGCGGCACCGCGGGGGCGGCGCGAACGCGCTGTCGGTGAGCGGCACATTGGCCTCCATCCAGTCGACGCGCATCACGGTGAGCGGCTCGCCCGTCGCCTGGTCTCGCTCGAGCGCACGGAAGGGGTAGAGCACGCCCGACACCGGCCGGTAGTCGTCGTAGACCACCTCGATCACCCGTTCCGATTGGTTGGGGTGAAGCGCTCGCCGGCTTCGCGCACGTACGAGCAGAGCGGTCTGAGCGTCCAGGTAGAACGACCCCGTAGTCCCGTCCGCCTCCGTCACATCCACGCGATATGCGGACCGCTCACCCAGCTGTTCGCGACCGATGACGTGAACGGCAGCACCCGTTTGACGAGCCGCGATCAGCGGATCGTCGAACTGCTCGGCCGCGTGTCGCGTAGCGGCGGTAGCCGCGGGCCCGGGGGTACAGTCTTCCTTCTCGGGCGGACCCTCCCAGCTGCGCGAGCCGGTATAGCCTTCGGTGAAGACCAGCTCCCCGCCGTGCAGCATGCGAACCCGCAGCAGATTGGGTCGCCGCCGATCGATGAACATCGGGTGCAGCGTCCCTCGCTCGTTCAGAATCCCGATGATCTGGAGCGAGTGGATCGCCTCGAGACGCTCGCGCCCACCCACCGCCACGACATGGCGTTCGATCAAGCGCGCGGCGTCCGGGATTGGCCCCTGCAGGGTGCGGGAGCTCGTGACTCCGCACGCCGCGCAAAGAATCAGCGCCGCTACCGGTAATGACCGCTTTCCGATCATGGAGGCCTTTCGAGGGGGCAGATCTGCGTGGCGACCCATGTCATAGACACGCTGGCACGCCGGAGCGTTGCGCGGCATCTTCCCCGGTCCCTAACACGCCCCCGGTATGTCCAGCGCGCCTCGCGGCACCCCGACGTTGCTCGGCCTCCCCTACGACGGGAGCTCGTCCTTTCTCAAGGGCACGGCCGCGGCTCCACCGCTGATCCGGCAGGCGCTCCATTCACCCGCTGGAAACCCGTGGACCGAGACAGGGGTCGATCTGGGCGCGGACGGTGCGCTGGACGACGCGGGCGACGTGCCGCTCGGCACCTCCGCGGCGGACGCGCGGACGAAAATCGAGGAGTCGGTGCGCACGCTGCTCGAGTCGGGCGGCCGGCCGATCGTGCTCGGCGGCGACCACTCGATCACGTACCCGATCGTCCGAGCCGTGCGCTGGTTTCACCCCCAGCTCAGTATCCTGCATTTCGACGCGCATCCCGACCTGTACCCCGAGTTCGAAGGCGACCGGTACTCCCACGCATGTCCCTTCGCGCGGATCATGGAAGAGCGGCTGGCCGATCGGCTGGTGCAGGTGGGCATCCGCACGCTGACTGCCGTCCAGCGCGCGCAGGCCGAGCGCTACGGGGTCGAGGTGATCGACATGCGCGCCTGGGTGGCGGGACGGCGCCCCACGCTGCGCGAGCCGGTGTACGTCTCGATCGACATCGACGCCTTCGATCCTGCGTTCGCGCCCGGGGTGTCGCACCGCGAGCCGGGCGGCCTCACCGTGCGCGAAGTATTGACGATGCTGCACGGGTTGAGCGTCCCGCTCGTTGGTGCGGACATCGTGGAGTTCAATCCCGCACAGGATCCGAGCGGCCTGACGGCGACCCTGTGCGCGAAGCTGGTGAAAGAGGTCGCCGGGAAGATGAGCTAGTTGGGGGGGATCGTCAGGTGGACGACGTCGCCGGGGCGTACGCTCATGGTCTCACTGATTGGGTTCGACCGACCGCCGATGGGATGCAGCTCGAACTGCACGTCCGTGCCGTACCCGATCAGCTCCGGCCGCACCATCAGAATGCGCGAGGTGAGCCCCGGCACCGTGCCGAGGCGGATGCGCTGGCCGCCGCGGATGATGAACACGTTCATATCGAGGAAATTCTGGTTGTCGACGGTCACCGCGACTTCCGCCTGCGGATTGATCGGCGCGACGGCGCCACGGTGACACGCCACGGCGGCGAGCGCCACGAGTACCAGGGCGGAGGAGAGCGGACGCATTACTGTTAATGTACACCCAACCCACCACGGCCACATGATCGACTGGCTCCAGGCTCACCTCGGTATGAACCCCGAGCTCCAGACAAAGCTGCTCGCGACGGTGGCGACGATTGTGGGCCTCTGGCTGTTGCGCCGCGTCGTCCTAGGATTCGTGTACCGCCGCGTGCGCGACCCGTGGAGCCGGTACCGGTGGCGCAAGGGCCTGACGTACCTGGTGGTGGCGGCGGGCATCGTGATCGTCGGCCGGATGTGGTTCGCCGGCGTGCAGGCGCTCGCGACGTTCTTCGGACTCCTCTCGGCGGGGCTCGCGATCGCCCTCAAGGAGCCCGTC
Source organism: Gemmatimonadales bacterium (assembly GCA_035488835.1). Lineage (GTDB taxonomy): Bacteria > Gemmatimonadota > Gemmatimonadetes > Gemmatimonadales > GWC2-71-9 > AG41. Next base: position 4,329 of record DATHKX010000168.1, read on the forward strand.
TCGAATGTCGCGGGGTGGGCGTTTATCCTCTGGCGCCGCCCCTTCGAGATGGGGGACCGCGTGCAGATCGGCTCCCACGCGGGGGACGTCATCGACCTCGGGCTGTTCCAGTTCACGCTCAACGAGATCGGTGGGTGGGTGGACGCGGACCAGTCGAGCGGGCGTATCATTCACATCCCGAACGGCAAGGTCTTCACCGACCCCGTCGCCAACTACAACAAGGGCTTTCAGTATATCTGGAACGAAGTACCGGTGGTCGTGACCTTCGAAAGCGACTGGCGGAAGGCAAAACAGATTCTCACCAAGGTCGCCTTCAAACACGCAGAGCACCTCACGGCGCAGGCGGAGCAAGAGCTGCTCACCGCTTCTCGCCAGTACGTCATCAACTATCGCAAGCTGACGCCCATCGTGTACACGAAGGTGGTGGACTACGGCGTGCAGCTCACCATCCGCTATCTGATCGAGCCGCGCAAGCGCCGCGGCACCGAGCACGCGATCTGGGAAGAGATCCTCACCGAGTTCGCGAACGCCCCGGACATCGACCTCGCGTACCACACCACGCGGGGATTCAAGTACACCGAGGAAGGGAAGCCAGCGCTGCGGGCGCCGCGCGGGACCCTGCCCCCGACCGATCTGTCACCCGCGGACGACTGAGGTCCTTGCGTTACTGCTCCAGCACTTCGTAGTGGGTGACGGTCGGCTCCAGCTCGAGCAGATAGTCCCGGTCCTCGGGGTAGTAGTGCGCCCGCTCGACGTCGTCTCCCGCGAAGGTCCGGATCGCGTCCATCGAGTCCCAAAACGAAATGAACAGGAAGTGCGTCTCGCCCCCAGCCGTCCGGCGCAGCACCTCGACGCCGCGGTTCCCTGGCGTGGCCCGGCACTCCGTCACGCCCGTCCGGCGCAGGTAGGCGGCATAGGCGTCGCCTTTCGCGGTCGGCACCGCGCCGTGCCAGAGGCGCGCGATCAACGGACGCTTAGATCCGGTCGAGCTCGCTGATCGTGCGCTCATTACGGACATCCCCCGTGTTGAGAGTGGACTTCGGCTCGAGCAGGAGGACGTGGGTCTCTTCCGAAGCGATGGGTAGGTGTTCGACCCCCCGCGGCACGATCACGAACTCGCCTTCGCCCACCCACACATCGCGGTCGCGGAACCTGATCAGCAGGCGGCCCTGCACGACCAGAAATAGCTCGTCCTCCACGTCGTGGTGATGCCACACGAACTCGCCTTTGACCTTGACGAGCTTCACGTAGGAGTCATTGAGCTCGCCCACGATCTTCGGACTCCAGTGGTCGGCGAACTGGCGGAACTTCTCGGCGAGGTTCACGCTACGCATGCTCGGAGGCCTCCTGACGGACCGGTCCAGCCGTTTCTGTCCGGCTGTCCGCCGGTCCGACGGTCCGCCCGATCTTGTGCGAGAACTGGATCCACACGACCGCCCCGAGGATCAGCGCCATGGCCAGGAAGGTGCGCGCCGTCACCGGCTCGCGGAGGATCAGCCAGCCGAGTAGGACGGCGATCACCGGATTCACGTACGCGTACGTGCCCACGATGGTGGGCGAGGCGTGGCGCAGGGCGTAGGTGTACGCGCTGTAGCCCAGGATCGAGCCGAATAGCACGAGGTACGCGATCGCACCGAGGCCTTTGGGCGTGAGGTGCCAGCGGCTCCACTCACCGAGCACAGTGCCGACAAGAGCGATGGTGGCGCCGCCCGCGATCATCTGGATCGCCGCCCCGACGTAGGGGCTCGTCTCCGTGCGGTGCCGTTTGCTGTACACCGAGCCGAGCGACCACGACGCGCTCGCGCAGGTGAGGGCGATCGGTCCGCGCAGATCGGCCCGCAGAATCTCGCCGGGGCTCGCACCGACCAGGAGGGCGGTTCCGAGGAAGCCGAGCAGGAGCCCGGTCACGACGCGCCAGTTCAAGTCGCCCGAGCCGCCCGGGATGATCGCGTCGAAGAACGCCATCCACAGCGCGACCGTGACGACAAAAATGCTGGCGACGCCGGACGCGGTGTACTGCTCGGCCCAGACGACGAACGCATTCCCGCCCGCCAGCAGCAGGACGCCCACGATCGCCTGGGTCCGCCAGTCGACCAGCCGTTTGGGTAGCGTGTCGCCGAGCGCGAGCACCACGGTGAGCAGCAGCAGGCCGGCGATGAGGAACCGCAGACCGGCGAACAGGAAGGGGGGCAGCACGCCGACGCCGACACGGATCGCGAGGTACGTCGATCCCCAGAACACGCAGACGACGAGATAGGCGACCAGCGCCTTGCCGCGCAATCCGGCCATCAGTCGAGCTCCGTCGGGACGAACCCGGGTTTTTCGAATACCGTGCCGAGCACGATCGTGGTTCGCGTGCTCATCTCCACGGTCGGTGACGGACCGCGCAGATCGCGCAACAGATCCTGGAGGCGCTCGAGATCCGGAGCGGCGACCTTCAGGACATAGCAGTCCTCACCCGCGACATGGTGACACTCCAAGACGCCGGGATGCTTTTCCATCTCGCGCATCCGTGGCTCGTCGCCGACGTAATCGGAGTTGGCGTAGCGCACTGCGACGAACGCAGTGACCGGGAATCCGGCCTTGACGCGATCGACGCGCGCGCCGTAGCCGCTGATGTAGCCGGCTTCCTCCAGTCGCTTCACTCGCTCCATCACCGCGGGTCGCGACAGCCCGACCTCATCGGCAACAGCCTGGTAACTCGAGCGCCCGTCGGTCGCGAGCAGCCGCAGGATCTTCCGGTCGACGGCGTCCAGCTCGGTCTTGTGCGCCATTTCGGAGCCCCCGTAGCTCTGTACCCTACTAGAAGTAGCCCTTTATGATGGTTCTTGAACGTATCATAAGCATAATAGGTTTCCCACCTACGAACTATCCGAAAACGTCCTTTGATGGAGACAGTGTGAGCCGCTACTATTCGGCAATGTCGGGCCCCCTGCGCGCGCTCGTGCGGACTTATCCATCAGCCCTGGTCGCTTACTCGGGCGGGGTCGATTCGGCCCTGCTGGCGGTCGTGGTCCGCCAGGAGCTGGGGCGCGACCGGATGCTGGCCGCGGTGGGCCGGAGCGCCTCCTACCCGACGGCGCAGTGGGCCACAGCGCGTGCAGTGGCGCAGCGCTTCGATGTCCCGCTGGTCGAGCTCGACACACACGAGCTCGAGGATCCCGACTACCTCGCGAATCCCACGAACCGGTGCTTCTTCTGCAAGACGGAGCTGTGGCGCCAGCTGGTCCCGGAGGCGCGGGGCCGCGGGCTCGCCGTCGTGTGCGACGGTACGAACGCGGACGACCTGCACGAGCATCGCCCCGGGTATGCCGCGGGGCAGGCAGCGGGCGTGCGTTCGCCGCTGGCCGAAGCGGGACTGACGAAGACGGATGTCCGGCGCGCCGCGCGCGAGCTGGGGCTTCCGGTATGGGATGCGCCGGCGGCCCCGTGCCTGTCGAGCCGCGTGGCCTACGGCATTCCGATCACGTCGCACCGTCTCATGCAGGTGGAGCGCGCGGAGGCGTACCTGCGCGAGCTCGGCGTGACCGGTGATCTGCGGGTCCGCCACCACGGCGACCGGGGCGGCGCGCGTATCGAGGTCGAGCCGCGGTGGGTTGCCTGGGTCACCGAGCGGTTGCCAGCAGTCAGCGAGCGCCTCACGGCGCTGGGCTTTGCGGTGGTGGACGTGGATCCCCGCGGCTACCGCCGGGGCGGTCTCCTCGCCAAGCACGCGTGAGGCTCTTTGTTGCCTTGAATTTTCCTCCACCCGTGCGCGAGGCGCTGTGGGCCGCCACGACACCCTTGCGCGACCTTGGCCTTCCCGTGAAGTGGGTCCGTGGAGAGGCTGTCCATCTCACGCTCAAGTTTCTGGGTGACGTGGCGGACGAGCGGGAGCCGGAGGTCGCCGCGGCGCTCACGAGCGCGGCGGCGGGGGCGCGCACCCTGTCGCTCGTGCTGGGCGGGTTCGGCGTGTTTCCCGATTTCCGGCGGCCGCGGGTCGTGTGGGTGGGCATCGCGCCGGAGCCCGGGCTCGAAATCCTGCAACACCGCGTGGAGCAGGAGTTCGCGCCGCTCGGGTTTCCCACGGAAGCGCGACCCTTCCGCCCCCACATCACGCTCGGGCGCGCGGCGCGGGACGCCCGGCCCGTCGCCTTCACCGGATTCGAGGCGGTCCTCGACCGGCTCGAGTTCGCCGAGACAGCGCTCGTGAGCGCCCTCGACCTGATGCAGAGCACGCTCCAATCCGGAGGTCCGGTGTATCACGTGAGACACAGTGAACGGCTGCCTTAAGGGACTCCTCCGGCTCGCGTTCCTCGGCGTCGCCTTCGTAGTGGCGCTGGCGGCGTGGTGGTTCCGGGAGCCGATCATGCGCCGGGCCGCGCACGTCTTCGGCCCGCGCTCCACCCAACTCCCTCCCGTGGCGGACACCGGCGTCGGGGCCCCGACGCCCAAAGCGCTGTCCAGTACGCAAACCAAAGTCGACCGGCTCAAGCGGGCGACGGGACCGGATTCGGTCGTGCTGTCCGCCAATGAAGTGGCGTCTCTCATCGGCAGCTCGATGGACTGGTCCGTGCGCAAGAGCTTCGACTCGTTGCGGGTCGAGCTGTCGGAGGGGTCGCTGGCCGTTCACTGCCGGCTCGATACGCGAGTGATTCCGCCGGACGCGCTGGGGCCCCTCGCCGGATTCCTGAGCCCGAGGGAGCCGCTGCGCATCGCGGGCCCCCTGCGGATCGAGCGGCCGGGGCTCGCCCGCTTCACGATCCAGGAGCTGAGCCTGCGCGGCATCCCGTTTCCCCCGCCCGTGGTGCGGCAGCTGGCGCAGCGCGTGGCGGGGGCGGACTCGACCGGTGCGGTCCCGTTGCGCGTCTCGCCGGGGTTCGCCGACGTCCGGATCCATCCCACCGCCGTCGTGCTGTACCGCCTGAAGCGGAGCCAACCGTGAGCCGACGCGTCCTGGTCGTCGACGACGAAAAGGGCATCCGCGAGGCGCTGACGCAGGTGCTCGAATACGAGGAGATCGAGGTGCGGGCGTGCGCTTCGGGCTCCGAGGCGCTGCAACGCTACCCCGAGTTCCGGCCCCATCTCGTTTTCCTGGACGTGAAGATGCAAGGGATGGACGGGCTCGAGACGTTGCGGAAGCTGCGCGAGCTTGACCCGCACGCGCAGGTCGTGATGATCTCCGGTCATGGAACGATCCAGACCGCGGTCGAGGCCACCCAGCTCGGCGCGTACGATTTCCTGGAAAAGCCCCTCGACACCGACCGCATCCTGCTCACGCTGCGCAACGCCCTGCAACACGTCGACCTCGCCAGCGAGAACGTACGGCTCAAGGCCGAGGTGCACGCGCAGTATGAGATCGTCGGCACGAGCCGGGCGGTGAAGCAGGTGATCGAGCGCATCGAGAAAGTCGCGCCCACGGCCGCGCGCGTGCTCATCACCGGAGAGAACGGCACGGGGAAGGAGCTCGTGGCCCGCGCCATTCACGCGCTCTCCCCCCGCGCCCGCGGGCCGTTCGTGGAAGTAAACTGCGCCGCGATCCCGACCGAGCTGATCGAGAGCGAGCTGTTCGGGCACATGAAGGGGAGCTTCACCGGCGCGTTCGCGGATCGCGCGGGGAAATTCGAGCTGGCGGACGGCGGCACGCTGTTTCTCGACGAGATCGGGGACATGAGCCTCTCGGCGCAGGCCAAGGTGCTGCGCGCGCTCGAAGAGGGCGTGATCTCCCGCGTCGGGTCGGGGAAAACACTGGCCGTGGACGTACGGGTCGTTGCCGCCACCAACAAGGATCTGCAAGCAGAAATCGCGGCGGGGCGGTTCCGGGAAGACCTGCTCTACCGGCTGAACGTCGTGCCGATCGAAGTGCCGCCGCTGCGGGCGCGGCGCGCCGACGTGGCGCAGCTCGTCGCGCACTTCGTGAGCCAGATGACCCGGAGCGGCGGGCTTCCACCCAAGCCGTTCGACCCGGAAGCCGTGCAGCAGCTCGCGGCGCGCGACTGGCCGGGGAATATCCGGGAGCTCCGGAACGCGATCGAGCGCCTCCTGATCCTCGCTACGGGGCCCGCGGTGACGGCGCAGGACGTGGAGCGGATCGCCGGGCTGGGGACGGGGGACGCCGGACGCGGGACGGGCCCCGCCGATCTTGCGGGGGCGCCATGGATGCGGGCGGCCACCTTCGAGGAGTTCAAGCAGGTGGCGGAGCGGACCTACATCCTCGCGAAGCTGAAGGAACACGACTGGAATGTGTCCGAGACCGCGCGCACATTGGATATGCCGCGCAGCAATCTCTACAAGAAGATCGAGCGCTACGGACTGGCTCGGGAGGCGTAGTGGCGGACATCGAGAAGGACCGCGACTGGGACAAGGAGATGGCCGAGGTGGACCGGCTGCTCAAGAAGCTGCCGGCGGCCGACCCCACGCTCGGCCGAGCGAGCGGCGGCCAACCGACCGTCCGAAAGCCGGCCGCAACACCCGGAGGCGGCTGGAGCGGCGGGGCGGGGCCGCCCACCGCCCGCGAGCGCATTGGGACCTGGGCGAAAGTGGCGCTCGGCGTGCTCGTGGGCATCGGGATCGCCCCGGGCGTCTGGCCCTATTCGCACGGCTGCGGTCTGCGGCTGGTCTTCTACCTCGTCGGCGTGACCACCGTGATCGCCGCGGGATTGTGGGCGAGCATTTCGTCCTGGAAGCGACGCCTCGGCTTCGCGCACGTGGTCGCGCAGATCCTCATCGTCTGGGGGATTCTCCTCATGACGCGGGAAGTGTTGCCGCGCGTCGGCGCCAGGGCCGCAACCCTGTGGCTGTGCCCCGACGTGCCGCTGCCGCGCTGACACCTGTCACCCGACACCTGAAACCTCCCATGCCCGAGAACTTCAAGAACTTCATCGCCGGCGAGTGGGTCGCCCCTCGGACCGGCGCGTACTTCGAGAACCGCAATCCGGCCGACTGGGACGACGTGATCGGCTGCTTCCCCCGCTCCGGGACGGATGATGTGACCCGCGCCGTCGCGTCGGCCAAGCGAGGGTTCGCTCTGTGGTCCAAGACCCCCGCGCCGATCCGCGGTGAGGTGCTGCACCGGGTCGGCGATCTACTCGTCCAGCGCAAGGAAGCAGTCGCACGCGCCATGACGCGTGAAATGGGGAAGGTCCTGGCCGAGACCCGGGGCGACGTGCAGGAGGGAATCGACACCGCGCACTACGCCCACACGGAGGGGCGGCGGCTGTTCGGTCGCACCGTGCCGTCGGAGCTGCGCAGCAAGTGGGCGATGAGCTTCCGCCGGCCGATCGGCGTGGCGGGACTCATCACGCCGTTCAATTTCCCGCTCGCGATTCCGTCGTGGAAGATGTTTCCCGCGCTGTTGTGCGGGAACGCGGTGATTTTCAAGCCGGCCGAGGATGTGCCCCACACCGCGCACCTGCTGGTGGAGATCTTACTCGAGGCGGGGCTGCCGCCCGAGGTCGTGCAGCTGGTGCACGGGGAAGGCTCGGTGGTCGGCAAGGCGATGGTGGAGCATCCCGAGGTCCCCGTGGTCTCGTTCACCGGATCGACCGAGACGGGGTCGGTCATCGGCGCGACCTGCGGCCGGATGCACAAGCGCCTGTCGCTCGAGATGGGCGGGAAGAACGCCATGATCGTGATGGACGACGCGGATCTGGATCTGGCGCTCGACGGCGTGGTGTGGGGGGCGTTCGGCACCACCGGCCAGCGCTGCACCGCCACGAGCCGCCTGGTCGTGCATGAGCGCGTGTACGACACACTGGTCGAGATGCTGTGCGATCGGGCAGAGCGGCTACGCCTCGGTCCCGGGCTCGACGCCAAGACCGACGTCGGTCCCCTCATCAACGAAGACGCGCGGAAGAAGGTCGAGTACTACGTGGGGGTGGGGCGTGACGAGGGCGCGCAGGTGCTGATCGGCGGGGAGCGAGCCACCGGGAAGGGGCTCGAGCGCGGGTGGTTCTACAAGCCCACCGTGCTCGCCGGGGTCCGGGCCGGGATGCGGGTGGAGCAGGAGGAGATCTTCGGCCCGGTCCTGTCGGTGATCAAGGTAGGCTCGCTCGACGAGGCGGTCGGCGTGAACAACGACGTGAAGTACGGGCTCTCGAGCTCGCTTTACACGCGGGACGTGAACGCCGCCTTCCAGGCAATGGGCGAGCTCGACACCGGCATCACGTACGTGAACGCTCCCACCATCGGCGCGGAGGCCCACCTGCCGTTCGGGGGCGTGAAACAGACCGGCAACGGCCACCGGGAGGGTGGGTGGGAGGTCTACGACTTCTACTCGGAGACCAAGGTCATTTACGTGGACTTCTCGGGGAAGCTGCAGCGCGCGCAGATCGACACCGAGATCTGACGCTTCGCGACGAATTGCACCGCCCCGCAATGGGATGGTGATGCCGCTCACACCGGCTGCATTAGCGTGCTGCCGGTGGATCACGAATCATTGGTGATCGTCCTCTCGACCGGCGGCTCGCCGCTCGACGGATCGGCGCTCGGCGCGTTGGCGGACGTCCAGGTGGCATGGGTCCGCGTCGAACGGGAGGGCGAGGCCGCGTGCCTCGCGGCCCGGGTGTTGCATGGCGACTCCCCGGACGAGTTCCGGGACCGGATTCGTCGTTGGGCGGGGGCGCGCGGATGGGCGGTGACTGTTGCTTCTGGCGGACGGCTTGGCTAAAGTAAAAGCCATGCATCACTTGGGGGCCCCTCCGACGGGTACAGGCGCGCGCACTGCGCCGCTGCCCTTCGCCCCCCCTCAGCGGCGCTCCCGGCTCGCGCGATGGTTCGACAATTGGATGCGCTCGCTGGGCATGGCGTTGGTGCTGTTCCTCATTATCCGCACGTTCCTGGTCGAAGCATTTCAGATTCCCTCCGGCAGCATGGAGCGCACGCTGCTCGCTGGCGACTTCCTGTTCGTCAACAAGGCCGTCTACGGCGCGCAGATCCCCGGCACCCACGCCCGGCTTCCCGGGTTCGAGTCGCCGCGGCGCGGCGACGTCATCGTGTTCGCGTACCCGAAGAACCCCGAGCTCAACTACGTGAAGCGAGTGATCGGGGCCCCGGGGGACACGGTGGAAATGCGCAGCGGCGTGGTGCGGGTGAACGGCCGGCGGTTGGTGGAGCCCTATGTGCAGCGGGTGGACCCCCGCGACGTGTACGATCCGGAGTTCAACTGGCAGCGGGACTATCTGCTCGGCACCCCAGGGGTGGTCCGCGACTATCACCCTACCCGGGACACCTGGGGTCCCCTGGCCGTCCCGGCCGCCAAGTACTTCGTGCTGGGCGACAACCGAGACAACTCCGCGGATTCCCGGTACTGGGGCTTCGTGGACGCAGCCGCGGTCAAGGGACGGCCGCTCGTCGTGTATTTCAGTTACGACCGGGAGGCGCGAGATGCGCTTCCTTGGCTGACCGATATTCGTTGGCACCGGCTCGGGTCGATTATCCGGTAAGAGCCGGCGACTGGAGCCCGGAGTCTCGTGCGGCGGCGTCGTGCGCGCCTGGAGGGGTGACTCGGCCATGCAACTGAACACGGCGAAACGAGCCTCGTTCGACGAGGGATCGCTCGACCAGTACCTGCGGGAGATCAGCCAGTATCCGTTGATCACCCGCGAGGAAGAGGTGACGCTGGCTCAGCGGATCAAGCAGAGCGACGCGGAGGCGCTGGATAAGCTGGTGCGCTCGAACCTCCGGTTCGTCGTCTCCGTGGCCAAGAAATACCAGAACCAGGGAGTATCGCTCTCCGACCTGATCAACGAGGGCAACCTCGGCCTGATTCGGGCCGCCCACAAGTTCGACGAGACCAAGGGCATCAAGTTCATCTCGTACGCCGTCTGGTGGATCCGGCAGGCGATTCTCCAGGCGCTGGCCGAGCAATCGCGCATCGTGCGCGTTCCGTTGAACCGGGCGGGCACGCTGCACCGCATCGGCAAGCGATCGGCCTCGCTCCTGCAGGAACTCGGCCGCGAGCCGACGGTGGAAGAGATCGCCGAGGGGATGGACATCTCTGAGGAAGAGGTGGCGAAAACGCTCTCCATCTCGCAGGCCCACCTCTCGCTCGATGCCCCCCTCACCCCCGGCGAGGACAACAAGCTCCTCGACTACCTCCCGGACACGACCAACCCCGGGCCCGACGACGAGATCTTCGAGCACGCCCTGACCGAATCGATCGAGGGAGTGCTGGCGACCCTCAAGGAGCGCGAGGCGAAGATCCTCCGCCTGTATTTCGGGCTCGAGGGCCAGGAGCCGATGACCCTGGAGGAGATCGGCTCGCTGCTCGGCATTACCCGGGAACGCGTGCGCCAAATCAAGGAAAAGGCGCTGGCGCGCCTCCGCCACGTCTCGAGAGCCAGAGCGCTGGAAAGCTTCCTGTTCTAGGTCTGGGGCGGGTACATTACCGCCCTATGGCCGCCTTAGCCTCGTTCGACATCTCCACCGGTGCCGACCTCCAAGAGGTCGACAACGCGGTGAATCAAGCCACCAAAGAGGTGGCTCAGCGCTACGACTTCAAAGGCTCGAAAGCCTCGATCGCGTTCGACCGCGCCAAGGCCGTTCTGACGCTCGTCGCCGACGACGACTTCAAGATGAAAGCGCTGTTCGACGTGCTGCAGTCGAAGCTCATCAAGCGTAACGTGCCGGTGAAGAACCTCGAGCTCGGACTCGTCACCCCGGCGGCGAACGACACCGTGCGGCGCGAGATCAAGCTTACGCAGGGCATCCCGCAGGAAAAGGCGAAGGCCATCGTCAAGGCGATCAAGGACAAGAAATTCAAGAAGGCCCAGGCGTCGATCCAGGGCGAGGAGATCCGCGTCCAGGCGCCGGCCAAGGACGAGCTCCAGGAAGTGATTGCGTTCCTGCGCACGCAGGACTTCGGAATCGAGCTCCGGTTCGGGAATTACCGCGGATGAAGCTCGGTGTCATCTCGCTCGGCTGCGACAAAGCGACCGTCGACTCCGAGCGGCTGGTCGGCCAGCTCGTGGGCCATGGTGCTGTCGTGACGCCGAGCTTGCCCGACGCCGACGTGATCCTCGTGAACACCTGCGGCTTCATCGACGCCGCCAAGCAGGAGTCGATCGACGCCATCCTGTCGGCCGCACGCCTCAAGACACAAGGCGGTGTGAAGGCGGTCGTGGCGGTCGGATGCCTCGTCCAGCGATACAAGCGGGAGTTGCAGCAGGAGATCCCGGAGGTCGACCTGTTTCTCGGGTTCTCCGACCTCCACCACCTGGTGCCGGCGCTCGCCGAGCGCGGGTTGATTGACGACCCCCTCGCGAGCCACCCGGGCGTCCGCCAGTTCCTCGGTGACTCGACCCACGTGCGCTACCTCAAGATCTCCGAGGGTTGCGACCACACCTGCGCGTTCTGCGCCATCCCGCTGATGCGCGGGAAGCACCGCTCCGAGCCGCTCGAGCGCCTGGTGCGCGAAGCGCAGGTGCTCGAGGCGCAGGGCGCGCAGGAGATCAACCTGGTGGCCCAGGATCTGGGCCACTACGGCCGGGACCTGGGATCGGGCGGACCCAAGCTTCCCGACCTGCTCGAGGCACTACTCGCCCAGACCTCTGTGCCGTGGTATCGCTTGTTGTACGTCTACTCGGCGGGTCTCACCGAGCGGCTCGTCGAGGTCGTAGCGCGGAGCCCGCGGATCGTTCCGTACCTCGACATCCCGATTCAGCATGCCGCCGACCGCATGCTCGAGCGGATGCGCCGCCCCGAGCGTCAGCGCACGCTCCGAGAGAAGCTCGGCTGGCTGCGGGGCGCGATCCCGGACCTGGCGGTTCGCACGACCTGCCTCGTGGGCTTCCCCGGCGAAACGGACGACGATTTCCGGGAGTTATTGACGTTTCTCGAGGAGGCCCAGTTCGACCGGCTCGGCGCCTTCTCTTACTCGCCCCAGGACGGCACCCGCGCCACGCAGTACCCCGACGACGTCCCCGACGCGGTGAAGCGCGAGCGTCTCGAGGAGCTGCTCGAGGTGCAGCGCGCGATCTCGGCCGAGCGGCTCGCGCGGTTTGTGGGGCGGGAGGTCCGGGTGCTGGTGGATCGTGTGGCCGACCCCGACGAAGCCGGCGCTACGCACGTGGGGCGCGTGGCGTGGCAGGCGGACGACGTGGACGGCATCACGTACCTGGAGCGGGGCGGCTGGGCTGAGGCCGGAAGCTTCGTGGGGGCCCGGCTGACGGCGAGCGAGGACTACGACTTCCGGGCGGTCGCCCTGACGTGAGCCGGTCGGAGGAGCTCTTCGAGCGGGGAAAAGCGGTGCTGCCGGGCGGTGTGAATTCGCCGGTGCGGGCGTTCCGGGCGGTGGGCGGAACGCCCTTTTTCGTGGCTCGCGGGGCCGGGGCGCGGCTCACCGACGTGGATGGTCGGACGTACCTCGATTATGTGTGCTCGTGGGGTCCGCTGATCCTGGGACACGCGCACCCGGCGGTGTTGGACGCGATCCGCGCGGCGGCGGCCGCGGGGTGGAGCTACGGCGCGCCGTGCGAGGCCGAGGTAGAGCTCGCCGAGCAGGTGCGGCGGCGGATGCCGGCCGTCGAAATGGTGCGTTTCGTGAATTCGGGGACCGAAGCGACCATGGCCGCCGTGCGGGTCGCGCGCGCGGCCACCAGGCGCAACGTCCTCCTCAAGTTCGCGGGCTGCTACCACGGGCATGCCGACGGCTTCCTCGTGAAGGCGGGGAGCGGCGTCGCGACGCTGGGCCTCCCCGATAGCCCGGGCGTGCCCGCCGCGCTGGCCGAGCTGACCGTCACGGTGCCGTTCAACGACGCGGGCGCGGTCGAGGATCTGTTTCGCCGGCGCGGTGACGAGCTCGCGGCCGTGATCGTCGAGCCGTACGTGGGGAATGCCGGATTCATTGCTCCCGAGGCGGGTTTCCACGAGACGCTGCGAGCGCTGTGCGATCGCCATGGCGCGCTGCTGATCTTCGACGAAGTGATGACGGGGTTCCGCGTCGCAGCTGGCGGGGCGCAGGAGCGGCTGCGGGTGCGACCCGATCTCACCACCCTCGGCAAGATTATCGGCGGCGGGATGCCGGTGGGAGCGTACGGTGGGCGCGCGGACCTGATGCGGCTGGTCGCGCCCGAAGGGCCGGTCTACCAGGCTGGCACGCTCGCCGGGAATCCGGTGGCGATGGCCGCCGGCCTCGCCACGCTGCGCGAGACGGAGCGGCCGGGCTTCTACGAAGCACTCGAGCGGCGAACCGCCCGGCTTGTCGCGGGTATAGGGGACGCCGCGCGCCGGCACGGGATCCCGGTCACGACGGGGCACGCGGGCTCGATGTGGGGGATGTACTTCGCGCCCGGCCCGGTCCGCAACTTCGCCGAGGCCAAGGCCGCGGACTCAGGCCTGTTCGCGCGCTGGCACCGGGCCGCGCTGGCGCGTGGTGTCTTCCTCGCGCCCTCGGCCTTCGAGGCAGGATTCGTCTCCAGCGCGCATACCGATGCCGACATCGACTCCACCATCACACACCTCGACGCGGCGCTGGGCGAAGCGCGGGCTCGCTAGCGCCCTCGCCCTCGCCACGGCTTGTGGGCGGCCGCAACCCGCTCCGCTCACCCCCGGGGCCGAGCCCGAGCTGCGCGTCGGTCTCGTCACCGGTGCGCCCAGCGTCGTGCTGGGGGGCGATGGAGAGCTGTTCATCACCGACGACTCGAATGGCGAGCCGGTCGGGTCGATCCCGGCGGGTGCGGCATGGACGGTCGTCGTCGACACGCCGGGTCTCCGACTCGTGAAGCCGGACGGCTCCCGTGGCGAGCGGCGCGGCGGTATCTCCGCGGTGAATGTCACGGAGAACCGCTTCGCCATGGCGAACGGTCGCCGGTATCGTGGGCGGTTGAACGTGCTGCGCGATCCCGCGGGACTCACCTTGATGAACCGCGTGCCGGTCGAGAGTTACCTCGCGGGCGTCATCGGCGGGGAGCTGGGACCACGACGAGCCGACGAACGCCAGGCGATGCTCGCGCAAGCCGTGGTGTCGCGGACGTTCGCGCTCAAGAACCGGGGCCGCTGGGAACCGCAGGGCTTCGACGCTTGGGCCGATGTACGGGACCAGGTCTACACCGGGATCGGGGGCGAGACGGCCGACGTGTGGGGCGCCCTGCGTGCCACCCGGGGGGAGGTGCTGCGCTATCGCGGCGATCTGATCTACGCCTACTTCCACTCGACCTGCGGATTCTCGACCGCCGGTGCGGACGAGGCATTCAAGACCGCCCAGACCCAGCCCTACCTGCGCCCGATCTCGGACGCGTCCGGGGGCGGCCACTACTACTGCGAGCTCTCCCCACGGTTTCGCTGGCGCGAGGAATGGGATGGCGCCAAGCTGCGCGCTATATTGTCGCGGACGCTTCCCGCGATGATGAACGCGGACGGTGGCGGGCTGCAACGCATCACGGATATCGAAGTGACCCGCAAGACGGCCTCGGGCCGGGTCGGCGAGCTGCGCATCGTGTTCGAGCACGGCGACGTGCGGGTGCCTGGTCCCGACGTGCGCGCGGTGCTGCGGCCGCAACCCGATCAGCTGCTCGGCAGTACGTCCTTCGCGCTGTCGGTGACGAAGGATGGCGGCCAGGTCAGCCGGCTCATCGCAACGGGCGCGGGGTGGGGCCACGGCGTGGGGTTTTGCCAGTGGGGCGCGGTGGGCCGGGCCCGGGCGGGTCAGGACTACCGCACGATCGTCACCACCTACTTTCCGGGGACCAATGTCGAGCGCCTTTACTGAGGCGGTCAGGCGGTCAGGCGGACGGGCGGTCTGTCTGGCCGCGATCCTTCTGGCCGTTGGACGGCCGGACCGCTTGTCCGCCCAGGGCTTCCTCTCGAAGTTCTCGTACGACAACCTGAAGCCGAGCGCCCTGCAGCTCGATCTCGGGCCGGTCGGCGGGAACAACATCCGGGGCACGCTCACCGGCGGCCTGCGGCTCGACTACGGGTTCATTGCGCCACATGTGCGCGTGCTGCTCGGCGTCTCGTATTTCAAGGCCGACTTCAGCTCGGCGGCGCGCGCGCGCTTCGAGCAGCGGCTCAGGAGCGTCGTGATCGACCCGTCGGCGGACGACACGATCCGCCTGGGCCGCATCAGCTGGAGCGACGTCACGGGGGACGTGGACCTGCAATACGTCCTGCCCCAGGGTCGCGCCGTGACGACCTACCTGGGGATCGGGCTGGGCGCCCACATCCGGCACGGCAGCGGCCCGGCCATCAACGGCACCTTCGTGCAGGACGCGCTGAACTCGATCACGGCGGGCCTGAACGGCACGATCGGCGCCGAGGTGGGGGCCAAGCGGTGGCGGTTCACCCTCGAGGCCCGCGGCGTGCTGTCGAGCGGCCTCTCGACCGCCTCGTTGCGGAGCGGGGTGATGTACCGCTGGGCGGGAACGGCAGGCAAGGGACGGGGGACGGGACAGTGAGCGACCCGGTCCGCGTCGCGGTGATCGGCGCAGGCGCCATTGCCCAGGTGGCGCACATCCCGGTCCTGCGGCGCCTACCGGGGGTGGAGGTCGCCGCCATCTGCGACTCGGACCTCAGCAAGGCCCAGGCGCTGGCGGCGCGCTTCGACGTCAAAGAGACCTTCGACGACATCGAGGAAGTGCTCAAGTATACCCGCCCCACGGCGGTCGCCATCTGCACGCCGAATCACCTGCACGAGATCCACATCGTCTCCGCCCTCGCGGCCGGCGCGCACGTGTTGTGCGAGCGGCCGCTCGCGCTCACCATCGCCGGGGTGGAGCGGGTGCTCCAGGCGAGCGAGAAATACGGCCGGCGAGTGATGGTCGGGATGAACCACCGCTTCCGGTCCGATGTGCAGGCGGTGCGCGGCTTCCTCGCGGGCGGGGACATCGGCGTGCTGCAGGCGATTCGCTGCGGCTGGTACACGTTCCAGCCGAGCCGTAACCTCGTGGCGTGGCGGCTGCGGCGGCAGGAGGCGGGCGGCGGCGCGTTCCTCGATCTCGGACTGCAGCTGCTCGACCTGGGGCTCTGGCTCGCGGGGTGGCCGGCGGCCAAACGCATCGCGGCGCACACGATGGGGCAGGGGAAAGACAGCGTGGAGGATATGGCGACGGCGCTGGTGGTGTGCGAGAACGGCGTGTCGCTCTCGATCGACGTGAGCTGGCGTCACATGGGCGAGGCCGAGCGCTTCTGGTTCGACCTGGTCGGGACCAAGGGGTCGGCCCGGGTCCAGCCGTTGCGGGTGTTCAAGGAGATGCACGGGTCGATCACCGACGTGACGCCCACCGGGGCGAGCGGGCGCGAGACACCGTTCGCGCAGTCGTACCGCGCCGAGTGGACGTATTTCCTCGCCGTGATGAAGGGGGATGTGAACGCCCCGCCGCCGCGCGACCAGCTCGCCTTGCACCGCGTGCTGGATGCCGTCTATCGCTCGGCCGACGAAGGGCGCGACGTGCTCCTGTGACGACGCCGACCCGGCAAGCCGCGGCCCTCGTCGCGCTGGGCGCCGCTCTGCTCGCCGCCAGCTACCCCCCGTTCCGTCTCCCCGTCCTGAGCTTCCTCGCCCTCACACCGGCGGTCGTCCTGCTGCGTCGGTTCGAGAGCGAGCGCGACCTGCGCGGCGCGATGCGTTGGGGGTTCTGGTACGGCTTCGTGACCCAGGGCGCCGTGCTCTATTGGCTCGTCGTGGCGCTGTGGCACTTCACGCCGCTGTCGGCGCTCGGCTATCTCGCTACGATCGCGCTCTTCGGCCTGTGGCATGCGCTGATCTTCTGGCTTGTCGTCCGCGTGCGTCTCCGCCTGCCCGCGGTGCCGGTCGCGATCGTATTTCCGGTCGCGTGGACGGCGGTCGAGTGGGCCGTGGGCCATCAGGGGGACATTCGATTCCCCTGGCTGGGTCTGGGGAGCTCGCTCACGGATGCTTCGGTGCTGGTGCAGTGGGCGGACCTGGCGGGCGCGCGCGGCGTGACCCTGTGGCTCGCCTGGGCCAACGTCATGGTGGTGGAGGCGCTGCTCGGGAGCAGGGAGCAGGGAGCAGGGAGCAGAACGCTCCGGTGGCGACCGATCGCTGCCGTCGTGGTCACGATCGTCGCGGCGTGGGGCTACGGCGTGTGGCGAACGCGCACGCTCCCGGTCCGCGAGCTCGGCACCGTCGGACTGATCCAGCCGAACGAAGGCTTCCGGGAGAAGTGGGATCCCCGCCACGCCGATAGCGTGGTGGCGAAGCTCGTGACGATGTCGCGCGCGCTCGAGGCGCGCGGCCGCGTGGCACTCATGATCTGGCCAGAGGTGGCGGTCCCTGGTTACCTGCAACCGTCCTGGGACTCGAGTATCGCCGGGCTCGCGCGCGAGAGCCGGACGCCCATCCTCACGGGCGGGATCTACGGCGAGTACCATCCCGACGGCTCGTACGACTATTACAACGCCGCGTTCTAC
Organism: Gemmatimonadales bacterium; assembly: GCA_035488835.1. Classification (GTDB taxonomy): domain Bacteria; phylum Gemmatimonadota; class Gemmatimonadetes; order Gemmatimonadales; family GWC2-71-9; genus AG41. The sequence goes on from DATHKX010000168.1 coordinate 21,675, forward strand.
TTCGATTCTTCGGGCAGCTGGCGCCGCTATCCGGTCTACGAGAAGCACTATCTCGTCCCGGTCGTCGAGCGGGTGCCGTTCGTTCCCGCACGGCTGATGCAGAGCGTGCCCGGAGTGGGGCGCTGGTCCGGTGGCTTCGGTCGGGGTCGGAGCCTGCCGCTGTACTCGAGCCCTCTGGGTCGCGTCGGCGTGGTCATCTGCTACGAGTCGGCTTTCGAAGAGCTGGCGCGCGGGTACCGGCGCACCGGCGCGGAGTTCCTCGCGAACATCACGAACGACGCATGGTACGGGCGCACGGCCGGTCCGTACCAGCACGTGGCGCATCTCGTCATGCGCGCCATCGAAACGCGCATGGGCATCGCCCGCGCGGCGAATGATGGCATCTCCGAGTTTGTCGATCCGTTGGGGCACAGCTACGCGGAGACCGGTCTGGAGCAGGAAGCGAGCGTGTCGGGCCCGCTGCGCACCAGCGACGTGATCCCGCTGTACGTGCGACTGGGGGACTGGGTGGGGGCGCTGTGTGTGCTCGCCACCTTGGGGTTCGCCGGCGTCCTGGCGGTGCAGCATTGGAAGCGGAG
>DATHKX010000169.1:0-4432 GCA_035488835.1 Gemmatimonadales bacterium
AGCTCCTCGTAGTCGAGCTCGCGCTGGACGCGTCGCATCACGATATCGCTGATCGCGCCGTTGTCGCGTAAGCGGAGCAATTCCCGCCGCTCCGCGGCGAGCAGCTCCCGGGCGAGCCGCAGGTGCGCAATGGATTTGGCCTCGATCCGGCCGTCGAGGACCCCGTCGGCGTGCCCGCGCAGATGGCGCGTGCGAAGGCGATACCGATCGCGGGTGTGCGACAGTGCGTCCGGGTGCATCCACGACTCCGACGCGAGCTCCTCGAGCCGCTGGAGCGCCGCCTCCGAGGCGTCGATACGTGCCGCGAGCTCCTCGCGGCGCTCGTCGTCACCCGTCTCGCGCACGCCGAGCCAGCGCAGCAGCGGCGCCAGCGTGAAGCCCTGACCGAGCAGCGTGACGAGAATGACGGCGTAGGAGAGAGCGATGATCGTGTCGCGGCCGGGGAAGGGCGCACCGGAGGCCGTCACGGTGGGTATCGACGCGGCGAGAATGAGCGTAACGCCTCCCCGCAACCCGGCCCACCCCCCCACCGTCAGCACCTGCCACCGCGGCCGCGGCTCGTGAGGTCGTAGCCGGGGGCCCAACAGCCAACGGAAGTTCCCGGCGAAGTAGAACCACACGAGCCGCGCGATGATCACGGCGAGGCTCACGAGGACTGCCGCGCGTGCCAGCTCGAGCGCCGCTGCGCCGGTCAGGCCCTCCACAATGGGCCGCAGCGCGAGCCCCGTCAGGACGAAGATGAGCCCCTCGAGCACGAACACCACTACGTCCCACATGCCGACGTTCTGTACGCGCGTGTCGGCCGCCACGAACCGGGGCCCGACCCGCCCCAGGTAGATGCCCATGGCGAACACCGCCAGAATCCCGGACACGCCGAGCCGCTCGGCGGGCAGATAGGCCGCGTAGCCCGAGAGCAGCGAGATGGTGTTCTCGACCTCGGGGTCGTGAATGTGACGGCGCACGGCCCCCATCAGCCATCCAACAGCGAGACCGACCGCGACGCCCCCCGCGCCCACGAGCAGGAACCGGAGACCCGCGTCCCCGAGCGAGAACGTGCCGGTCACCGCGGCCGCGACCGCCACGCGGTACGCGACGATCGCCGCCGCGTCGTTGATCATGCTCTCGCCCTCGAGGATGGTCACGACGCGCCGCGGCAGCGGCAGCCGGCGCAGGAACGCCGTCGCCGCCGCCACGTCCGGCGGTGAGACCACGGCGCCGAGCGCGAACGCGGAGGCCCAGGGCAGCTCTGGGATCACGTGGTGCGCGACCCAGGCCACCACGATCGTCGCGAACAGCACGTGCCCCACGCCGAGCGACAGGATCGGCCGAAAATTGGCGCGCACATCGCGATAGGAGGCCTGCAACGACGCGCGATACAACAGCGGTGGGATGAACACCAGGAACACGAGCTGCGGGTCGAACCGCACGATCGGGAGCCCGGGAACCAGGGCGACCAGCACTCCCCCCACGACGAGCAGCGCGGGCGTGGGGAGGTCGAAGCGGCGCGCCACCAGCGCCAGGAATGTGACGCCGACGAGCAAAGTGAGGACGGTCGAGAAATTGTCCATGACGTTCGCGCCTCTCAAAGTTACCTTCCGGCGTGGCGCTCACCACTTTCCTTTTCGACCTCGACGGCACGCTCATCGACTCCATCGAGCTGATCCTCCGCTCCTACCGCCACACGATGCGCCTGCACCGCGGGCACGAGCTGTCCGACGACGTCTGGATGCAGGGGCTCGGCACCCCGCTGTGGGTGCAGTTCCGCCACTTCACCGAGGACCCCGCCGAGATCGAGGCCATGGTGGCGACGTACCGCGCTTACAACCTCGCCCACCACGACGAGCTGGTGCGCCCCTATGCCGGCGTGGTCGAGGCGGTGCTGGCGCTGCGGGACCAGAGGAAGACCCTCGGGCTCGTGACCAGTAAGATGCGGAGCGGCGCCGTGCGCGGGCTCCGCGTCGCCGGGCTCGAGGACGCCTTCCAGGTGATCGTCGGCGCGGACGAAGTCACCCATCCCAAGCCGCACCCCGAGCCGGTACTTACCGCGCTCGAGCGACTGGGGGCGCCGGCCACCGGCGCCGTGTTCGTGGGCGACTCGCGCCACGACATCGAGTGCGGCCGGGCCGCGGGGGTGAAGACCGCAGCTGTTCTGTGGGGACCGTTCGACCGCTCGCATCTAGAGGACCTCCGGCCCGATTACTGGCTGGAAACGCCGGCGGACCTCACTTTACTGGCACCTGACACCTAGCACCCGACACCGGGAGGTTCCTTGCGGTTCGTTCCGTTCGAGCTGGAGCGCTGGCAAAGTACCTGGGAGAACCGGGTGCGCTACAACCTGTCCGAGTCGGGCGTGCACCCGCTCTCGATCCAGGAGCTGCTCGCCCTGGCCGGCGCGTCCCCGGCGCCGCTGCTCGATGTCCGGCTCGGCTACAGCCAGTCGAACGGCACCGATCTGCTGCGCGGGCGGATCGCGGCGCTGTACGGAGAGGTCTCGCCGGAGCAGATCCTGGTCACCACCGGCAGCGCCGAAGCGAACTTCGTCGTCTGCTGGCGGCTGGTCCAGCCCGGCGACAAAGTCGCCGTGATGCTTCCGAATTACCTCCAGACCTGGGGGCTCGCCCAGAACTTCGGGGCCGAAGTGCGCGCCTTCACACTGCGCGCCGAGGCGCAGTGGGAGCCCGCGCCCGAGGAGGTGCGGAGCGCCATCGCGCCGGGCACGAAGCTCGTGGTCGTCACCAATCCGCACAACCCGACGGGACACGTGCTCTCGAAGGAGATGCGACAGGCCATCGTGAGTCGCGCGGCGGAAGTCGGCGCGTGGCTGCTCGCGGACGAGGTGTACCAGGGAGCGGAGCGTGACGGAACGACCACACCGTCGTTCTGGGGCAGCTACGAGCGCGTGATCGTCGTGAACGGCCTGTCGAAGGCATACGGCCTGCCCGGCCTGCGGATCGGCTGGATCGTGGCACCCCCGGGGTTCTCGGGCGAAGCGTGGGCGCGGCACGACTACACCACGATCGGGCCGGCGGGCGCGAGCGACCACCTGGCCGCGATGGTGCTCGAGCCCGGGGTGCGGGAGAAGGTGCTCGCGCGCACCCGCGGGATCCTGCGCTCCAACTACCCGGTGATCGAGCAGTGGCTGAAGCGCTTCGGCGACACGTTCAGCTGGCACCCTCCACAGGCGGGGGCGATCTGTCTCGTGCGCTACCGCCAGGCGATCAGCGCCCTCGACCTGGTGGAGAAGATGCGGGCCGAGCACAACGTGCTGCTCGTCCCGGGCGATCACTTCGGGTTGCCGAACCACATCCGCTTCGGCTTCGGGGAAGAGCTGCACCACTTTCGGGAAGCGCTCGCCGAGACCGAGCGGGGCCTGAAGCGCGTGTTCGCCGATTGAGATGCGGGTCGTCCCGCTCGAGGCGTTCCGGGACAAGGTCCCCTTCAGCGTGGCGATCGCCGCCGTCGAGCGGGGCTTCCGCGCCCTCGGACGCGGCGAGGCCGCGCTCCCCGACCCGATGGTGCTGGAGCTGCGCGAGCAGCAGGCCGAAGTGCACGTGAAGGGCGCGCACCTGGCGGGCGGGCGGCATATCGTCCTCAAGGTGGCGACGGGGTTCTATCGCAACCGCGCGCGCGGCCTGCCCTCGGGCGACGGCATGTTCCTGCTGCTCGACGCGGACACCGGCGTCCCCGCCGTGCTGCTCGAAGAGCACGGCTACCTCACCGACTTCCGCACGGCGGCGGCGGTGGCCCTGACGCTCAAGTACCTGGCGCCCAAGGACACGCACGAGGCCCTGCTCGTGGGCGCCGGCGCGCTCGCCCGGCTCACCGCCCGGGCCATGGTCGCGCAGCTGCCGCTCGCCCGGCTCACCCTCTGGAATCGCACACGCGAGCGCGCCGAGGGGCTCGCGAGGGAGCTCGGTCAAGCCGTCGAGACCCGCATCGCCCCGGCGCTCGAATCCGCCGTCCGCGACCACCGGGTGATCGTGACCGCGACGGCCAGCACGACGCCGCTGGTGATGGCATCATGGGTGGGGCCCGGTACGCACGTCACCTCGGTGGGAACCGGCAGCCCGGAGAAGATCGAGCTCGAGCCCGCGTTGCTCGCGCGGGCAGACAAGCTCGTGGCGGACCGCGTATTCCAGACGGAGCGTTACGGCAACCTGCACCACGCCATCGCGGCCGGCGTCGTGACCCGCGACAAGGTCTACGCGGAGCTCGGCGACCTCGCCGCCGGCCGGCTCCCCGGACGGGAGAGCGCGAGTGAGATTACGGTGGCCGACCTGACCGGCGTGGGCGTGCAGGACGCCGCGATCGCGCAGTCAGTCGTCGAGGCACTGGGGCTTTGAGCCGGCCACAGAGGGCGCGTAACCGCCTCGTCGACTTCCTGGGGTTCACCCCCATGGCACACCGGCCGCCGCTGCCGAGACGGTGGTGG
>DATHKX010000170.1:0-4424 GCA_035488835.1 Gemmatimonadales bacterium
GCGGTGCTCGAGAGCCTCGACAACGGCAAGTCGATTCGCGAGACGCGCGATCTCGACATCCCGCTCGTCGCCCGTCACCTGACCCACCACGCCGGCTGGGCGCAGCTCGCGGAGTCCGAGTTTGCGGGCTACGGCCCGGTGGGCGTGGTCGGGCAGATCGTCCCCTGGAACTTCCCGCTGCTGATGGTGGCGTGGAAAATCGCGCCGGCCCTCGCGGCCGGAAACACCGTCGTCTTGAAGCCCGCCGAGTTCACACCACTCACGGCGCTGTGCCTCGCCGAGATCGCGCACGAGGCAGGGCTCCCGCCGGGCGTGCTCAACGTGGTAACGGGAGACGGCCGGACGGGCGAGCTGATCGTGAATCACCCCGACATCGACAAGATCGCGTTCACCGGCTCCACGGACGTAGGTCGCATCATCCGTAAGGCAACGGCGGGATCGGGCAAGAAGCTCTCGCTCGAGCTGGGCGGGAAGAGTCCTTTCATCGTGTTCGACGACGCCGATCTCGACAGTGTGGTCGAGGGCGTCGTGGACGCGATCTGGTTCAACCAGGGACAGGTGTGCTGCGCGGGGTCGCGGCTGTTGGTGCACGAGGGGATCGCGGAGCGGCTGGTCACGAAGCTCAGAGCCCGCATGGAAAAGCTGCGGGTCGGTCCCCCGCTCGATAAGGCGATCGACATGGGCGCGATCGTCGCGCCGGTACAGCTCGAGCGCATCCGCTCGCTGGTGAACACGGGGGTCGAAGAAGGCGCGACCATGTGGCAGCCGTCGTGGGCGTGCCCGACGGACGGCTACTTCTATCCGCCGACGCTGTTCACGAATGTGTCGCCCGCCGCCACCATCGCCCAGGTCGAGATCTTCGGGCCGGTGCTCGTCTCGATGACGTTCCGCACCCCCGCCGAGGCGGTGGAGCTCGCCAACAACACCCCGTACGGACTCGCGGCGAGCGTGTGGACGGAGAACATCAACCTGGCACTCGACGTGGCGCCCAAGATCAAAGCGGGCGTCGTTTGGGTCAATTGCACCAATCTGTTCGACGCGGCCTCGGGGTTCGGGGGATACCGGGAATCGGGGTTCGGGCGCGAGGGCGGGAAAGAGGGGATGTGGGAGTACCTGAAGCCAGAAACGCGGAAGGCGGAAGTCGGAACGCGGAACAAACGATCACGCCCTGTTCCGCGTTCCGCGCTCCGCGTTCCGCGTTCGCAGCCGCTCCCTCCCATCGACCGCACCTACAAACTCTTCATCGGCGGCGCGCAAGTGCGCCCCGATCAGGGCTACAGCCGGAAAATCCTGGCGCCGTCAGGCGCGCTGCTCGCCGAGGTCGCGGAGGGGAACCGCAAGGACATCCGGAACGCGGTGGAAGCGGCGCACGCCGCGGACGGATGGGCCAAGACGAGCGGCCACAATCGCGGGCAGGTCCTGTACTATCTGGCCGAGAACCTGGCGCAGCGCGCCGACGAGTTCGCGCAGCGGATTTCGGACGTCACGGGGCACGCTGTGGGCGACGCGCGTGCTGAAGTGGACGCGAGCATCGCGCGGCTCTTTTCCTATGCCGCGTGGGCCGACAAGTACGACGGGGCCGTGCACCAGACCCCCATCCGGGGCGTGACGCTCGCCATGAACGAACCCGTGGGCGTGATCGGCATCGCCTGCCCCGAAGAGGAACCGCTGCTGGGGTTCGTGTCCCTGGTCGGCCCGGCCGTCGCGGTGGGCAACACGGTGATCGCGATCCCGTCGGAGGCGCATCCGCTCGCCGCCACCGAGCTGTACACCGTGCTCGATGCCTCGGACGTGCCGGCCGGCGTGATCAACATCGTCACCGGGGCCAAAGATGCCCTCGCCAAGGTGCTCGCCGAGCACGACGACGTGGATGCCGCGTGGTACTTCGGCAGTCAGGCGGCCGGCGCCGAGGTGGAGCGAGCATCGGCGGGAAACATGAAGCGGACGTGGGTCGAGTGGCATTCCCGAGACTGGACGGACGCCAGGCAGGGGGAAGGGCGGGAATTCCTCAGGGAGGCCACGCAGGTGAAGAACATCTGGATACCGTACGGAGAGTAAGACTGAGGGGCCAGGAAGCATCTCCTGGCCCCTTTTTATTGTTCACGCCGCCAGACGTTTGCCGTCGGCGGGCGCCAGTTTGACCTTCATACGCTTCCAGCGGTTGCAGATCGGGCAGCCCGTATAAGTGCGGCCGAGCCAATCGGTTTCGTATTGCTGTGGATGCCGGCACGCACTGGGCGACCGGCGTTTAGCGACATCGCGTTTCTTGGTCGTCATAGGCATCTCGCCACGTGTCCGTGACGGTGAAGAAACCGCCGATGCCGCTGGGAAGTTCCCGTAGGCTAGCGTCTTACCCCACGCCCAGATACCGCTCATCCCAGGCGATCCCGAACTGGCCGTTGCACTTGGCGCACTGCATGTCGACGGTGTAGCCCGTGATGGGTGCGCGGGCGCGGCAGGCGGGGCAGACCGCGTAACGCGAACGCCAATGATCGGGGAGGTCCTGGACGTGGGAGGGGCGCGGCACGACGGTCCAATGGCGCGGGCGGGAGAAGAGCGTTTGCAGAAAGCGCCGCGGGACCCGGACTCGCTCGCGCCGCGGCACCTGGAGGACCGCATCCTCCGGTGTCAGGGCGACGATACGATACCAGGCGCCGCGCCTGAGGCCACAGCTCACGTCCTGCTTCAAACGGGCCCACGCGCCCGGCAGGGCCTCTCGGGTTAGCTCCATGTCTGCAACCTGAAGCGGGCAGCGGAGGCTGTCAACCAGTGAATGACCTGGGTTTCAAGTCGGGGCGCTGGGATCTGAACCCGGAGCTTCCGGTTTTCGCACGCAGTGGGCGCCCGCGAATACACCGAACGGATTAACTCTCCCCCACCCGCATTTCCCCCCGACGAGCGATGGCACGTCCTACGGTCTTTTTACATAATGATGGCGGTCGCCGCTCAATTGTGGGCTGGCGATGCTAGAGCCTGCGCGCTGTACTGTCGGCGGATCCCTCCCCGATGGTGGCGCGCAGGGTTTTTTTGGGGAAGTCGGGGCGCCGGGATTTGAACCCGGGACCTTCTGGTCCCAAACCAGACGCGCTACCGGACTGCGCTACGCCCCGTTGTAATGCTAGGCCACAGTAAACAGGTGCAGACGCACAGGCGCGTGCGCACGCTGCTAACAACCTAGTGACGCCACGCCAAAAAGCCACGCGCGGGGTACCTAACCGCCATGACCCCCAAACATTCTCCCGGCCCGCGCCGGGCGGTCCCGCCCGCCCTCGACGACCACGTCCGTATCGTCCCCCTTTGGGTTCCGAAGGAGCTCGTCGCTCCGGCTCCCGGGATCAAGGCGCCCCCCGGGACCGAGCTCACTTACCGCGGCGGCCCGCTGCTCGCCGCCGTCGAAGTCTTCACGGCATTCTGGGGACAGGCGTGGAACACGACCGCTCAGCAGAGCGTGATCACCACCCTGAACGACTTCTTTCGGTTTATCGTCGCGAGTCCGTACGTGGACCAGCTGGGCGAGTACGACGCGCCACCGTACACGATCGGCCGGGGCCGGTGGGTCGGGACGACGACCGTCACCTCGCCCGAACCCGGACCCAATGTGACCGACTCCGCCATCCGCCAGATGCTCCAGACGCAACTCTCCGGCAACACAGCTTTTCCTGCCGTCGGGCCGAACACCCTGTATTTCGTCTTGCTCCCGCCCGGCGTCTCGGTCGTCGCGGGCGGCGACCGCTCGTGTCAGGCGTTCTGCGGCTACCACGACCACATCGATACCAAAATCTTCTACGCGGTGGTCCCCTACCCCAACTGTGCCGGTTGCCTGGGTGGCGTCGGGCCACCCGACGCGCTCACGTCGATCTGCTCGCACGAGCTGGCCGAAGCGGTGACCGATCCGGTCCCCCCGCAAGGATGGTACGACGACAGTCAGGGTGAGATCGGGGACGTGTGCGCCTGGCAGAACAAAAAGCTGGGGCCTTACACGGTGCAGCGCTTGTGGTCGAACCGGACGCGAGGTTGCGTCTGATTCGCTACTTCGAGCGCCGCACCAACACCTCCACCAGCGCCCGGATCGCCCGCCCGCGATGCGACACGCGCTGCTTCGCGGGCATCGGCGCCTCCGCGAAGCTCAGCCCGAGATCGCTCGAGAAGAACAGCGGATCGTAGCCGAAGCCACCGCTGCCGCGCGGTTGCGACAGGATCCGTCCCTCGCACGTCGTCTCGACCAGCTGCGGCTTGGCGAGCGGCGTCTCGAGATACGCCACCACGCAGCGGTAGCGCGCCGTACGCTGCTCGTCGGGAACACCGGCCAGCCGCTCGAGCAGCAGCGCGTTGTTCGCCGCGTCTCCCGACCCCGCCGCATGCATCTGCGCCCAGCGCGCGGAGAACACGCCCGGCGCCCCGTCGAGCGCGTCCACCTCGAGCCC
>DATHKX010000171.1:0-4987 GCA_035488835.1 Gemmatimonadales bacterium
CACGGGGGCCAGCTGGTACACCCCTGAGTTGATGATGCTGTCGGCGACGTCGATCGCGGCCTGACACGCATCCTTGGGCCCGCTGACCGTCACCCCCTGGCACGTGTTGTAGCCCGTCGCATTGATGCCCGCTCCGGCAGCTTCGTTCTTGTAGACCCGGGCGTTCAGGTACATGTTGGCCAGGAGCGCGTTGACGGCGCCCTTCGTGACGCGGCCCACCTTCGTCCCCAGCAACGTCGTGTCCCCCCACTGCTTCGGCAGGTTCGGGCGGATCGCCAGCAGCTCCGACTCGATGAACCGGAACGTCGAGTCGCGGGTCGCGCGCGCGCGCGCCTTGAGCTCCGTCGTCGTGGCGATGGGCACCCCGCCGAACGTGTCCAGCAGCAGATAGTAGTAGAAGGCGCGCAGGAACCTCGCCTCGCCCTCGATCGCGGCTTGATTCGGGACGGTCGTCTGCTGGAGCGCCTCGAGCAGCACGTTGGATCGCGCAATCCCGGCATAAGCCGTGTTCCAGACGTTGTTCACGAAGCTGAGCGTGGCCGGGCTGTTGGCCGACCACGTCTGGCGATGAGTCTCGAGCCAGGTGCCGTTGTCGTACCAGTCCGAGCCGCGGGTGGGCACGACCATCTCGTCGGTGCTGACCTCGGAAACGCCCCAGTACTCGCCCTCACTGGCGGTGTTCCGCAGCCCCGCGTACACGCCGGCGAGCGCGGCGAGCACTTCCCCTTCGGTGTGGAAGAAGTTGCTCGGGGTGATGGAACTGATGGGCGTCTCGCTCAGGTCCGTGCATCCCTGCAGCGGCACGAGAAGGAGCGTGAAGAGCCCCAGGGCGCCGATCGACGTCGACACGAAAAGTCGCTTCATGATCAGAGCTCCTTAGAACGCGACACGGAGGCCCCCCGTGATGGTGCGGGGCCGGGGATAGGAAAGATAGTCGATGCCGCGCGCCGCCAGCCCCACGTCGGTCGGGTCGGACGCGTTCAAGCTCGACACCTCGGGGTCGAGCCCCGAATAGCCCGTGAGCACAAACAGGTTGTCGGCCGAGACGTACAGCCGAGCGCTCCGGGCTGAGCGCGTCAGCAGCGGCAAGTCGAGCGCGTACTCCACCGTGATATTCTGGAGCCGGAGGAACGACGCACTCTCGACCCAGCGGGACGAAAAGATGGCCGGCTCGTGCAGATCGGTGCCGTCGGTCAGGGCGGGCGCCAGGAAGTTCTTGACCTGCAGGGCGTTGCTCTTCGTGGACCAGACGAGGGCGGTGTTGTTGAAGACGTCCTGCCCCACCGATGCCCGCAGCAGGAAGCTGATGTCGAACTTGCCCACGTTCACCTGGTTGTGGAACCCGATGGTGAAGTCCGGGTTGGCGTTGCCGATGATCTGGTAATCGGCGGCGTCCGGCCCTCCCCGGGTCGTCGTCCGACCGTTGGAGCACCCCGCCGTGGCCGCCGTGCAGGCGAACACCTGGAACCCGGTCGTCGGGTCGACACCCACGAACACGGGTCCGTAGAACGTGCCGAGCGGAGACCCGGGCATGATCCGCTGAGCCCACTGGTCAGACTGGCCCTGCCCGCTGACGATCCCCGACCGGAGAAACTGGTGGGGGCCAAGGTCGAGCACCTTGTTGCGCTCGAGCGCGAACACCAGCCCCGACCGCCAGGTGAGGCCCGGCCGCGCCACGAGCAGGGCATCGAGCGTGGCCTCCACGCCGCGGTTGCGCAACTTGCCGACGTTCTCGAGCCGGGTGGACGAGGGCTGCGGCTGCGGCACGGGCACGTCGAGCAGCAGGTCGGAGGTGTTCTTGACGTAATACTCGACGCTCCCCGCGAGCCGGTTGTCCATCAGGCCGAAGTCGATGGCGCCGTTGTACTGGGTTGTTTGCTCCCACTTGAGGTTCGGGTTGCCGACGCTGTTCGGGATGACACCCGCCTGCAGCACGTCGCTAAATGGATAGGCTGCGCCGGTGCCGCCCACCAGGGTGCGCAACGACTGATAGGGCTTGATGCCCGGATTGCCTTGACGCCCCCAGCCGACGCGCAGGCGCAGGTCCGAGAACGGCCCGCCGCGCAGGAACCCCTCCTGGGTCAAATGCCACGACGCCGACAGCCCGGGGAACAGCGCCCACTTGTGCCCCTCGGCGAACTTGGACGATCCGTCGTAACGCAGCACGCCCGTGACGAAGAACTTATCCTTGTAGCCGTAGTTGGCCCTGGAGAGGAAGGAGACGAGCCGACTCTCGTTCCCGTCCGAGGAATCCTGCAAGGTGGCGGCGGCGTTCAGGCTGTTGTACAGCAGAGCGTCAGTGACGAACCCGATGCCCTGGCCCATGGCCACGGTCTTGGTGAACTTGCTGTACTCGTATCCGCCCACCACGTCGAGGCTGTGGTTCTCGCCCACCTGCTTCCGGTACGTCAGCAGCGTCTGCACCGTCTTCGTATTGTTGTCCTGACTGTACACCCGCGCGAGCCCGTTCCCCAACGTCCTGCCGAGCGGATTCGCGATGGGGAAATAGATCTGGCGTCCGCCGGCGGAATAGTCCAACCCGACCGTCACCTGACCCGTCAAACCCGGCACGAGGTCGATTTCGGCCGTCCCGTTGGCCAGGGTGCGGGTGGTCTGCCCGTGGTCGGTAATCTGGTTCGCCAGCGCCACCGGGTTGCGCAACGAGTTGCCACCCGGCTCGTAATAGGTCGAATCGTTCGCCATGACCGGCTGCGTCGGATTCAAGTTGGCGGCGTTCTGGAACACGCCGCCCTCGAAGCCCGCCCGGTTCTCGAACAGGATATACCGGTCGTTCACGCGCGACGTCGTCACGTTCACGCCCAAGCGCATCCGGTTATCCAGCGCCTTGTGCGTCGCGGTCAAGCGCCCCTGAATCCGCTCGAGGCCGTTCGCGAGCGACACCCCCTGCTGGTTCATGTAATTGAGCGACGCGCGATAGCGCGTGTCTTCGCTCCCCCCGGAGAACGACAGGTCGTGATTGTGCGTGACGGAGGTGCGCGTGACGGCGCGGTACCAGTCGGTATTCGCGGTGCCCAGCTGGGCTTGAATTTTCGGATCCAGCCCCCGGGCCGAATTGAAGCACGAGGGGTCTATCACGCCGCCCGGGTGTGCGCAGGCGACCGTATCCGCTATGAAAATCGGCACCTGCTGCCCCACGAACTGCCGGTATTGATCCGCGGTCACCAGGTTCAGGTAGCCGGCTGGAGACGCCGCGGCCACGTAGGTGTCGTACGCGATGCTCGGTCCCCCCGCCGCCGCGCCCTTCTTGGTCTCCACCAGGATCACGCCGTTCGCGGCGCGGCTGCCGTAGATCGCGGTGGCCGACGCATCCTTCAGGATCGTGATGGACGCGATATCCGAGGGATTGAGCAGGTTCAACGGGTTGCGCGGCAGCGGTGGCGTGCCGGCGGCCGCGTAGCCCGGCGGCTCAGTGGGCTGGTTATAGATCGGCACTCCGTCGATCACGTACAACGGTTCATTGCTGTTGCTGATCGAGCTGCCACCGCGGATCAGGATCTGCGTGCCGGCGCCCGGCTCGCCATTATTTCGCGTGACCTCGACACCGGCCGCCCGGGCCTGAATCATCTGGTCCACGTTGGTGACCACGCCGACGTTCGCCCCGGCGGCGCTGACCGTCGAGACCGAGCCGGTGATGGCCTCGCGTCGCTGGGTGCCGTACCCGGTCACGACGACCGGCTCGAGGATCGCGGCCGCCGGCGCGAGGCTGATGTTCGCCGTCGTGGTTCCGCCGGGGGTGACCGTGATTTCCTGGATCTGCGACCCGTACCCGATTCGGCTCGCGCGCAGGCGGTAGCTCCCCGCCGGGACACCATTCAGCGCAAAGCTGCCGTCGCTGCGGCTGAGCTCGCGGTGCGGAGTTCCTGTGATTGCCACTTCGACGTTACCGAGTGGCTGTTGGGTCGTGGCGTCCAAGACCTTCCCTGTGACGGCGCCTGGAGATTCCTGCGCGCACAGTGGGACCGCCCAGAACAGACCAGCGACCAGCGCGGGAACGAGCCGACGGACCAGTGCCATACGTATGCCCTCTGCATGAGGGTGGGGAGTGGAATACCGCCGCACGAACACGTCCATGAACCGGCTACGGGGCTAGATATGGCCGCCGTTCCGGAACTCGTCAAGAGGCGCCCCTAGGAGATGGAGAGGCGGGCCTGTTCCAGGCCGCACCGGCCAGGTCGCCGCCCCCCTTCCCTCCGCGCGTCCGCTTGTACACGTTTTTTCCATCTTCCGCGAGGACGCCCTGTCATGCTCCCGATCAGCTTCACCGTCAACGGCAAGCGCGAAACGGTCAACGTCACCCCCGACACGCCACTCCTCTGGGTGCTGCGTGACACGCTCGGGCTCACCGGCACCAAGTTCGGCTGCGGCATCGCCCAGTGCGGCGCCTGCACTGTTCATCTGGACGGCGTGGCGACGCGCACCTGCGTGCTGCCCGTGTCCGCCGTCGCCGGCAAGCGCGTGACCACCATTGAAGGCCTCTCCAAGAACCGCGCGCACGCGGTGCAGCGGGCGTGGATCGCGGAGGACGTGCCCCAGTGCGGCTACTGCCAGTCGGGGCAGATCATGGCCGCCGCGGCCCTGCTCGCGAAGAATCCGCATCCCACGGACGCCGACATCGACACGACGATGACCAACATCTGTCGCTGCGGCACCTACCAGCGCATCCGCGCCGCCATCCATCGCGCCGCGCAGGGAGCGTGACATGAGCGCCGCACAGATCAACCGGCGTGAGTTCCTCGAGGCGGCGGGCGTCGCCGGCGCCGGCCTCGTCATCGGCTTCCATCTCCCCGCCACCGGCCGTGGACGCGCCGCCGCCGCGGCACCGTTCGCCCCGAACGCTTGGTTGCGGATCGGCGCCGACGAGAGCGTGCTCGTCGTGGTGGACCGCTCCGAGATGGGCCAGGGCGTGACGACGTCGCTGCCGATGCTGCTCGCGGAAGAGCTCGAAGCCGACTGGTCGAAGATCCGC
>DATHKX010000172.1:0-7532 GCA_035488835.1 Gemmatimonadales bacterium
TGCCGCGGCGGACGATCACTCCCGTGGTGTCGCTCGGTGGCGGCGCATACCGGCTGAAGAGCGGCGACAACGGGCGGGCCATCTATCACACCAACCTGTTCTGGGTCGGCGGGGCCGGTCTCGATGCAACGGTGTCACCAAGGGTGACGGCGGAATTGCGAATCGAGCGCCAGTGGATGACCGACAGCCCGGCGGGGCACGTGGGGACGCTGTGGCCGGTGGCGGCGGGGCTGCGCGTGGCGTTGTAGATCAGCCCCCAAGCGGATGGTCGCCTGAAGAGTCGCGAGTAAACTCGCGGCTCGGGGGCGATCCGCTCGAGGAGCGGATGGTCGCCCGAAGAGTCGCGAGTAAACTCGCGGCTCGGCCCTGTCAGTGAACTGACGAGTGCGTCGCCGCTTCAGCGGCAGGGCCGAGCCGCGGCTTCAGCCGCGCCTCGAGGGGCGAGTACTCAGATCTTCCGTCTGCTCTCCGACCTTCGACATCCCCGCTCCCTAAGCAATGCTGGAAACGGGGGTGATCTGCTCGAGGAAGGGATCGTCGCCCGAAGAGTCGCGAGTAAACTCGCGGCTCGGCCCTGTCAGTGAACTGACCAGTGCGCCGCCGCTTCAGCGGCAGGGCCGAGCCGCGGCTTCAGCCGCGCCTCGAGGGGCGGGTAGTCCAGATCTTCTGTTTCCCCTCCGCGACTCCTCGCGTCGTCACACCATCACCGCGCGCATGGGGTGAAGCACCCGGCGGAAGGGGTCGAAGACCAGACCAAGGATCTCGAGCGTGACGCCGCCGAGCAGCGCCTCCGCGCCGCCCGGTTGGCCCAGGACTACCGGGGTATGACCCTCCCCCTGAGCAAGCGAGAGGTGGCACTCCGACACGGGCCGGCGGACGGTCGTGCCGTCGGCGAGCACGAACTCCATCTCGCGCTTGGGCGCGATCCCGATGGCCTGCCATACCGGCTCCGGGAGGAGCGAGTATGTGGCCCCACTGTCGATCAGGAAGCGGACGCTGGCTTCCGCGCCGGCAGGACCACGGACGGTACCCTGGACGTAGCTGATGCCCATGATCGGAACATTGCCCTGAGGCGCGCGGACGCGCCAGACAGGGGATGAGGCGTTCAGTAATAGAATACGCCCTTGCGCTTCTTGGTGGGCGCGTTCACGTCGTCACCGCCGACCACCAGGATATGAAACGCGCCCGTGGTGTCGAGGTACCCCACGGCGGCGTGGTTGAACAGATCGCCCCCGCCCGCGGCCGCGATAGTGTTCGCACCGGTGGCGCCGTTGAAGGCGGTGGTGCTGCCGTCCGCGTTCAAGCCGGAGTACGACTCCTCCGTCGAGCCGGTGCCCGCGCCATTGTAGAGCCCCGCCGTGACCAACACGTTGCCGCCCGCCATCACGGCCGTGTGCTTGGACACCGCTTTCTTGAGCTTGCTGGCGCTCGCCGTCCAGCCCGCGGCCGTGAGAGCGCCGCTGTGCACGTCGATTTCGGCGTAGACGACGTCGCTGATCGCCTTGGCCGACAGGCTCGAGTCGTTCGGCGTCACGGCACCTGAGTCACCACCCAGGGCGTACAGGAAGGTGCCGTTCACACCGAACCCGAAGTAGCTGCGGCCGAATGGCAGCGAGCTGAGCGGCTGCCAGGCGCCGAGCGTGCCGTCGGACATGATCGCCGCGCGTTGGACCGTGGCGACGGGGGCGTTGCCCGAGCCCGAGCCACCGGCGACGTACACGCAGCCGTTGAAAATCACCGCCCCGGCGGAATGCACCGGCGCGGGCAACGCGGTTGTCGTACTCCAGGCGCTGACCGCGCCGGTGGCGTTGAGCGTGCCGAGGCGCACCGTGGCGACGGGCTTGCCGCCCGCGGTCGAGTCCCCACCGATCACGTACAGATACGACGCTCCCGTGACGGCCGAGTTGGTGGGTGTGGCCACGACGGCGGCGGCGAAAGCGACGGGCGCCGGTAGCACGGTGGTTCTGGTCCAGGCGCCGACGGTGCCGGTGCTCGAGACCGTGGCGTACAGCACGCTGTCGCGCGGCGCGTCGGTGCTGTCGGCCCCGCCGGCGACGTACACGACGCTCGTCGCGGTCGCACCGGGGAGTGTCGCGGCCGCCACGGCATGACCGGAGAGCCCCACCGGCAGGGCGGTGGTCGCGCTCCAGGCGACGGTGGACGGGCTGAAGGCCACCTTCGCCACCACGGTGAAGATGACCGGCGCGCTGGTGCCGCCGGACGTCTCGACGAACAGGGTGTCTTTGCCGAGCGGCACGCCCGTCGGCACGGTGGTGACGATCAGGAGGTTGGTCCAGTCAACGGCGCTCGTGATGGTCGCGGTGTCCCGGCCGCCCGCGGTGGTCGAGAACACGACGTGCCCGGACGCGAGGCTCTGGCCGGTGCCGAAGTTGCTGCCCTGAATGACCAGCGTCGAGCCGGTCGTTCCGGAGGGCAACGTGGCGCCGTTCACCGCGACGACGACGGGCGGCCCGGCGGGACCGGTGGGTCCGTTACTGCCGCCGCACCCGACCAGCAGGGCGATGACGCACAGGGTGACGACGGTCGCGACGCGCATGGCAGACTCCTCTTGGCACGGGTTGGGGAGGCGCGCGGCCAATGTAGGGAGCGAGCCGACTAAGAATCGATCCGCAATCCGCGCCGGGACGCTAAGATTCCGTGAAGACGACACGCGACACTTGCGCGGAGTGGCGGAGCTCACATCTATGCGTGCACGTATGACCGGAACCCGTTCGACTGACAGCGGCGTGATGGCGACGCCGCGCGCCCGCGCGCTGCTCATCATCGAGGACGATCTCCCCATCCGGCGCGCTCTGCGCAATGCGCTCGGCGACGTCGCGGACCGCGTGCTCGAGGCCGATACCGGACGCGCCGGCATCGATCTCGCCGCGACCGAGCGACCCGATCTCGTGGTGCTCGACCTCGGCCTGCCGGACGTGCAGGGCGTGGACGTGTGCCGCGAGATCCGCACCTGGTCGCCGGTGCCGATCGTGGTGCTGTCGGCGCGGCATTCCGACGCCGAGAAGGTCCAGGTCCTGAACGCGGGCGCGGACGACTACGTCACGAAGCCGTTCAGCACGCCGGAGTTCGTGGCGCGGGTGCGCGCCGTGTTGCGGCGCGCGCGGCTCGCGGGGGGCGAGGACGCGGCCACGATCGTGCAGGCGTACGGGCTCACGATCGACCTGGCGCGCCGGCGGGTGGAGCGTGGCGGCAGCCTGATCCGACTCACGCCGATCGAGTGGGACATCCTGCGCACGCTGGTGGTGCACGCGGGGCGCACGCTCACGCATCAGCAGATCTTCGACGCGGTGTGGGGCGCGGCCGCCGGCAGTCCCCAGCAATACCTGCGGGTCCACATCACCAATCTGCGGCGCAAGATCGAGGCACACGCCGACCGGCCCGAGCTCGTCGTCACGGAGCCGGGGGTCGGCTATCGCGCCGAGCTGCCGGGGTAACCCGCGTGGCCGGATCCCGGGTGCGGGCGTGGCTGTGGTGGGTCGGCGTGTTCGTGATCGTGACCGTCGTGCTGCGGGCGTGCCGCGACGGGTTGGACGTCGCGCACGCCGTGCTGACGTACCTGCTCGTCATGCTGGGCGGGAGCGTGAGCGGCGGCCGGCCCCTGGGGTTCGCGCTCACCGGGGCCGGAGTCCTGTCGCTCGATTTTTTCTTCCAGCAGCCCTACGACACGCTGACGGTGGCCAAGCCGCTCGACGGCTTTGTGCTGCTCGCGTTCATGACGACCGCCGCGGTGACCACCCAGCTGCTGGCCGCGGAGCGCGCGCGCGCCGCGGAAGCGGAGCTGCTGGCGGCGGAGCGGACCCGGCTGGTCGCGGCGGCGGAGCACGCCGAAGCGCTGCGGGAGGCGGACCGGCTCAAGGACGTCGTGCTGGCGTCGGTATCGCACGATCTCCGCACGCCGTTGACGACCATCAAGGCCCTGGCCCAGGCCGGCGCGCGGCAGGGCGACCAGAACGCGATCGCAATCGAGGAGCAGGCGGATCGCCTCGCCCGGCTGGTCGCGGATCTGCTCGATCTCTCGCGCCTGCAGGGCGGCGCGCTCCCGGTCCACCCGGAACCCAACACCGCCGAGGATCTGGTGGGGGCGGCGCTGCGACAGGTGGCGGGGCTGCTGGGCGACCGGACCGTGGAGACGAAGATCGACTTCACCGAGCCGGCGCTGGTGGGTCGGTTCGATTTCGTGCAGACGCTCCGCATCCTGACCAACCTGGTGGGCAACGCGATCCAATACTCGCCAAGCCAGTCGCCGATCGAGCTGTCGGTCCAGCGGGAGGGCGAGATGTTGGTGTTCGCGGTGGCCGATCGTGGTCCCGGAATCCCGCCGGCCGATCGCGAGCGGATGTTCGAGCCGTTCTACCGGCCGGCGACCGCCGTGACAGGAAGCGGCGCGGGTCTGGGTCTCGCCATCGCGCGGCGGCTGGCGGAGCTGCAGCGCGGCACGATCGCGTACGCCGATCGCCCGGGCGGGGGCAGCATTTTCGTGCTGCGGTTGCCGGCGGACGGCGCCTCAGAGCCTTTGTGACATCTTAGCGGCCGTCACCCGCTTCGCGCGTTGCTTCTTAGCGCGCCATTCCGGTACGTTCCCCGGCGTGTCCAGAGAGCCCGGGTTGCAGTCCATCGTGCGCGCGCTGCTCGACTGCCGAGACGAAGAGATCGCGATCTTCGGAACGCGTGGCGAGACGCTGCACATGAACCTGGCGGCGCAGGCGACGCTGCCGCCGACGCCGTTCCCGCAGGCCCTTGTGTTGCGCGCCTACCTGGTCGACCGGGGGGGACAGGCGGTGCTGTTGCAAACGGACGCGAAGCTCTTGGGCGAGATGCTCACCGTGCGCCCGCCGCCCGGCCGCACCCTGGCCGAGCAGGAGCGCCAGGCCATTCGCGAGACACTGCAGCAGACGAGCGGCCGCCTCGCCGTCGCGGCCCGTCGGCTGGGCATCAGTCGGACGACACTGTGGCGGCGGCTGAGACGCCACCCTGCTCCTGCCGCGGCACCCCTGCCCCGCTCACCATGAGCTTCGTTTAAACCGCTCGGCGGGCCCTCAGTCAGCCCGGCATGCGGGGCGGTTCGATCAGGCGTATCCGAACAGCGTTCGCAACAGCTCGGCCCCCGACCGGTGGTATGGCCGCCAGGGCGGTCTGAAGGCGACCCGGTGGTCCGGAGCGGGCCGCCGCGGTGGCTCCCAGCCGGCGGGGGGCGCCTCAAGCTGGCTCGCAAGCGTCGCCGCCCGATGCAGCAGAGGTCGCAGTGGCGCGAGCTTCCCAGTGCACAACGCCGCTTCGTAGTGGAGGCGCCATCCGAGGTCCAAGGATGTCTCCCGGCGCAGGTATTGGGGGAGGTGGCGCGCGCAGTCGTCGGTATAGATCCGGACTGCCACGGCAGAGGGGTACTGCCAGTCCTGTTCAGGGCCCAGGCGGCGCGCGATGCTCCCCGCTTCCTGGGAGACGGTGTGCAACATCGCCGCGAGTGCCCGCAGGTCGGCGTTCATGGCTGCGCCGCCAGCGCATCGGGCGTGCCTTGACGACAGGGGTTGAGCCGTGCTGCGACGAGCCGGCCCGGCGCGAGAATAGCCGCGCGGCCGCGACATGTGGGTCTGAGGGTGTTGCGGTGACGCGGCGCGGCCGGTCGCCTCCGGCCCTGCTCCCCGCTCCCCGCGCTCTCCCGAAACCTCTTGACTCTCCGTCAGTTAGCTCGCATGGTTGGCGCCCGTGACCTACACAAGCGCAGATACTGGGCATGTTCTTCTGGCCCTCGCCGTCCTCCTCGCCACTGCACATGGCTTCGGTCACCTGTTCGCGAGGCTCCGCCAGCCTCGGGTTGTCGGCGAGATAATCGGTGGATTGGTGCTCGGTCCTACGGTCCTCGGGGCCGTAGCGCCGGCACTCCAGGCCTGGGTCTTTTCGAGCCGCCCAGCGACCGGATTCGTGCTCGGCGCCGTGTATCAGGTGGGACTGCTGCCACTCATGTTCGCCTCCGGAGCCGAGGTGCGCTCCACGTTCGAGTCCGGGGAACGAAGGACCGCAGTGGTCATAACTGTCGTCGGCACATTGCTGCCGTTCTTGGGAGGACTGTGGTTCTTCGGCTGGTTCGACCTCACACGGTTCGTCGGTCCTGCCAACAACGCCACCGCTTTTCTCCTCGTGCTTGCCGTCGCGATGGCCGTGACGAGCATCCCGGTTATCTCCCGCATCATGCACGACCTCGGGATCCTTGGCACCCCCTTCGCCCGGATCGTACTGTCGGCGGCGGTGCTCGAAGACGTTCTGCTCTACGCCGTGCTTGCGGTTACCCTCGGCCTGGTTGGTAGCCGCCAAGACGACGTCGTCGGACTCCCGGCTTTGCTGTCACTGCAGGGTGACCCGACCCTGAGCACGCTGTACCATGTCGCAGTCACGCTCGCATTCTTCACCCTCGCGCTCACCACGGGCCCGAGTCTGTTTCGGCGCGCCGCTCGCTCGCGGTTCAACCTGATTCATCGGAGCAGCCCGACCGCTTTCCTCCTGGTAGTGATGCTGCTGGTCAGCGGTGTCTGCCTCGTGCTCGGTGTGGCGCCACTGTTCGGCGCTTTCGTAGCCGGGATCATTACACAGACCGAGCATGCCCAGCTGCAAGAAGCGCAGCAAGCCATCAAGCAGTTCGCGTTCGCTTCGCTGATCCCGATGTACTTCGCTCTCGTCGGCCTCCGGCTCGACCTCTCGACCGGCTTCGATGTGTTGTTCTTCGGCGCCCTACTGTTGTACGCATCCGCGTTGAAGTCCGCGAGCGTTTACCTGGGTGCTCGCCTGGCGGGCGAACGTCCAGTAGCCGCGCGAAACCTGGCCGCCGCGCTGAATTGCCGCGGGGGCCCGGGGATCGTGCTCGCCTCCCTTGCCTACGACGCCGGGATCGTGAACGGGGCGTTCTACGCCATGCTCGTGCTGCTGGCCATGATCACGTCGATTGCGGCGGGATCGTGGCTTGAGGCTGTCGTGCGGCGCGGCGGCGCACTCAGATGACGCCGCGCCACGACACCGCAGCAGCATGATCTCCATCGTCATCGTCAGCTTCAACACAGCGCGTGAGCTCGTAGCCTGCCTCGAGTCGATCGGGCGCTGCGCCGCGGCACTCCCGCACGAGATCATCGTCGTCGACAATGGGTCAGCCGACGGCTCGGTCGAGGCGGTACGGACGCGATTTCCAGCGGTGCATCTGGTTGTGAACGAAGAGAATCTCGGGTTTTCGAAAGCGAACAACCAAGCCCTCCCGCTCGTGCGCGGTGAGTACATCCTCTTCCTGAATCCGGACAGCGAACTGCAACCCGGCACCCTGGAACGCATGCTCGCCGAGCTCGCCGGGTTCCCCGAGCGCGCCGCGGTCGGGCCGCGCGTCAGGAAACCGCACGAGTTCATCTCGCGCACCTGTGCGCGACGACTGCCGACCTTGTGGACCGAATTGTGTGATTTGCTGTGGTTGGACCGGATCTTCCCGCGGTCGCGGATCCTGGCCTGGAAGTACTATGCACCGTGGGATGGTACCA
>DATHKX010000173.1:0-3733 GCA_035488835.1 Gemmatimonadales bacterium
CCCGCCGCCACGCCCGTCCTCGACGTGCGGGCGTACAGCTTCTGGTACGGGGCGACCCAGGCGCTGTTCGACGTGACGGTCACGGTTCCCCGGCGCGCCGTGACCGCCCTGATCGGGCCCTCGGGCTGCGGCAAGAGCACCTTCCTGCGGTCGGTGAACCGGTTGAACGATCTGATCCCGCAGACCCGGCACACGGGCGACATCCTGCTCGAGGGCGTCTCGGTGTTCTCGAAAGGCACGGATCCCGTCGCGCTGCGCCGCGAGGTGGGAATGGTGTTCCAGGCGCCGAACCCCTTCCCCAAGAGCATCTTCGACAACGTGGCCTACGGCCCGCGGCTGAACGGGCTGGCGCCCGAGCGCGAGATGGCGGAACGGGTGGAGCGGGCACTCCGGCAGGCGGCGTTGTGGGACGAAGTCAAAGACCGCCTGCAAACGCCCGGGACCGGTCTCTCGGGCGGCCAACAGCAGCGGCTCTGCATCGCGCGCGCGCTCGCCAACGAGCCGGAGGTCCTTCTCCTGGACGAGCCCTGCTCGGCGCTCGACCCGGGGGCCACGCAGCGCATCGAGGAGCTGCTGGTCGAGCTGAAACAGAGCTACTCGATTCTCATCGTGACGCATAACATGCAACAGGCGTCGCGCGCCTCGGATTTCACCGGGTTCTTCTACCTCGGCCGCCTGATCGAGTTCGGGCAGACCAAGCAGCTCTTCACGAGGCCCGCGGACGAGCACACCGAGGCCTACATCACAGGACGGTTCGGATGAGCGCTTCACCCACGGCGGCACACCGCCACTTCCACGACGAGCTCTCGGAGCTGAAGGCCAAGCTCCTGACCATGTCGGGCGAGGCCCAGGACGCCCTGGGCCGCGCACTCGACGCGCTGCTGCGCCGCGACAGCGACCTGGCCGCGCGCGTGATCGCCGGCGACCACGCCGTCGACGCCCTCGAGCTCGAAATCGAGGAGACGGTGATCGACCTGCTCGCCACCCAGCAGCCCATGGCGCGGGATCTCCGGCTGCTGGTGGCGGCCACCAAGATTGCGAACGACCTGGAGCGCGTCGGCGACCACGCGGTGAACATCGCGCAGTCGGCCGAGCGGCTGCTCAAGGCCCGGCTCATCGCCCCCGAGCCCGAGCTCCTCGAGATGGCCCGTCAGGCGCGGGCGATGCTGTCCGGCGCGCTGGACGCGTTTGTGCGCGGGGACCCCAAGCTGGGGCGGGAAATCTGCCGGCGGGACGATTCCGTCGACGCCCTGCACCACTCCGTGTTCCGCATCCTGCTCACCCACATGATGGAAGATCCGCACATCATCGGGGCGGCCATGGATCTGTTTCTGGTCAGCCGCAACCTCGAGCGCGTGGCGGATCTCGCCACCAACATCGCGGAAGACGTCGTGTTCGTGGTGGAAGGAAAAACGATCAAACATCACGCGGAAGGATGATCATCCCACCGCGACGCCGCTCCAGGTATTCGGAATTCGCGAACAGCTTGATGAGCACCAGCCCGGCGACGAAGCCACCGACGTGCGCCCAGAAGGCTACCCCGCCTTGGGCGCCGGCGAGTGCGCCGACGGTCCCGAGCAACAGCTGCAGCACGAACCAGTAGCCGAGGATCACGTAGGCGGGCAGCGTGACCGTCGTGATGAAAAAGCCCAGCGTGAGCAGCGTATGCACGCGCACCCGCGGGTAGAGCAGGATGTACGCCCCCATCACGCCACTGATCGCCCCCGACGCCCCGACCATCGGGACACGGGAGCCGGGATCGACGAGCAGCTGGCTCGCCGCGGCCACCACCCCGCACAGCAGGTAAAACGCTACGAAGCGCGTGTGCCCCATCGAGTCTTCGATGTTGTTCCCGAACACCCACAGGAACCACATGTTGCCGATCAGGTGGAGCCACCCGCCGTGCATGAACATCGAGGTGACGAGCGTCCACCAGTTCGCGTCCGCCGTGAGGACGCACCGCAGGCCCTCCCCGAGCGGCACGGCAGTCCCGGGCGGCACCGTGTGCAGCACCTCGCCGGGGATCAGCCCGAGCTGGCAGACTGAGCGCGCCAGCGGCTCCGCCGCACCGGCGCCCTGAACGAACAGCCAGGCCAGGACGTTCACGATGATGATGCCGACGGTGATGAGGGGTGTCAGCTCGGTGGGGTTTTCGTCCTTATAGGGCAGCACAGCACGGAATCTAACCTGCCCCGCCCTCCCCTGCTCTGCCTTTTTGGCATTTTTCGAGGGCACGGCGCTTGCTTGTGCGACGAGGTGTTAGCAGCGCGCATCAACCTTCGGATAAGGAGCACTCGTCATGCCAGAGAAAATCATCGGGATCGACCTCGGCACTACCAACTCGGTGGTGGCGGTGATGGAGGGTGGCGATCCCGTCGTCATCCCCAACGCCGAAGGCGGGCGCGTCACTCCGTCCGTGGTCGCGTTCACGAAGGATGGCGAGCGGCTCGTCGGGCAGGTGGCGAAGCGGCAGGCCGTCACCAACCCCCAGAATACGGTCTTCTCGATCAAGCGCTTCATGGGCCGGCGCATGAGCGAGGTGGTGGAAGAGACGAAGCGCGTGCCCTACAAGGTGGTCGAGGGGCCGAACGGGCTCGCCTCGGTCGAGATCCAGGGGAAGCGGTATACCCCGCCTGAGCTCTCGGCGATGATCCTCCAGAAGATGAAGCAGACCGCGGAAGACTACCTCGGCCACAAGGTCGAGAAGGCGGTCATCACCGTCCCCGCGTACTTCAACGACTCTCAGCGCCAGGCCACGAAGGACGCCGGCAAGATCGCCGGGCTCGACGTTGTGCGCATCATCAACGAGCCGACGGCGTCGGCGCTGGCGTACGGCCTGGATAAGAAGAAGGAAGAGAAGATCGCCGTGTACGACCTGGGCGGCGGCACGTACGACATTTCGGTCTTGGAGCTGGCCGAGGGCGTGTTCGAGGTGAAATCGACCAACGGCGACACCCACCTGGGTGGCGACGATTTCGACGCGCGCATCATGGAGTGGCTGGTGGCCGAGTTCAAGCGCGACCAGGGCATCGACCTGTCCAAGGACCCGATGGCGCTGCAGCGGCTCAAGGAGGCCGCCGAGAAGGCGAAGATGGAGCTGTCGACCGTCATGCAGACGGAGATCAATCTCCCCTTCATCACGGCGGACCAGTCGGGACCCAAGCACCTCAACATCACGCTCACGCGGGCGAAGCTCGAGCAGCTGGTGGACGACCTGGTGAAGCGGACCCTGCCGCCAATGGAACAGGCGCTGAAGGACGCGGGGCTGAAGCCCACGGAGATCGACGAGGTGATCCTGGTGGGCGGCCAGACCCGGATGCCCAAGGTGCAGGAGATCGTCAAGTCGTTCTTCGGCAAGGAGCCCCACAAGGGCGTGAACCCCGATGAGGTCGTGGCGATCGGCGCGGCCATCCAGGGTGGCGTGCTGGCGGGCGAGGTGAAAGACGTCCTGCTGCTCGACGTGACGCCCCTGTCGCTCGGCATCGAGACGCTGGGCGGGGTCACCACCGTGCTCATCCCGCGGAACACCACGATCCCGACCAAGAAGTCGGAGGTGTTCTCGACCGCCGAGGACAACCAGACCACGGTCGAAATCCACGTGCTCCAGGGCGAGCGCCAGATGGCGAACGACAACCGCACCATCGGCAAGTTCCAGCTCACGGGCATCCCGCCGGCTCCGCGCGGCGTGCCGCAGATCGAGGTGACGTTCGATATCGACGCGAACGGCATCCTG
>DATHKX010000174.1:0-16370 GCA_035488835.1 Gemmatimonadales bacterium
AAGAAACTTGCGATCGTCGCCTGCATGGACGCGCGCCTGACGATCGAGCCGGCGCTGGGATTGAAGACGGGAGACGCCCACATCATCCGCAACGCGGGCGGCATCGTGACGGAAGACGCGATCCGCTCGCTCCTGATCTCGCACTACCTGCTCGGCACCGAGGAGTGGATGATCGTCAACCACACCGACTGCGGGATGCTCACCTTCAAGGAGGAGGAGCTGCTCGCGAAGCTGCGCGCGCAATCGGACACGACGGCGGTCACCCCGGTCCACTTCCACGCGTTCCGCGACCTGGAGGAGAACGTGCGACAGCAGATCCAGAAAGTGCGGTCGCATCCCTGGGTGCCGAGCGACATCCCGGTCCGCGGGTTCATCTACGACGTCCGGACCGGGAGATTGAACGAGGTCATACCCTAAGCTCCCAGCATCATCAGCGCCCCTTCGTGCTCGAGCAGCCAGCGCTTGCGGTCCAGGCCGCCGCCGAACCCCGTGAGCGCCCCGTTCGCCCCGACCACCCGATGGCAGGGGACGATGATGGGGATGGGGTTCCGGCCATTGGCGGCGCCGACGGCGCGGGTGGCCCGCAGGTCACCCAAGCGGCGCGCCAGCTCGCTGTAGCTCAGCGTCGTCCCGTACGGGATGGTGCGCAGGGCCTCCCATACGCGTCGCTGAAACGCCGTGCCGGGTGCATCCAGTGGAAGGTCGAACGTCGTACGGGTCCTCGCGAAGTATTCTGCCAGCTGCTCTCGAGTCCGAGCCAGCACTTCGCCCTCGGCGCCGCGGCCGTCGTCCGCCACCCATCCTGCCCGCTCCGTCGGGGGCGGTTCATGGCGGGAGGTCGGGAAGTAGACCCCCGTGAGCGCGGCGCCCGAGGCCGCGAGCACCAGCTCGCCGACGGGGCTCGAGACATGGGTAAAAGACGTGGGCATCGGGTTGGCGGAGTCGGACCTAGGGGAATGTAGCGCATTGGTCAGGCTGTTCCTCCGCACTTTACTATCTTTGTCAAGTACTGGACCCAAAACCAATCTGAACTTGACAAATCGAGTACATTGTGACATCTTTGCGACAGTTATCACGCAGCTGCTTAACCGCAAGCGCCTCACAACAAGTAAAGAGGACCATATGGTCGGCATGACGCAGAGGGACCCGACGCTGGAGCTGTTGCATCAGCTGGAGCACCGCATGGGCCGGATCTTCAACGACCCGTTCCGCACGTCGTTTGAGTGGCCCCAACACGAAGCTGCGACCACGGCCTGGCAGCCGCTGGTGGACATCTTCGAGGAGCCCGATGTCATCCGCCTGGTGGCGGAGGTGCCTGGGGTGAAGCCCCAGGACGTGAAGATCACGGTGGAGAACAACCTGCTGACGATCAAGGGCACGAAGGAGCAGGTGGCGGAGGAGAAGGCCGAGAAGGTCCATCGCTATGAGCGGACCTATGGCGACTTCGAGCGGACGTTCAGGTTATCGACCTCGATCGATCCCAACAAGATCAAGGCCACCTACAACCTTGGCGTGCTGACGGTCACGCTGCCGAAGGCGGAGACGGCGAAGCCCCATCTCATCAAGGTAGAGGTCACGGCGGAGAAGGCGTTGAACGCCTGACCTACGCAGGGGAGGAGGGCGGCCTGGTTGGTCGCCCTCTTTCTCGTAGGGAGAAAGCTACATGGTCACGGATTCGGTCAGCGAGCGCCTGCCCCGCGACGCCCGGGAATACCTCGGTCACCGACTCGACGGTGCTCGGGACCTCTACCTGCTGGCCCTGGCACTGGGAGCGCGGGGGGACGGGGCGACCCTGTTCGGCCGGATGATCCGGGAAGCCCGGATCCATTTCACCGCAGTCATCGAAGAGTGCCGCATCGCGGGCCTGGACACGAGCTCGATCGCCGTGATGCTCGGCAAGATGAACAAGGAGCTGGTGGACAGCATCAGGCCCGAGATCTGGGAGCACTTGGAGCATCTCATCGCCCAGCGTGCTCGGGGGCACGCGGGGTAGCGCTTAAGAGCCCTTCCAGGCGCCGAGCAGGCGTCTGAGCAACACGAGCTGCCCCAGGTGATACGCGTTGTGGTCGGCGAGGACGAGCGCTTCGCGCAGCGCCGTTTGTCCGGTGCCGTGCGGGATGCGGGCGAAGAGGTCCGTTGCTGGATCGCGCACGAGTCGCTGCATCGCCCGGAGATCGCGCTCCACCTGGGCGACGCTCTTGTCCCACGCGGCGGCATCGGGTGGCGCGTCACTCACGGGCCAGTAGCCCGCCGGCCACTCCGGTGAAGCGTGTTTCGCGCTCTTCGTGAACTCGAGGATATCCCACTGTGAGATGCGGATGTGCTCGAGCAGGCGCCAGGGAGTGAAGGGTTGGCCGGCGGGTTTTGCTCCCCGGAGCCCTAGTGGCCAGTCGGCGATCGCGTCCTCGAACGTGACGTGGGCATGACCCCCCTCGAGCAGCTCGACGAGGTGGTCGCGCAGCGCGCGGTGGGGATCAGTGCGGCGAGGTTTGCGCTTGACCGCCATGGGGGGTCGGGGGGTCCCGGTCAGCCCGCGTCGCGCTTGCGCCGCTTGTCCCGGTAGAGCGCGCGGTCGGCCCGGTCCAGCAGGCCCACCACCGAGCCGAGGGTGCTCGCCTTGTGCGCCGCGAAGCCGAGGCTGATCGAGAGCTGGTAGGGTCGGCCCGCACGGCGGTTGAAGTCGCGTACCTGTCTCTTCAGCCGCTCGGCGAGCACGTCCGCGCTTTCGGGCCCCGCATTGCGCACCAAAACCGCATATTCGTCGCCGCCGATCCGAGCCACCAGGTCCGAGTCGCGGAACGTCTGCCGCAGGAGGGTGGCGGTGTCGCGCAGCGCGCGATCGCCCACCGCGTGCCCGGCGGCGTCGTTCACGCCCTTTAGGTCGTCCAGGTCGGCGAACGCCACGAGCAGCGTTTCATTGCCGCGGCGCGCGAGGCGGAGATCCCGTGTCGCCAGCGTCAGGAACCCACGCCGGTTGTACAAGCCCGTCAAATCGTCCACGAGGGCGAGGTCCAAGAGCGCGGCATGGAGGCGGTTCCGCTCGATGGCGAGCCGGAGGGCGTGCGCCAGGACCGGCCCGTCGACCTCACTCTTCACGAGGAAGTCTTGCGCCCCGGCGCGCACGGCTTCGAGGCCGTTGCGCTCATCCTCCGCGTCCGAGAGAAAGAGGAACGGGACAGCGGGCGCCAGCGCCCGGAGCTCCGTGAAGGTCGCGAAGCCGCGGCGGGCGGAGAGCGACATCGCCAGGAGCACGACGTCGATTCCGCCCCGCGCGAGCCGGCCGAGCGACGCCTGCGGCGCCGAGGCGGCCACGGCGAATCCGTCCGGATCGGCGCCGACCAGGAGGTCGCGCACGCGCCGTGCTTCGTCCTCCTGGTCGCTCACCACGAGCACGACGACCTTCTCGCCGCGCGCTTCCGGCTGGCGTCGGCCGGTCGGCTGCCGCCGATCGGTGGCGCGGCGTCTCTCGACCTGGCTGCGCCGCTCCTCGTCGAGCGAGATGACCTCCAGACGGCGCTCGCCCAGGCGACGCTCGCTGTCACTGCGGCGGGGCGGCAGGAGCCGCCGGTCGACCCTATGGTGCTCGCGTGCGATCATGACACTTTGAAGATGGGGGCGGGCCACCGGCTGCACAATCTTGACCCCCGCTCGCGCGCCCGTGGCGCACGTTGCAGATTCGGTGCCCATGGCCACCGAACGCAAGAATCGTCGAGAGAAATCCGATCGGCGCAGCGGTGCCGATCGCCGGAGCGAACAGGCGCCCGTTGAGGTCGAGCGTCGCAAGGGCGGCCAGCGCCGCACCGGACTGGAGCGCCGCGTAGAGCTGGAAACCGCCGGCGACCAGATCCACGCGGCGCTCAGCCTGCTGACCTACGCCGTGGAACACGGCGCACTCCTCGATGTGGACCGGTGGCTGCTTGAGACGGCGGTCGCACGGTTGCGGCTGGCCATGGAGCAGCTGGGCGAGCCCACCCAGTCTCCGTAATCCCCGGGCTGACGCCCGGGGTCAGTGGGGCGTGGTTTCGCGTTCAACCGGACCTCTTTGTCGTTCCCACGCACGAGCTCCGCGCCCTCGATTGGGCCCACATCAAGCACCTCCTGCTCGTCGTGGAGGTCCTGAGTCCCACGACGGCCCGCGGCGATCGTTTCACGAAGCGCAGGTTGTATCAGGAAATACGCGCCCCCGCTTACTGGATCGTGGACGCCGACGAGCACTTCGTGGAGGTGTGGACGCCCGAGGCCGCGCTCCCGACCGTCGAGCGGGAGCAGCTAAAGTGGCTCCCCGCGGAGGCCGGGGACCCGTTCGTGCCTCGGGTGCCGGAGCTGTTCCGGCCGCTCTGAGTGGGGCAATTACCGCACCCTCACTCTGTATCCCCCCTCGCCGTCGTCCAGACCCCACTCCGCCACCAGCGCGCGTAGCTCGCCCTGCAGGAGAGTCTTCACCAGGCCGCGCAACACGGGCCCACCCGCTGAGCCCTTCCCTTTCCCCGTGATGATATAAACTACCGCTCCCGCCTTCCGGCGCCGCCAGCTCTCGAGGAACGCGCGCACGGCGGACCGCGCTTCGACCGCGCCGAGCCCGTGCAGATCGAGCTCGGCATCGGCCCGTAGGTCGAGCAGCGGCTCGCGCGAATCGAACGTCGGATGCCCCCGTCTTCCACGTCTACCCACACCCCACCCTATCCCCCGTCACCTCGGCCAGCCCCACTCGCGCCACGAGCACTACCCGGAACGGACCGGCGCGCGCCGGGTGGTGCCAGCGCGCCTCCCACACGTAGCCCCGGTCGCCGAGCGAGCGTACAGCGCGGATCTCGAGCTCCCGGTCGTCGTCCCAAGCCACGGTGTCCCAGCGCTCCCCCGCGAGCCGTTCGATCCGTAGCACCGGTCCGTCGGCCGGAACCAGGCGTCCCGGGTGGAGGTCTCGCCACCGCACCACGAGCGTGTCGCCGGCGCAGGCCTGGCTCAGCACCACGCGGGTGACGCGCTCGGGCGGGGGGCCGGCCGTGCGGCGTGGCAGGATGGCTTGGGACTGCCCCGGATAGGCCGCGATCGAGTCGACCGAGTTCGCCGGACTCGCGCCCGCGCGCACCTGCGAGGCCGCCAGCTTCCCCAGCTCCTCCGCGAGGACGGCGGCGCTGTTGGGTCCGAACAGCGTGGAGCCGCCTTCGTAGGCCTGCTCGCCGTATTCCGCGTCGGTCGTGACGTACTGCATGTAGCCGTTGGCGAGCCCGACGATCGTGACGGCGCGCGGCGCCAGCCCCGCGGCGCGTGCGCTGTCGGCGATCGCGTGCTCGATCTGCGCACCGGCCCGAGTCGTCAGCTCCGCCGGCACGACGCCCAGCAGCAAGTCGCCCAGGCGGATCACCGAGAGCTGGGCGACCTCCGGCAGGCCGTGCTCCCCGACAACGAGCTTGCGCTGCAGCCCGCCCAGCGCCACGCGTTTCTCGCGCTGGCAATCATGGGGGTTGGGACGGATCGCGTGCCTGCCCTCCTCGAGGCCGATCGGGAAGATCCCAAACAGGCGCCAGCCGTACAGCCGGGTGCGGCCGTCTTCAGCGCCGGCCAGCGTAGACACGCCGGTCTCGGGGTAAGGGCAAAGGCGCGGATCGCCCTTCAGGCGCAAGGTGCGGAACGCCACGCCAACGCGCAGGTCGCCGCGCAGGCCCGTCCCGAGCGAGTCGAACAAGGCGACCGCGCGCGCGGCGAGCGAGTCGCCGGCGGTGTTGACGTAACGGCGCGCCGCGGCGAGGCACAACGCCATCCAGGCAGGGGCTGGGTCGCGCCATTCCCACGGCGCGGGCGGGGTGCGGGGCCCGCCCGGCCCCACCACGGGGCGGAGCATCGGCGCGCCGCAGCGCGACTGCGCCGGCCAATCAGGAGAAACGTCTCCCTCCGCTCCGTTCGCCACGAGGTGATAGCCCGCGCCGCGCCGGCTCAGCGAGTCTACGTGCCGCTCGAGCCCCCGTTCGATGATCCCGTGGATGCCGGCATCGAGCAGCTCGTTCTCCGGGGCGTCCGCCGTGCCGTGCACCGCGAACACGCTGAACGCGCCGGCCGGCCGGTACGCGCTGTCCGCACCGACGCCCCGTTGATCGACGCGTAACAGCGTCCACAGCGGGTTCACAGCGCGATGCGTCGCGTCGAGCCCGGGCGTCACCGGTGCGGGCGGCGTCCACTCGGGCTTGTTTCGCAGGAAGGCTTCGTAGCTCCGATTGCGCGTGTGTCCCCACACCGCAGTAGCACTCCACGCGACCCGTGCCGGGCGCAGATCGCCCCGCGCGTCGAGCACGGCGCGGGCGAAGCGCGACACCAGGAACTCGACCATGGCCGAATCGTAGCCCACGACCTGCGACGTGCTCTGGTTGTACTGGCGCTCGGCGTAGAAATGCCCCGGGCCCGAGTGCACATGTGTGGCCGCGATCACCAGCCGATCCGCGCCGATTCCGGTCGAGTCGCGGATGCGCGCGGCGGTGAGACGGTGCAGGTTCGGAGTGACCTGCGCGAGATCGGCGACGACGAGCGCGACGCGCTCGCCCGTCCGATCCTCGAGCAGCAGGGCACGCGCATACAGGTGCACGCGATAGCCCGCGGCGCGGCGGCCCTCCGGGCCGTTGCCGGCGAGTCCGACCCCGGGCGGGGGTGTGATGTCGGCCCGGCCGAATCCCGCCCGCAGCCCGGGCAGCGCCGCCGGCACCGGCCGCGCCGACGTGGGACTCGGCAGCGGCAGCTCGTGGTACGCGACGCATCCGGACGCCACGAGCGACACCGCCAGTACTACCCGCGCGCGCGCGCTCACCACGACACGATCCGAGGAGACAACCGTAACGCCAGCGCCACCCAGAGCTTGCCGCTACGCCGCGCGTCACTGGGGCGAGCGCTGGTGGGTCGGGTCGCGTCGTCGGTGCTGAATTGCACGTGGCCCTCGAGCCGCAGTACGGTGGGCACGTGTAACGGGCGCAGCGTCAGGTCGGTCGACACGGCGAAATCCACGTGCGTCACGCCGGCGCGCACGAAGTAGGCACTCTCCTGGCCGACCGTATAACCCACGGCGGCCCGGGTGATCAGTCCGAAGAACGGCGCGGCAAGCGGGTTGGCGAGCACCGGCACCGTGACGCTCCCCTCGACGTACGCCCCGCGCACCCGGCCCACATCCAGCCACAGCGCGACGCCCGGCAGGATGTACTTCGAGGTACCGCGCAGCTCCACGTACAGCTCGGTGGTGTTGTCGGCGCGCGTACGGCCGGCGGTCGGAGCGGTTCCGCGGAACGTGTAACGAATCCCGCCCAGCGCCGCCTGCATCAGCCCGAGCGACCACGTCGCCTGCCCCCAGTAGTTCAGCTCGGCGAGGCCGGCGCCGCCGATGCCGAGATCCGATAAGTCGTTGGGCCCGGCGTTACCGAGCTCGTAGCTCGCCCACACGCCGCCTGACAGGAACCCGCCACCCGCTTTCAGACTGATGAAGCCTTCCGGCTGAACGACCCAGCCGTTGGCGCGCGTCACACCGCGCCACACATAGGGCGAGCTCAGGGTGGCGTCGAGGCCGAGGTATACCTGGGCGCAGGCGGGGCTGGGCAGCCCAACGGCCGGAAGGAAAGCCGCCGCGACGAACAGCCGGAGGCGAAGCATCGACGCCGGGAATGTGCGCTCCGCGACCAGCGGCCGCAATCAGCTATCTTCACGCTCCACATGATCCGCGCGCTGCTGCTCGCACTCGGCCTGGCACCGTCACCCGTCAACTCGAAGGTGGTGAGACTCGCGACCAACGTGTTCGCGGTGATTCGGCGCGAGCCACTGGGCCTCGCTGTGAATTCCAACTCGTTGTTGATCATCGGGGATAGTGACGTGGTCGCGGTCGACGCGCAGTTCACGCGGCTCGCGACGCTCGAAACAATCGCCGCCATCCGCCGCCTCACCCCGAAGCCGGTCGGAGTGGTGATCAATACGCACTGGCACGACGATCACGTGGCCGGGAACCAGGTGTATCGAGACTCGTTCCCCGGCGTCCGGTTCGTCATGCAGGTCAACACCGCCGTCGATTTCGCGACGCTCGGCGCGAGTAACCGGACCGGTACGGTGCAGGGTGCGCCTCCGGTGGCGGACCGCTACGCGCGGCTCCTGGACATGGGATTGGGAATCGACAGCACGCCGGTCTCCGAAGCCGAGCGAGCCTCGGTCTCGAGTGCGCTCCGCATCATCCGCCAGTACGTCGCCGAAGCGCCGGGGTTCAGGCCCATCGCGCCCGACGACACCGTACACGATCGGCTGACGCTGCGCCGGGGCAAGACCATCATCGACGTGCGCTGGTTTGGCTGCGGCAATACGCGTGGTGACTTGGTCGTTCACCTCCCCGTCCAGCGGATCCTGGCAACGGGCGACCTCGTGGTGGCGCCGGTTCCGTTCGCCTTCAACGCCTATCCTGCCACGTGGCCGGGCGTGCTGGACTCGCTCATCGCGCTCGCGCCGAGCATCATCGTCCCGGGGCACGGCCCGGTGATGCGCGACCTCCGGTACGTGCGGATGGTGCGTGACATGCTCATCGCGGCGCGCACCGACACGCTGCTCGACGAGTTCCGACGCCGCGTCGCGGGCGACGAGAAGTGGATGAACTACTTGTTCAGGAATTTCTTCTTACGCCCGACGGTGGCACGCACGCGCGAGCAACCGAGCTGCCCGTGAGACGGGTGGCCGCGCGACCCTCTACCTTCGGCGCTGCGATCCGAGCAACGAGTGCTTCACCACGCTGTCCGGCGTCGTCTCTCCGTGCCGCAGCGTGAACACCGCCTTCCGCCGCAGCCCGAGGTCGAGCTCCACCACGAGGTGACTGCGGTCGCGGGCCATCCGCCAGGCGCGGGATGGCCTCGAACCTCCCCCGCCCGTCACGACTCGCGCGGCGGTGATCACCTCCTCCGGCGGCTCGGTGATCGCCGCGAGCTGCGCGCAGGTCGCGCAGTGCCGCGACTGCTGCTGCAGATCGGCCGTGCACACCTGCCGTCCGCAATAGCCGCACACGGCGCGATGCTGGGCGCATGCGCCCTTGCCGCACACGGGGCATTCCTCGACCTCATCGGATGCGAAGAGTGCCATTGCCTCCTCGACACAGCCGGCCCGGTGTTGTCTGCACACCAGGCGCCGCGACGTGTCGGTGCGTCGCAGATGCTGCGAGCAGTGCACCTGTCCGTCCACCACGCACACCGCCTGATGCGCCGTACAGACCGAATTGCCACAGCTTGCGCACTGCGTCACCTCGTCCACGCCCACCGGCTCGTTGGTGCCGCCCTCACAGTACTTGAGGCACGCCGCACACAGACGCCGACTTCCTTTCGGCGCATCCGCGCCACTCTGCTCCGCGTGCCGGTTACACACGACCCGCCCGCAGCTGCCGCAGGGCGCGAGGCATGCCACGCACGCGGTATGCCCGTCCTCGGCGCAGACACCCTCGTGCGCCGTGCAGTACTGCAGGCGGCACGAAGGGCAGACGCGCACGTGCTCATCGCATGCCGGTTGCTCATCCACGCGACACTGAGCGATGCCGTGGTCCGCGCAGAAATCCTCGGCGCAGACCGAGCAGCGAGACGAGCACGCCTCGCAGCCGCAGTGGTCGTGCCGGCAGATCACGAGGCTCGTCGGCGCGCGACCGCAATGAGGACACGCCACGATCCAGGCGGCTGCGCCGGTCAGCGACCGCTGCGCGTTGAAGGCCGCATGACGCCCATGCGCGGACTCGAGCTGCCACTCGGCGCGCTGCATCAGGACGGTCGCCTCGATGAGCTGCAACGGATGCACGACGGCCTTCACCTCGCTGCGCCGGATCTCTTCGGTCCGGCGACGCTCGGCCAGCGCGGTGACGGTGCCAATGGCCTCCGGGTCGCCTTGCTCTTTGAGGATCGACTCGAAGTACCGGTCCAAGCGGCCTAACTCGACCGCCAGCGCCTGCTCCGCGGCCGCCCGGCGCGCGGCGACCCGCTCCGCCGATTTTTCCTGGAGATGACTCAAGAGGAGCCGCAGCAGATCCCCGGGCTCTCGGGCCGGGACCGATGACGCTTGACCCGCGTCCGACGGATCCGCGGGCTCCACCCGGCCCGCCTCCAAATCCTGGAACGCGCCGGCCACATCGTCACTCACCTTGGCGCCGGCCGACAGGTCGTACACGTCGCTCTCGACCACCGCTTCCTCGACCCCGGCTCCGGCGCGCAGCACGACGCGCGCGACGAGCCGCCCCACCGGATGCACGGCGACCCGCGCCGTACTCCGCTTCACCGTGCCGTCCCGCACGGGAATCGTCAGCTCGACGCTCTTCGGATCGCTGGCGGCCGGGGGCGCGATCAGACCGAGCGACAGGCGTGCCGCGCGCGTGCGGATCGCCTCGATCAGCTGGGAGAGGAACGGGCTCCCGAGCACGGCGATCTCGGCCTCCGGGTAACGCTCGAGCGCGTCGAGCGAGAACACTATGTTCAAGCGTTCGCGGTCTCTGAAAAACGGCCGCTCGGCCTCTGGTAGACTCAACCTGGAGTGATCGGGGCCGAGTGCGGACTGCTTCACGCCGGCGAGCCCGCAATAGCGCTCGAGCAAGGGCCGTATACGAGCGTCGGCTAAGGGATCGGCCTCGGCGACCGATGCATCCCCGCTCGGCCCGTTTACGGGCAGACGCCGAGTCGCGAGTTTACTCGCGGTCTTGGGACGGGGTTTGCGTCGGCGCTTCACGTGGGGTCAGCCTCGATGTCCACGAGTGCCAAGGGCAGGCGGTCCACCTGCGCCACGAGGGTGATCGCGCGTCCGGTGCTGGTCAAGCCGGTAAGCCGCACCAGATCTCCGTATTCGGGGTGACTGCCGGCCGGTTGCTGCGTCGTGACGCCCCCGATCGGCTCGATCGACTCGAGCGCCTCGAGCAGTTCCGTCACGTGCACGCCGAGTCGGTGGCGTTTCGCCTCCCAGCGCGTGGTTTTGACGACTTGGCTCGTGCCGAGCCCGAGGCGCAGGCGTCCCGGGACCGACAGCGTCTCAAACCGGCGCTCGAGGCGCATGGCGTTGTCGTCCGGCGCGATGACGGAGTTGAGCTCCTCCTGCTCCTTGCCCGCCGCGCTGCTCTTCTCGATCTCGGCGCCCATCGTCTCCACGCGGCGCGCGAAGTCTTCCTCGCTGTCGGCGGCGAGCCACTCTTCCGCCAGCCGGCCCTCGAACGTTTGGGCGCCGCCGAATTCGCCGAGGATCAGGTCCAGCTCGCCCACGACCAGCTCGAACAGCTTGATCTTCTGGTCGAGCAGCTGGAGGATGTACGACTCGATGGTCCCCGCCGCGGCGAGGTTGATGATGTGAACCTCGCGCGTCTGCCCGATGCGGTGCAGGCGCCCGATGCGCTGCTCCACCACCATCGGGTTCCACGGCAGATCGTAGTTCACGAGCACGTTGCAGAACTGGAGGTTGCGTCCCTCGCTGCCGGCGCGCGTCGCGATCAGCACGCTACGCTTGTCCTCGTGGAACGCGCGGATGCGCTTGTCTCGATCGGCCGTCGAGTGAGC
Organism: Gemmatimonadales bacterium; assembly: GCA_035488835.1. GTDB lineage: Bacteria > Gemmatimonadota > Gemmatimonadetes > Gemmatimonadales > GWC2-71-9 > AG41. The sequence continues at coordinate 11,517 of DATHKX010000174.1, forward strand.
ACCCCAATAGACGATCGGCTGCCGGCCGAGCTTCTTGACGCGCTCTTCGATCAGCTGAATCGTCGGGCGGTGATCGCTGAAAACCACCAGGCGGTCGGGCGTTTCTTTCAGCAGTTTGGTCAACACGTCCAACTTGGCGTGGGTCTTGATGCCCTCCGCCCGTTTGGCGAGCTGCTTCGCGATGGCGCGATACTCGGGGTTGATGCGCTCGCTCTCGGCCAGATGCGCGAGCGATTCGGCGAGCGCCCGCGACGAGGAGCACAGCCGCTGGCGCAGGTGGATGACGGCGAGCTGCAGAATGCCCTTCTTGGTGGTGCGCCGGCGCGGCGCCTCGTCCCCGGCTCTTCCTGCTCGGCCGGCTTGATGAAGCCTTCCCGGTAGAGCCGGCGCAGGAACTCCGTGGTACGGCGGTACAAGTCCGCTTCGGCGCGTGTCAGCTTGACCTCGGGGTGGCGCGGCCGGCGCGGCGGCAAATTCAGGTCGTCGACCACGCTCGAGCGCCGGGTACGGATCATCACGTCGTGCGTCAGCGCGCGCAGCGCCTCGGGATCACGCGGCTGGCGGTGGTCGCCCGACACCAGGTGCTCGCTCTTGAACTCCTGCCAGGTGCCGAGCTGCCCGGGCCGGAGCAGGGTGATGAGGTTGTACAGCTCGCGCAGATCGTTCTGGAGCGGCGTGGCGGTGAGCAGCAGGATGAAGTCGCGCTCGATTTTCTCGATGAACTGGTAGGTCGCGCCGCGGTGGCTCTTCACCTTGTGCGCCTCATCCACGATCACGAGATCCCAGCGGTGCCTCAAGATTTCCTCGGCGTGCCGGCGCGAGCGCGCGCGGTCGTGCGAGATGATCGCCTTGGTGACCCGCTGCCAGTCGTCGGGATCGGTGGGCGTTTCGAAGCGCTCGAAGAACTTTTCCTCGAGCTCCCCTTGCCACTGGCCCACCAGTGAAGCAGGCGTGAGGATCAGGGCGCGCCGGGCCAAGCCGCGAATCGCCAGTTCTTTGTAGATGATGCTCGCTTCAATCGTCTTCCCGAGACCCACCTCGTCGGCCAGGATGGCGCGGCCGCCCATGTCGCGCAGCACCCGTTGGGCCACGTCGATCTGGTGGGGCAGCTCCTTGATGGCGTTGGCGTCGAGGGTGATCAAGCGGTCGAACCCGGGGACGAGCGCGATCCGCTCCGCCTCGCGCCGCAGCTCGTACCAGGCGCGTTCGGCCGGCGGCTGCTTGAGCGCATCGACGAACAGCTTCAGGGACCGTTCGTCGACCGCCCAGGAATCGTCGGGAAGTGGGTTGGGTAGCGTCACGCGATGCCTTGATCTTGGGGGTCCGAATATAGGGAATCCCGCCGGCTGGCAGGCTGGAATCGGGCATAGTGATGCAGATCACATCAGGGCGCCCGCTCCCACCCTATGCTCACCGCCCCTGGAAGTGCGCCCTCGAGACCCACAACTCCTTGGAGGTCACATGAAGGGCACGCTCCCCCGCACGGCCCTTGCGCTGGCAGTGATCACGGCCTGCCTCGCGGGTAGTGCGCTTGCTCAACAGCCTCAGCACCCGCAGCAGCCGCAGCTCCGTCGTGGGTTCTGGTTCAGCGGCGGTCTCGGGTATGGCTCACTCGGTTGCAAAGACTGCGGTGGCCGTACCGGCGCACTGAGCGGCAACATCTCGCTCGGCGGGACGCTGAGCCCGAAACTCCTGCTCGGCGTTTCGACCAACGGCTGGACCAAGTTCGAGAACGGCTCCTCGCTCACGGTCGGCACCCTGACAGCCGCAGTTCGCTTCTACCCGTCGCCGATGGGCGGCTTCTTTATGACCGGTGGTCTCGGTCTCGGGAAGGTGAGCGCCGGCGTTTCGGGTTTCGGCAGCAACAGCGAAACGGGCGCGGCGGCCCTGCTCGGCCTGGGTTACGACATCCGGGTCGGCCGCACGGTCAGTCTCACGCCGTATTGGAACGGGTTCGCGCTCAGCTACTCGGGCGGCGACGCCAACGTCGGGCAGATCGGCCTGGGAATCACGGTGCATTAGGGGCGGGACGTTTGCAACAGGATAGCGCGCGCCGGATTCTCGACAGGTCCGGCGCGCTCTGTTTGGTGATCCCCGGGCTGGCGCCCGGGGTCGGTCGAGCTCACCCGGCGCTACAGCGACGAGGGCAGGCCCATCCGCTCCCGGATCTCCGCAAACCGAGGATCTTCGCGGAGCCGCGCCGTGGTGGGGACACCGTAGAGCGTGAATATGAGAAAGGGGTCATGCTCATCGCACGCCCGGTGCAGTAGCGCCAGGGCCTCATCTCGCGCTCCCACCGCGGCGGACAACATGGCTAGCGTCGTAGGCTGGACGTATTCGCGCTGGGATCGTCTCACGAGCTCGTCGCGGATTGCCCGCGCCTCGTCGAGTTTCCCCCCATCCGCGTAGACGACCGCCTGCCCTGCGGCCCCCCACGGGTGTCGCCCCGAGATCGCGAGAGCCCGCTCGTACACCGCCAGCGCGTCCGCCAGTCGCCCGGCTCCGTGGTACGCCGCCGCCAGTATGATCTGCGAGAAGTACGCATCGGGATCGAGTTCCGCGGCCCGTCGGGCCTCTTGCACGGCAGCGCCGTGGCGTCGTGCGCCGGACAGCGCCAGCGCGAACATCGATCGCGGGTACGCGGCCAGCGGCTCCACCTCGACCGCGCGCGCGGCCTCCGCAATCCCCTCCTCATCACGGCCGTGCACCCACTGAAGATTGAACATGCCGTGCCAGCACCGCGCCTGCACGTATCTCGGGTTGAGCTGCAGCGCCTTGCGGAACTCCCGGTCGGCGCCGGACCAGTCCCAATCCCATAGCTGCACGCCCGCCACGGCATTGTGGGCCTCCGCCAGCTCGGGTCCCAGCTCGACGGACCGCTGCGCGGCGGCCCGCGCTTGCGGCAGCGCATCGCGCGGACTGAGAACCCCGTACATGCCCAGGAGCGTATAGGCGTCGGCCAGGCCGGCGGAGGCGAGCCCGTACTGGGGATCGAGCTCGAAGGCGGCGCGAAACGCTTCGAGCGCCTGCCAGATGGCGACCCCCCGCCTGGAGAGCAATCCACGGCCCTTGAGATAGAGCTTGTAGGCCTCGAGGTTCTCCGTGTGGGGCCGCACCAGAGTCTTCCGATCGCTGCCGGCCAGGCTCACCTGCAGGCGCTCGGCGATCGTTCGGGCGATTTCCTCCTGGATCGCGAACACATCCGCAGGCTCGCGGTCGAACCGCTCCGACCAAATGTGGTAGCCGTCCGCCACATTGACGAGCTGCGCGGTGATCCGAAGCTGCGCTCCTGCCTTCCGCACGCTGCCCTCGAGCACCGTGCCGACGGCGAGCTTGTCCCCGATGACGCGTAGATCCTCACGCTTGCCCTTGAACGAGAAGGCGGACGACCGACCCGCAACCCGCAGCCCCGGCAGCTGAGCGAGGGCGTTGATGATCTCTTCCGCAATGCCGTCGCCGAAGTACTCGATCTCCGGGTCCGAGCTCATGTTGGTGAACGGGAGCACGGCGATCGACTTGTCGGTCGGCGCTTCGCGTTGCGCCGGGCTCCCCGGCTCCGGCGCGATCAACGCCGCGGCGAGCTGCGCGGCCGTGGCGTAGCGTTCCGCCGGGTCCCGAGCGAGCGCTTTGGCGACGGCTCGGCTCCCCCAAACCGGGACTCCGTCGCGCACGCTCGACACCTCCGGTGGGCGGTGGGTGAAACGCATCGCGATGACCGCCTGCACGGTGGGCCCCGTAAACGGGGGTGCTCCAACCCACATCTCGTAGAGCACGCAGCCCAAGCTGTAGATGTCGCTGCGACCGTCCAGCTCCGAGGCGCCGGCGGCCTGCTCCGGGCTCATGTAGGCGGGCGTCCCGAGAAGGACGCCGGTCTGGGTCACGGTCTGATGCCCGGCAGCCTGGATTGCGCGCGCGATGCCAAAATCGGCGACGACCGCGTGCCCGGCGGAGATGAGAATGTTCTCGGGCTTGATGTCACGGTGGACCACGCCGTGCTGATGGGCATACTCCAGGGCGTCGGCCACTTCGCGCGCTATGGTCAGGGCCTCCTCTACCGGCAGCTCGTGCTCCCGGGTGAGCCGGTCGCGTAGCGACTCGCCCTCGATGTAGGGCATGACATAGTAGAGAAAGCCGGCCGCTTCACCGGAGTCGAGTAGCGGCAGGATGTGGGGGTGGTTGAGCCGGGCCGTGAGCTTGATTTCCCGCAGGAACCGCTCGGCGCCCAGGGCCACTGAGAGCTCCGGTCGCAACACCTTGATGGCAACGGGCCGTTCGTGTTTCGGGTCTCGTCCCAGGAATACGAGTGCGGTCCCACCGTGGCCGAGCTCGCGCTCGATCGCGTACCGGCCAGTGAGGGCGACTTCCAAGCGACCAGCGAGGTCGGGCACGGAGCCTTCGAAGCCTGGGACGAGTCCATGATACCGGTGTCGAACGAGCCCGACCAGATGCCATAGAGCTACCGCCCCGCAGCCCCGTCGTACACGCGCCGGAACTCGAGTGCGCGCCCCCGCCCTCCTTCGAAGTTGACGATCACGTACAGCTGCTTCCCATCCTGCGAGCGGAGGTAGTCTTCGGTGACTTTCCCTCCACCGGAAACCTTCCGCTCGACGACGAAATCATTTCCCTGCCAGCGGCCTTTTATCTCGACATCCCCGCCCCCATCGACTTTCTGGGTGACCTTCCGGCCATCGCTGTAGAGTAGCAGCGCCGCGCCCGAGTCCGTTGCAAACGCGACGCTCGAGTCAGTCTCGACGATCGTGAGTGCAGGGGGCGCATCGAACACGAGCTGCATCGTCTGGCGCATCCGCTGCCGCTGCTCGTCGCTCATGCCGCCCCGTGCCCCGCCCCCCCCCC
>DATHKX010000175.1:0-2324 GCA_035488835.1 Gemmatimonadales bacterium
GTTGGCCCCGAACACGTACCCGAACTCGGTGCTGTTGGTGCCGCCGCTACTGTGGTACCGGACGCCCGGAGAGAAATACGGCTCGATGCTGATCCCCGGCGTCGGGAGCGGGACACTGAACCCCACCGCGCCCGTGACGGCGTTCTGGGCGGGCCTGGAATTGGCGGAATCGGTGCGCGCCGCGCCGACCTGCAGGTTGACGGAGAACGGCAGCAAGCTGCCGCCGATCAGCCGGAACGCGGCGTTCCCACCGATGGACGTGAAGCTTTCGGCGGCGAGGTCGGGCTTCCAGCTCGCCACGCCTGCCGTGAGGGTGATCGTGCCGATGCCCAGCGACGCGCGACCGCCCCAGGTGTTGCCCTTGCCGTAATCACTGTTCGGCTTGGCGTAGTCACCGCTGATCGTGACCCCGGTCCCGCCCTTGGGGCTGTTCCACACCGGCTCGCCCAGCCACTGCGCTGCGGTGGGGGTCGCCACGACGGCCGCCAATCCCAGCGTCAACATTGCGCGCTTCATAGGTGCCCTTTCTTCAAGGTGTCCGCAGCAACGGTAGGAACCGCGGCCGGGTGAGTCAATCCTGTGTCGCTCTAGTGCACCCACACGGCGCCGATCGACACGCCGGTGAGCGGCCGGTCGCCCAGGCCGCCGGAGATGCGCGCGTCGAGCACGCGGGACAGCCGGAAGTCCGCGCCGACGCCGAAGCCGAACACCAGGTCGGACGGGAAGTCGCCGACGATGAACGCGAAGGTCGGCTGCACGTACGGCACGATGCTGACGGTGGATCCCCGCGGATCGATGCGCCGCCCGAGCGAGAGTCCGGCCGGGATGATGAGCGCCGAGCCGCCGCTCACCAGATTGGCGCCCGCGCCGACCATGAGTGCCCCGTCCAGCGGGAAATCCACGGTGTGCGTGATCACGCGCTGGCGCGCCTCGACACCGGCCAGCACGACGGTGCTGGCGCCGCTGCCGGGCGAGAAGAACCCGCCGCGCAACCCGATATCAAACTTGCCGCTCGCGTAGCGGTACACGCCTTCGAACGCGGTGCCGCCCCCGTCCGGAAAGCTGAAGACACCGCCGAGCTCGGAGCGCTGGAACGCCCGGTAGGGAGCGTTGAACGACGGCATGCCCGTCGCTTGCGCCCCGGCCGTTGGGGGAAACGCCAGTCCCGCCAGCACCGCGACCAGCACTGCCATGTCACGTCGTATGCTCATCACCTTGCCTCGTTTCGGGGGGGTCGGCGGGCGTGAGGGAGGTACCCAACCGCAGAGGCATCGTTCCGCCTCGGACCCCGACCAAAATGGCACGGCCCGCCCAGTCCCCAGGCGGGCCGCATCACGTCTCAACAAAACGATCAGAAGCGGACGCCGCCCGTGATGACGAACGTCTTGCCGCCGCCGATTTCCCCGCGAGCCTCGGCGAACGGAGTGAGGTTGGATCCCTTTATCCTGAAAGTGGTGCCGCCGAGCAGATTCAGTCCCGCCTTGGTGTCGGAGCCACTGACACCCCCCGAAGAGGCAGACGCATGCGCAATGTTCAGGCCCCCGCCCGCGTACGGACCGAGGGAGGAGCTCCGCGGCACGCGGAACCGATAGGCGACGTCGCCGTTGATCTCCCAGTAATGCGCGCTGACGCCGGCCGGCGCGCTGGGGAAGAAGTAGTCGAAGGAGACGATACCATCGAGCGGCGTCTTGGGAAACAGCGACTGGAGCCCGAACACGACCCGAGCGCCGATCCCAAAGTCGTAATCGCTACTCCAGTCCAGCTCGGCCGCGAACTGCGTACGCCGCGCGGGGGCGGCCGCAGGGCGGGCGGCGGCGCGTCGTTGGGCCACCAACTCCGCCGGGATGAGCGCAACCGCGGCGAGGAGCAGGACACTGCCGATCAGCTGCCGCATACAAAGCCTCCCAGGGAAGTGTGACGGGCGCAGGACCGGTTCCAAGACCGCACATCGCTAAAAGCGATGGGCGGATCTGTCAAGCCGCGTCGACTCGATCGGCCACGACGCGGACAGCGTCGCCCCCCCCCACCACCTGGAGAAAACCGCCCGACACGCGGAAGCGGGTCGCCGCGCCACCCTGCCGCACCGTCAGCACACCGGTCCCGAGCAACGTCAGGAACGGCGCGTGGTGCGGCAGGATACCTACCTGGCCGTCGTACGCCGGCGCGACTACCGCGTCGGCGGCCCCATCGAATACCGCTTGCTCGGGCGAAACGACGGTGACGTGCATCACTCAGCTCGTGGCCAGGCGTTTTGCCTGCTCCAGCGCCTCGTCGATCCCGGCCACCATGTAGAACGCCTGCTCGGGCAGATGGTCGAATTCCCC
>DATHKX010000176.1:0-12422 GCA_035488835.1 Gemmatimonadales bacterium
ACCAGTTTCTGTGTCGGGCTCCAGGCGGCGTACGCCGGCGGAAAGCTCGCGCCCGTCACGGTGCCGATGCCGTACGGGAGCAGCAGGATCAGCCCCGCGCCCAGCGCCGCCGCCCGCCCGGCGGACAGGCTCCCGAGCCGCTCGAACGCGGCCAGCGCCCAACCGATGCCGAGCACGGGCAGCAGCACCGAGCCCACGCCCAGCACACGCCACAGGCGCGAGCCGATCTCGTCGCCCCAGCTCCCGGTGATCGGCAGCCGCAGCAGAGTGAGTCCGAGGAACAGCCCGACCGCGAGGGCGCCGATGCCGATCAACTCCTGGCGCGCCTTGCGGTTCATGTGATGCGGCGGTCCGCGTACACGGGGACGACCCCGAAGCGGTCCGCCTGAGCGGCGAAGGCGACATCCTCGCCCAGGCCTGAGTCCACGAGCTGCTGAGCGGCCTCGGACCCCTCGAGTGCCTCGTCCCACCCGGCGAACTGGTCGATGAGGGCGACGGTGGCGAGGCCGGCGTCGTTGAGGCCGAGCTTGCGGATGCCCTTCCGGATGACCTTGATGAGTCGGCCGGCCGTATAGGCGTCCTCCAGGGCGAACTGTTTGTCCCGCCCACCGCACACGATGACGAGGTTGCCGCGCTCGGCCAGCAGCGCCCGCGCGCGCGCGGCCAGCGCCTTGAAGTTCGCCGGGGCGCCGACCAGCACAGGGTCACCTCCCTGCGTCGCGACCAGCGCGGGGGTGCCGTTGGTCGTGGCGAGCACGATGGTCTTTCCCGCCACCGCCGCCGCGGTCATCTCCCGAGGCGAATTGCCGAGCGCGAACCCCTCGATCTTCACGCTGCGCCGCTCGCCGGCGAGGACCACGCCGTCCTTCTCGAGGTTGGAGGCGAGGCGCACCGCTTCCTCCGAGGTCGCCGCGGGAATCACCGCTTTGGCGCCGTTGGCGAGCGCGGTGACGATGGTCGTCGTGGCACGCAGCACGTCGATGACGACGACGCCCCGGCCGGCGAGATCCGCCGCCCCGACGCCGGCCGGCGTAAAGTGCACGTCGATCCTCATACCGGTGTGGGCGGCTGGAGGAGTTGCGGCTCGCGCTCGAGGAACTTCGTGTCCACCGTGCCGGCGATGAAATCGGGATGGCGCATGACCCGACCGAGGAAGGGGATGGTCGTGGTCACGCCTTCAATGATAAACGAGTCGAGCGCCTGCCGCATGCGGGCGAGCGCCTCCGCGCGATTGTTGCCGTGCACGATCAGCTTCGCCAAAAGCGAGTCGTAGTACGGCGGCACCGTGTAGCCGGCGTAGATGTGGGTGTCGACCCGCACGCCGGGACCGCCCGGCGGGTGGTACACGGTGATCGTGCCCGGGCTCGGCTGAAAGTTGCGGTACGGGTCTTCCGCGTTCACGCGGCACTCGATGGCGTGGCCGCGCAGCCGGTTCCCGTTCATCACGAACGACAGCGGCTCACCCGCGGCGACGCGAATCTGCTCTTTCACGAGGTCGAAATTGGTGCACATCTCGGTGACCGGGTGCTCCACCTGAATGCGGGTGTTCATCTCCATGAAGTAGAACGACCCGTCCTCGTCGAGCAGGAACTCGATCGTCCCCGCGCCCACGTAGCTGATCGCCTCGGCCAGCCGCACCGCGGCGTCGCCGATGTCCTGGCGCAGGGTCTGGTCGACGGCCGGACTGGGCGCCTCCTCGATCAGCTTCTGGTGGCGCCGCTGGACCGAGCAATCGCGCTCGCACAGGTGCATGATGCGCCCGTGCGTGTCCCCCATGATCTGGATCTCGATGTGACGCGGCCGGGCGAGGTACTTCTCGATGTACACTTCGTCCGAGCCGAACGCCGCCAGCGCCTCCTGCTTCGCGAGCGAGAACGCCTGCGGGAACTGTTCGTCGTCCTGCGCCACCCGCATGCCCTTCCCGCCCCCGCCGGCCGCCGCCTTGATGATCACCGGGAAGCCGATCTTCTCCGCGATCTTCAGTCCCGCCTCCGCGTCCTCGACCGGTCCGGGAGAGCCCGGCACCGTGGGCACCTTGAGCTTCTGCGCCAGCTTGCGGGCGGCGGCCTTGTCGCCCATCTGCCGGATCTGGTCCCCGCTCGGGCCCACGAACGTGATGTTGGACGTGCGCACGATATCGGCGAATTCGGCGTTCTCCGCGAGGAAGCCGTAGCCCGGGTGAATCGCGTCGGCCCCGGTGATCTCCGCGGCGGCGATGATGCGCGGGATGTTGAGGTAGCTGTCGCGGGAGGGCGCCCGGCCGATGCACACGTCGTCGTCCGCGAACCGGGTGTGCAGGCTGTCCCGGTCCGCCTCCGAGTAGACGGCGACCGTATGGATGTCCAGCTCCTTGCACGCGCGGATCACCCGCAGGGCGATTTCCCCGCGGTTCGCGATCAGCACCTTCTTGAACATCAGGGTGTGATGTCGCCGCGCAGCCCGGCCGCGGCCGTGCTGCCGCCGAACGCCTGGCTCTCGCCCGAGTCCACGCCCGACACCTTCAGCGCGAACTCGCTCGGGTTCGTGGCGTAGAAGATCGCGCTCTCGTAGCTGACGGCTCCCTGCTGGTACCACATGAACAGCGACTGGTCGAAGCTCTGCATGCCGTACTGGACCGACCCCTGCGCGATGAGGTCGGGGATGCTGAGCGACTTCGTGAGGTCGCGCATGTTCTCCTGCACGGCCGCGGTATTGATCAGCACCTCGGACGCCGGCACCCGCCCCTGACCGTCCTTGCGCGGGACCAGGCGCAGCGACACGATCGCCTGCAACGCGGTCGAGAGCAGGTGCCGGACCTCGTCGTGCTGATGCGGCGGGAAGAACGAGATCACGCGGTTGATCGTCTGCGTCGCATCGGTGGTGTGCAGCGTCGAGAACACCAGGTGCCCGGTGTCCGCCGCCTTCAGCGCCGTGTCGAGCGTCTCCATGTCGCGGATCTCGCCGATCAGGATCACGTCGGGCGCCTGCCGCAGCACGTGGCGCAACGCCGCGTTGAACGACAGGGTGTCGTTCCCGACCTCGCGCTGCGAGATGTTGGCCAGGTTGTCGCGGTGCAGGAACTCGATCGGATCCTCGATCGTGATGATGTTGACCCGCCGGTTCGTGTTGATGTGGTTGATCATCGCCGCGAGCGCCGTCGACTTTCCCGACCCCGTCACGCCGGTGACCAGCACCAGACCCCGCGGCCGCAGGCCGATCTCCTCCAGCACCGGCGGCAGGTTCAGATCGTGGATCGTCTTGACTTCGTACGGAATGGCCCGGAAGGCGAACGCCACCGTCCCGCGCTGCTGGTACACGTTGGTCCGGAACCGGCCCACGCCCGGCACGCCGATCGCGAAGTCCGCCTCCTTGTGCTCGGCGAACTCCTTGACCTGACGGGGGGTCATGATCTGCTCGGCGAGCGACTTCAACTCCTCCGGCTTGAGCGGCGACGAGTCCAGCGCCACCAGCTCGCCGTTCACCCGGATCGTGGCCGGCCGACCCACCTTGAGCAGCAGGTCCGACGCGTTGCGCTGGACCATGTGGGTGATGGCCGCCTTGAAGTTGAAGGTCGCTTGTCCGGCTTGGGGTGCTTCAGGCATGGGGGTCCACCCGGAAGAGGAGCTGTCCGAACTCCACTGGCTGGGCGTTCTCCACGAGCACCTCCCGCACCACGCCCGCGACTTCGGACTCGATTTCATTCATGATCTTCATCGCTTCGATGATGCAGACGACCTGGCCCGTCGCGACCCGGCTCCCCGCCTTGACGTACGGCTCGGCGCCGGGCTCCGGGGCCGAGTAGTACGTCCCGACCATGGGAGACTTGATCTCGACCAGATGAGACGGAGGCGCCGCCGCGGGCGCCGCGACCGGGGAGCCGGGAGCCGCCACCGGGGCCGCCCCGTGCGACTGCGCCAGGACCACGTGCTGGCCGCTCTCATTGGTCGTGTGCCCGGCCTTGCTCACCCGCACCGACGACCAGGCCCCGAACAAACCCCGGCGGACCTCGATCGCTCCCAGCTCGGGCGCCTCTCTCAGGATCTGCACCAGCTGGGCGATGATGTCGAGGTTCATGGCTCCCAAAGTTACACGAGCTCCAAGAGGTCCGTCAGGCCGTCGCTCAACAGCTGCGGTCCCGCTGCGGCAAGATGAACGTCGTCCTCGATCCGCACCCCGCCGTCGCCGGGGAGGTACACGCCCGGCTCGATGGTGACCACCGCGCCCGCCGGCAGGGGATCGGGGTTGGTCTTCGAGAGTCGCGGCGCTTCGTGCACCTCGAGCCCGAGCCCGTGACCGAGCGAGTGACCGAACGCTTCGCCGAACCCGCGCGCCGTGATCGGGTCGCGCGCCAGCGCGTCCGCGTCCCGCCCGGTCATGCCGGCGCGCACGCCGCCACGCGCCCGCTGCTGCGCCTCGCAGACCAATCCGTACAACACCCGCTGGCGCTCGGTCGCCCGCGCCCCCACCACCACGGTGCGGGTGATGTCCGCGCAGTAGCCGTCCACCTGAGCCCCGAAGTCTAGCAGCAGCCACTCTCCGGCCGCCACCGCTCGCCGACTCGAGCGCGCGTGCGGCAGCGCGCTGCGCGGTCCGGACGCCACGATGGTCGCGAAGGGATGGCCCTCGCTGCCCAGCCGGCGCAGCGTCCCCTCGAGCACCCCGGCGATCGCAAGCTCCGTCATGCCGGGGCGCACCTGCGTGAACGTCTCGCGTAGCGCCTCGCCGGCCAGCACCGCGGCGCTGCGGATGGCCGCCACCTCGCCGTCGTCCTTCGCCGCGCGCAGCCGCTCCACCAGCTCCGTGGTGGACATCCAGCGCCACGCCTTCCCCGCCTGCGCGAACCGCTCCGCATCGTGCACCGACAGCGCGTGGGCCTCGTAGCCCAGCGAGCTGAGCGGCCCCAGCGTGGCGAGCTCCTTGAAGAAGCGGTCCCACACGCTGGTGCTGTCGACTTCGACCCGCGCCACCGCGGCGGCTTCCGCCCGCGCCTGCTCATCGTAGCGGAAGTCCGTCACCAGCAGCACATCGGCCCGCGTGACCGCCACGACCGCCGCCGAGCCCGAGAACCCCGTGAGGTAGCGGATGTTGGCGTGCGACGTAACGACCAGCCCGTCCAGCGCCTCCGCTTCCAACGCCTGGACGAGCGCCTCCTGCCGCGCGCGCCGCCGATCAGCCGCCATGGCGGGCCTGGAGAAAGCCGACCAGACCCTCGAGTCCCAGCCGATAGCTCTCGGCGCCGAACCCGGCCACTATCCCCACCGCGGCGTCCGCGAGCACTGAGCGGCGCCGCTCCGGCTCGCGCGCGAAGATGTTCGACAGATGCACCTCGACGAATGGCACGCGCACCGCGAGCAGCGCGTCACGCACCGCGAGACTCGTGTGCGTGAAGGCGGCCGCATTGATCATCAGGCCGTCCGCCTTTCCCTTGAGCCGCTGGATCGCATCGACCAGCTCGCCCTCGTGGTTCGTCTGCGTCCACGACACCTCGATGCCCAGCCCGCGCGCCTGCTCGCGCGTGCTGGCCTCGATTTCCGCGAGGGTGGTTCGCCCGTACAGCTCCGGCTCTCGCTCCCCCAGCAGATTCAGGTTCGGGCCGTTCAGCACGGCGATGTGCACTAGGACTTGAGGCCCCTGAGCCAGGCCTGGAACTGATCGAGGTCGCCCTCGTCCTCGACGGGCGGCCGGAGCCTTCCGCCCGAGCTGCGCGCCGGCGGCTGAGGCGACGCGGGTGCGACCTCTCCGCCGCCCGCCGGTTGCTCGGTCGAGCTGAAGAACTGGTCGAAGGAGAACCCGCCGGTCTCCTGCGGAGCCGCTGACGGCGCGGGCGGCGTGGCCTCCGGTGCCGCGCTGGAGCTCCGCGAGCCTTCGTCCCCGAACACCTGGTCGAGCGAGATGCTGTCCGTCGCCGGTCGGGTTGCCTCGCCCGGGGAGACCACCTCCGGCACGGGGTCCGGCTCGGGATCGGAGTGCGCGATGGCGAACGCATCGTCGAGCGGCGACCTGGCCGGTGGACCGAATGGCTGGGGCGCGGGCGCTCCCGGTCGGCCGGCGAGAATGCGCTTCAGGAAGACCTGGACCGTCTCACCGGTCTCGCGTCCCCCATCCGTCGTCCCCGCCCTCCCGGTCAGGGACTCCACCCGGCCCCGCAGTCGTGCGTCCGCGGGCCGCTTCGCCAGCAGCGCCTGGTACACGCGCAGGGCGTCCTCCTGATGACCCTGTCGCAAATACAACTCGGCCATCGTCTCGGTAAGCACCGGCTCGGCGCGCGACAGGGCAGCCGTATCGGCTGCGCCATCGTCGTCTGACAGGGCCACCGCCGCCGGCGGTTGAGCGCCGACCGAACCGGCGGCCCCCGCGACGGCGGGCGCCCGCTGGGTTGCCGGAGCGGGGGGCGCGGGGGGCGCCTCGTCGACGACTGCGGGCGCCGCGGGGGGCTCGGCTTCCGCCACGTCGTCCGGCATGATCAGCGGCAGATCGATCGTCGGCCCGTCGTCCTGCTCCGCCGCATCGGGCGGCGCACCGAACATCCCGGTCTCGTACTGCGTCTGCGCCAGCCCCTCGACCACCAGGTCCTGGGGCTTGAGCTCCACCTCTTCCTGCACTTCGATCCCGTCCGCCTTCGCAGCGCTGTGCGCCACCGCGTTGAAGTCGAGCGTCCCGTCAAACGTCTCGATGTCGGCGGGCGCGCCCTTTACGTCGAGCGAGGGAGAGGTTGGCTCCTCCGAGACGTGCTCGATCCCCAAATCCCGGTGGGGCTGGGGCGGGGCCGGTTCCGGCACGAATCGCGCGACCGGCTCGGGGGAGGGGGCGTGCGCGGGAGCCGCCTGAGCCGCCTTGCTCTTGGCCCGCGCCAGGTGCTCCGCCGCGTCGCCGTTCATCGGATCGGCCGAGAGTAGCCGGCCGAGCCATTCGGCCGCCTCGTCAAACCGGCCGCTACGCTCGGCGATTTCCGCCAGGATCTTGAGCCCCAGGACGTTCTCGGGATCGAGCTGAAGGACTCTGCGAAACACGTCGGAGGCGCCGGCGTCGTTCTTCTGATCGATCAGGCAGCGCCCGAAGACGATGTGCGCGCTGACGTAGTCGGGGTGCCGCTCGAGGCCGGCGGTGCACAGCTCGATGGCCCTATCTAGTTCTCCTGCCTTACGATAGGCGTCGGCCAGGGGGGCGAAGTTACGTCCCTTGGGGTTCTCCGCCCACCGCTTTTCCAGCTTTTCTATTTCGCTTGTGTAGGCCACGCCTAAGTGCTTGGGGGAGTTGGACAAAGATAGTGTTTGCTCGGGCGCGCTGTCAATCGGAATCGTGCTCACTCGCTTGAGTTTTCGCGTTGTCGTTTTTAGACTTAGGCCCCTTCTCACATGCTCTCGTAGGAGTCTTGCCTGATATGATGCGCGTGATGCGCGAGATTACCAAGCCGGTCTTCTGGGTAGTGGCCATCAGCTTCATCGGTTGGATGGCCTACGGACAAATCACCGATATCGTCGGCGGCGGAAGAGACGTGGTCCTCAAGGTGGACGGCACCATCGTCCGCTCCCAGCCGTTCCAGCAGCAGTATCAAGCGAGCCTCGAGCAATACCGCCGGCAGCAGGGAGGCGGGCGGCTGACCCGCGAGGACGAGCGGCAGCTGCAAGATCGGGTTGCCGACCAGTTCATCCAGAAGATCCTGCTCGAGCGGGCGTATCGCCGCTTCGGCATCACGGTCTCGGACGACGAGATCGTCCAGGCCGCACGCAGCTCGCCGCCACCCCAGATCATGCAGCAGGTGCTCGAGGACCCGACGTTCCAGACGAACGGTCAGTTCGACATCACCAAGTGGCAGCGCTACATCTCGAGTGCCGGGTCGGAGTTCGCCGCCCAGGTCGAGCAGCTGTACCGCGACTATCTGCCGCAGCGCAAACTGGAAGAGTACCTCACGGCCGACGTCTACACGTCGGACGCGAAGCTGTGGCGCATCTGGCGTGACCAACACGAATCGGTGACGGTGGCGCTGCTCGCCGTCCACCCCGAAGACGTGCCGGACTCGCTCGCGCCGGTGTCGGACGCGGAGCTCGAGCGCTACTACGGCGCGCACCAGGCCGATTTCAAGCGACCCGCGGCCGCGTGGGTCAGCTACGTCGAGCTGCCGCGCGTCCCGAACGCCGCCGACAGCGCCGCGGCCCTGGCGCACGCCCGCGCGTTGCGGGCCGAGATCGCAGGAGGCAAGGCCAAGTTCGAGGACGTCGCGAAGCGGGAGTCCGCCGACTCGGGCACCGGCTCGCGGGGCGGTGACCTCGGGTGGGCCAAGCGTACCGGCGCCGGTTTCGTTCCCCCGTTCGCCGCGGCGGTGCGCCGCCTCGCCCCGGGGGTGCTCAGCGAGCCGGTGCTCACCGAGTTCGGGTTGCACCTCATCCGGATCGAGGCCGCCAAGGGCGATTCGGTACGCGTTCGCCACATCCTCGTTCCGGTCCAGCTCCAGGGTGCGCATCTGGACGTCGTGGATGCGCGCACCGACACTCTGGACCGGCTGGCGGCGGACCAGACCGACGGCAGCCGGCTGGACAGCGCCGCGCACCGCCTGACCCTCCCGCTCGCCCGCGCGCCAAAGCTGATCGAAGGGGAGCGGCTGACGCTCGGCGGGTCCACGGTACCGGACGTGAGCGTGTGGGCGTTCGAGGCCCGACCGGGCGAGACGAGCCCGGTAATCGACGCGGCGCGGGCGAGCTACGTCTTCCGGCTCGATTCGCTCGAGGCGGCCGGCGTGCCGCCGCTGGCGAGCATCCGTGCCCGAGTGCTCGACGCGGCACGCTACGAAAAGAAGAAGACCGTGGCGCGCCAACAGGCGGAGCAGGCCGCCGCGGCGCTGCGCGACGCGGCCGATCTCCTCGCGGCCGGCCGGGCGCGGGGGAACCGGGTCGAGAAGCTGGGCCCGTTCACGCGCGTGACCGCGCCCGCGGAGTTCGCGCGCAATCCGAACGTCCTGGGAGCGGCCTTCGGGCTGCGGCGCGGTGAGCGAAGCGGCGTCATCGCCGACGAAACGGGTAGGTTCATGCTGCAGGTCCTGGCCCGGGCCAGCGCCGACTCCGCCGCGTGGCTCAAACAGCGGGACCAGCAGCGCGAGGCGCTGCTGCGGCCCGTCGAGCAGGCGCGGCTACAGCAGTTCGTTCAGGCGCTGCGCGCCGATGCCAAGATCGTGGATCGCCGCACCGAGCTGTTCCGACCCACGGTCGCCAGCGGGAGCTAGTCGCTCAGGCGCTTCGGGTCGCCCGACGAGAGGGGGCTCGAGGTAGGCGGCTGGACGCCGCGCGGGGGCGTGGTCGGCGGGTCGTCGCTCGTGGCGTCCTTGAGACTGCGCTTGAACTCCTTGATCCCCTGCCCCAGCGAGGATCCGATCTCCGGGATCCGCTTCGCACCGAAGACCAGCACCAGCACAAGCAGCAGGATCAGGATATGGCTGAACGACAGGTCCCCGAACATAACGCGCCTCGCTTCAGAAGATCGATCGGGCGACATAGTAGGCGATCGCCACTCCCACGAGCGCGAGCAGCGACACGTCGAGCCCGATCGGCCCGAGAGTAATCGACACCACCAGCAGGTCCATATGGACCGGCCCCAGCGTGGGGGTCACCGCCCAGGTGAAGATCTCTTTCGCCGGCCCCTGCGGCAGGAAGCGTCGCAGCAGCGAGTGGACGAAGCCGCCCAGCACGAAGCCGGTGGCCAGCACGCCAAGGTAAAATAGCGGCCTGCGCGGGCCTTGCGCCACGGGCTAGCTGCGCCGCTCCACGGCGTAAGCAATGCTGTCGCGCAGGGCGTCGCGCGCCGGCGAGGGGGGCAGGATGTCGAGCTCCGCGTCCGCCTGCTGGGCCAGCTCGAGCGCGCGCCGCCGGGCGTAGTCCAGGCCCCCGGCCGCCGCCACGCACCGCACCACCCCCGCGACCAGCGCATCGGTCGGCTCGGGCGCCGCCATCAGCTCGGCGACCAGCCGGCGGTCGGCGGGCGGCATATCGCCAAGCGCCGCGATGAGCGGCAGGGTCACCTTGTGCTCTCGCAGGTCGAGCCCCGACGGTTTCCCCGTCACCGCCTCGGCTTCGGTGTAGTCGAGCAGGTCGTCGGCGATCTGGAAGGCCATGCCGAGTCGCATGCCAAAGCGGGCCAGTGCCTCCCGATAGTCGGCCGGCCCCTGGAGCGCGCCGACCTCGCACGCCCCGGACAGGAGCGAGGCCGTCTTCGCGCGGATGAGCTGGTCGTACTGCCCCTCGCTGTATGCGAGCTTGTCGTGGGCCTCGAGCTGGCGCATCTCGCCGATCGTCATCTCGTTCGTCACCCGGGCGAACACGCGCAACGGCTCGCGATCGTCGAGGCGGACCAGCTCGATGATTGCCCGCGAGTACAGGTAGTCGCCCATGATCACGGCGACCTGGTGCGAGAAGAGCGCGTTGAGGGTCGGCATGCCGCGCCGCAGCACGGAGTGGTCGACCGAATCGTCGTGCACCAGGGTCGCGAGGTGAATCAGCTCGACCACGGCGGCGAGCGTCACCGCCCGCGGGTCCTGCGAGCCGGCCGCCTGGCTCGAGAGCAGCAGGAGCGTGGGGCGGAACAGCTTCCCCTTCATGCGCACCAAGTGCTCATTCACGTCGGCGATGATCGGGAAGTCGGCCGCAATGATGCGCACCAGTTCGTCGGCGACGCGCTCGAGCTCCCCGGCCACCGGCCGTTGCAGGTCTCGCAGCGCGATCGGAACGACCTGCTGGCTCACGTTACTTCGCCTTGGCGAGCGCCTTCGAGCGCTCACCTACGTCCCGGAATCGGATGTCCACCGCGAACACCCGGCCGTACAGCTCGCGCGCCTCTGCCCGCTTGCCCAGCTCCTCGAGCGCGCGGCCCAGCCAGTACAGGATCCCCAGGCGCTCCTGGTCACCGGACGCCGGCAGGTCGAGCGCGCGCCGCAGGATCGACTCCGCCACGACGTAGGCGCCCTTGTCGATGAAGCACACCCCCAGCGCCTCCGAGCTCCTCAGCTTGCCGTCGGGCGCCCGCAGCGCCTTCTGCAGCTCGGCAATCGCCTCGTCGAAGAGCCCCATCTCCTTGAAGGCCACGCCCAGGTCGTAGTGCGCCTGGAAGTCGCCCTCGTCGATGTTTTCGTCGATCCCCTGCTTGAAGCGCGCCAGCATCTCCTGAAAGTCCCGCTCCTCGTCCCCGGTCGGCTCCTCGTCGGCGATCTTCATCCGCGTGTCGCGCGCGGGGAGGTCCTCGTCGAGAATCATCGCGCTCAGGTCCACGAAGTCTCCCGCCTCCGCCGCCTCGTCCCGCACCTTCATCTTCGCGTCTCGAGCGGCGGTCTTGCCCTCCGTGTCCCGCACCTTCGCTTTCGGCTTCGGCGGCGGCTCGGGCGGCGGTGTCGCCACCGGCGCGAGCATCGCGAGCGCCGCTTTGGCCCGCTCGTTGGCGGGATCGTGCTCGGCGACGCGCTTGTAGACGGCTCGCGCCTTGTCGGGGAGGTCGCTCCGCAGCAGCGTGTCGGCCAGCTCGACGTAGGCGTCGATCAGCTTCGCCTTGTCGCCCGACTTGAAGGCGAACTCGACCTGCTTCTGCCGGTGCCGCACGCTGTTGGGATCGAGCCGCAGGATCTCGTCCACCAGATCCCGCGCCTGCGGCAGGTTCCCCCGCGTCTCGAAACCGGTCGTCGCCAGGTCGAGCTCCTCGACGCCCCGTTCCCGCTCGCCCGCTTCGATCAGCGCCTCGCCGAGCGCCTGGTGCCCTTCGGGATCGTCCGGGTCATCCGCGACCCGCCCCTCGAGCTCTTCGATCGACGGCTTCGTCGGCGTCGTATCCATGTCGGCGAATACGAGCGATCCGCGTTCGTCGCCCCCCCCGGTCACCACGCCGTCCAGGCTCAAGTCGATCGCCCCCGAGCGGCGCCCGCCTCCCCCCGGTCCGATGGTCGTGCCGCCTGCCCCCGCCGGCGTATCGTCGATCGCCAGTGGTTGATCGTCGACTTCGTGCCCCGAGTCGGTCGCGCCGGTGTCGAAGTCCGGCTCGAGCTCGAGTGGCGGCACTTCCACCATGCTCTTGCGCGGTGGCGGGGCCGGGCGCTTCGGCACGACCGGTTTGACCTTCGGCGGCTCGGGCGCCTTCGGACTCGGCCCGCCGAATCGGGGGGGCGACCCGACGCCGGGCCGCTTCGGCACGACTGGCGCCACCGGCGGCAGTGCTTTCGCCACCGGCGCCTCGATTTCGATCTCCGTTTCCAGCAGCGGCTCGAGCTCGACCGCGGACTCGGAGGAGCTCGCTTCCTCCGCCATGGTCGGCTCAAACTCCGCGGGCGGGGGGATATCATCCGGGGAGACTTCGTCCCGCAACGACGGCACCTCCGGCGCGTCGAGCTCGATGTCGCCGAACTCCGCGCTCGTCGTCTCGAACCCTTCGAGCGTGCCTCCGGCGGTCGTGGACTCGAGCCCTTCGACGAGACT
>DATHKX010000177.1:0-12588 GCA_035488835.1 Gemmatimonadales bacterium
TTGAATCTCTGGATTTTTCCTGTGGCGGTCTTCGGCAGCTCATCCACAAACACGATCCCCCGCGGGTACTTGTAGGGCGCGAGGCGCTGCTTCACGAACGCCTTGAGCTCGGCCTCGAGCGCCGGGCTCGCCAGGTGGCCCCGCGCGAGCACCACGAACGCGAGCGGCTTCACGAGCTCGTCCTTGTCCTCCGCACCCACGACGCCCGCTTCCACGACGGCCGGATGCTCGGCGAGCGCGCTCTCGACTTCCGCCGGCGATACCCACATGCCGCCCGCCTTGATCATGTCGTCGGTCCGACCGGCGTACCAGAAGTATCCGTCGGCGTCACGGGTGTACTTGTCGCCGGTCCGCACCCACTCGCCTTCGATCGTCTGCTTGGTGCGCTCGTGCTGGTTCCAGTAGCACGAGCACGCACTGTCGCCCTTGACCATCAAATGGCCCACCTCGCCGATCGCCACCTCGCGGCCGACGTCGTCCACGAGCGTCGCCTCGTAGCCGGGCACGACGGTCCCGCTCGAGCCGGGACGCACCTTGCCGCGGCGGTTCGCGATGAAGGTGTGGCACATCTCGGTCGAGCCGATGCCGTCGAGGATCTCGAGCCCGAACTTCTCGAGCCAGCGCTCGTAGATCGCCCTGGGCAGCGGCTCGCCCGCCGAGCTGCAGACCCGGACCGACCGCAGGTCGTACAGCCGCTCGGCGTCCGGCACCTGCAGCATCGCCGCGTACGCCGTGGGAACCGCGTAGAACAGCGTGGGGCGCTCCCGCGTGATGACCTCGAACACCTTCGCCGGCTCGGGTCGGCCCGGATACAGCACCGTCGAGGCGCCGACGTGGAACGGGAAGTACAGCGCGTTGCCCAGCCCGTAAGCGAAGAACAGCTTGGCGACCGAGAAGGTGCGGTCCTCCGGCCCGATCTCGAGCACGTGCCGGCCGAACGCTTCGCAGCACACGAGCATGTCGTGGTGCAGGTGGACGGCCGCTTTGGGCGTTCCCGTGGTGCCCGACGTGTATTGCCAAAAGGCCACGTCATCCTTGGTCGTGACGGCGGGCGCGAGCTCGGGGCGCTCCGCCCCGACCAGCTCGGCATACGCGAGCTGGGTGGGCGCGGCCTGGCCCACGACGACTACGTGCGTGAGATCTCTCAGCCGGGGGCGCAGCTCCTCCACGACCGCCGCGAGTGGCTCGCTCACAATCACGACCGCAGCCCGGCTGTCGCTCAGGATGTATTCATAGTCACGCGGGTTGAGCACGGTATTGGTCGGAACGGGCACGGCGCCGATCTTGAGCGCGCCCCAGAAGCTGCACACGAACTCCGGGCCGTCGTGCAGCAGCAGGACCACCCGCTGCTCCATCGTAACGCCGAGCCGCCGCAGCATGTTGCCCAACCGGTTTGCCCCGGCGTACACGTCGCCGTAGGTGAGCCGGCGGCCTTCGTGGATGATCGCCAGCCGGCCATCCCGGCCTTCCTCTATATGGCGGTCGACGAACCAGTGGGCGGCGTTCAGGTCGCGCGGGATCACGGCGCCGACATTACCCCGCGTCCCCCGGGAGTCAAGCTCGCGGAGCGCGCCGGACGGCCGTATGTTGGCAGCGGAGCGTTACCGTGACCCTCCTTCCTCTTGTCTGCCTGATCGCGGGCTGGTGCCGCACCGGCCCGACCGACTCGCTGGCCGTCCTCAAGTCGGCTCGCCGGGCCCGGGACGCGTTCGAGGTCACGCGCCGGGCCAGACTCCCCGAGCGCCCGTCCGGCTCTAACGGCGGGCGCTACGAAATCATCGGGCGCATCCGCTACTGGTCTGATGGCGCTGCCGACGAGGACAGCGCCCCGCCGGAACCCCGGTCTATTCGCCAGGCTCGTGCCAAACTCCTCGCGACACTCGACGAGGCCGGCGCCGCCCTCCCCGGAGACGAGTGGATCGCCGGCCAGCGGGTGCGCTATCTGCTGGAGGACGACCAACCACGGCTGGCAGCTGAAGTCGTGGTTCAATGTCGCGCGGTTGTGTGGTGGTGCGAGGCGCTGGGCGGTCTGGTGCGGCACGTCGAGCGCGATTTTGTGGGAGCCGACAGCCTGTTCGCGGCCGCCCTCGCCGACATGCCGGAAGACGAGCGGTGCCGCTGGAACGACATCTCCTCCCTGCTCGAGGGCGAGCTCGCCGGCCGGTATCGCAACCTGGACTGCGTTGGGCGCGCGGCGCTCGAGGCCCGGTGGTGGTGGCTCGCGCAGCCGCTCTACTCGCTCACCGGCAACGACCGCCGCACGGAACACTTCGCGCGCCAGACGATGGTCCGCATCGAGCAGGGTCGCCGCACGACCTACGGCCTCTATTGGGAAGATGATCTCCGCAACGTGATGCTGCGCTATGGATGGCCGATGTTCTGGACGCGGGAACCGCCGAGGTCGCCGCTGGTTCAATCCGATCCCTACGTCACGGGACACTTGGCTTCGCCTACTTTCCATTTCGCGGCCGGGGCACGCGCGTTGGACGATCCGGGGAACGCGAAGCCCGAAGACTGGAGCTTCGACCGCCCTCAGGCGCGGGAGTCGTACGCGCCGCCCTATGCGAAGGCATTCGAGTACCTGGACCACCAGCAAGCGGTGTTCCGCCGCGACGACTCCTGTGTCGTGGTTGCGGCGTATGACCTGTCGAGCGACACGCTGTTCGCCCAGCGCGCTGTGACGAGTGCGCTCGCACTCGCCGCGGACGAGCGCACGCTGGCGCTGTCGCGGGACTCAGGCGTCATTGCGGGGGCACGCGCCCTCACTGCGACCGCGCCGTGCGGACCGCTCGTGATGTCGCTCGAGGCCGTCGCCCCGGGCGAGCGCCACGTGGCGCGGGCCCGCTACGGCGTGACCCCGGTTCGGCGATCGCCCTATCACCCGGCGATCTCCGATTTGCTGCTCTTCGACCCAGCCGATTCCCTTGCGGCGACGCTCGATGCGGTCGTGCCGCACGCGTACGGGTCCACCCGCGTCTCTACCGACCGGAAGCTGGGCGTCTTCTGGGAGCTATACGGGGCCGATCCCGCGGCCGGAGCCGTGGGCGTCTCACTCACGCTGTCCCGCCAGGGCACCGGATGGCTGCGTCGCGCCGTCGAGTCTCTGGGCCTCGCCGGCCCGCGGCGCGACGTTCGCCTCGAGTGGCAGGAGATGCCCGAGAGCGCGTCGATCGCGCCCCGCACGCTCGCCATTGATCTCTCGGGGCTCGCGCCCGGGCGCTACCTGCTCGAAGTGGCCGTGACACCCGCTGGAGCCGAGACAGTCACCGCGCAGCGCGAGATCCTGATCGAGCGGCCCTGATTCAGGGAGCAGAGGTGCCCGCCTGCTCCGCGTACACCGCGCGCGCCCGTGCGAGCAGCCCCAGTACGTGTTCCCGCTCCCCCGGCGTGTTCCACGCCTCGTACGCCCGCGCCGCGTGGTCCAGCCGGTCGATCCAGCGCACGAAGAAGTCGGCATCCTCCCGCGAGCGCACTGGCTGCCGCCCTACCCGCACGTAGATCGGGCTGGTCGAGCCGAACGGGTAGACATCGAGGATCGGCGTGACCGGCCGGTCGCTCCAGGCGCGCAGCACGTACCAGCCGCTGCGCGTGACGGGGACGGAGACCGTGTCGCTCGCGGTCGTGCGATCGCCCCTGAGCGGGATGGTGGCGACCACGCTGCCGTTGCCGATGACTTCGAGGTGATCGATCGGGACGCTCGAGCGGAGACCAACGCGAGCGGTGAGCCGCTTCCCCCCAGCGGGCAACCGGATCTCATCTCCGATTTCGCGTCCACCCAGGGTGAACTCGAGCAGCGGAGCGTTCGTCACGAACGTCCGGCCCGCCTTGAGGCCCGCCATCCAGCCACGGCGGTCGAGCGCCGGACCGCTGCGCACGAACACCCGCACTAACCCCGGCGGACCGCGCAGGGACGCGAAGTTCGGGAACGCGTCGGTGCCCGCCCCCGCCGGTATGCGGAAGCCGCAGTTCAGGAGCCGGTACCAGATACCGGACGTGATGCGGTGGTCCGAGTATCCCATCACTTCCAAGTAATCGACCTTCCCGAGCGCCGCGTCCACCGGTAGCTCATAGGTGAGCCGTTCCGTCGTGTCGGTCGGGTCCGGCTGCGTGTCGAACGGATGGACGTAGCCGAACAAGGCGCCCTGCGCGTGCGCGAGGTCCGCCACGTCAGCGTTCATCGGGTACAGGCTCGCGGCCGCAGTATTGGGATAGCCGACGTACTCGGGCAGCACGTAGTGGTCGCGCAGGCCAAGCAACCCGGTGTGGCCCCAGTAGCTGGTGTGATACTCCTGATCGTGCAGCAACAGAAGGCCCGGTGTCGAGGCGGGGTCCGGATCGGTGCGAAAGTACGCAATGTCCGGGATCCGCTGCTCCTTGTTGACGATCAGATTCTCGACCACGTGCAGGTCTTCGGCGCGACTCTGGAAGGCGAGATGTTCCGGGGTGTTGCGGTACGCGCCGCCGTAGTTCATGTGCACGTGGAGGTCACCGCTCCACCAGCCGCGGGCCGGCAGGTTCGCCAGCCGCTCGAGCACCAGCCGTTTAGTCACCGTCCGACCCGCCGGGACCGTCACGTCCACCCGCGCCACGCGGTATTCCGGTCCGTGCCATACTTCGACCCGCAGGGCTCCCGCGGGTAGCGTGAGGTCGGCCGTACCGGCCGTGTGGAAGTAGCCGTATTCGAACTCGCGCTCGGCGCGATCGAACGCCTCATCGGCGTGACGCCAGGCGTCGTCTGGGGCATAGGCCCGGCCGTCAGACCGGGTAACCGAAACGCGGGCGGGCAGCGGGCGGCCCGCTGCATCCACGACGACGAGGCGCAGCCGGCCCACGGGCTCGCGGTAGCGCCGCTCCGCGGCGACGATCTGCCGCCGCTGAGCGCCCGGTACGTCGATCACCCACAGAGTGGTGTTCCCGCCTTCGTTCGAGATGTAGGCGATGTGCTTGGCATCGCGTGACCAGCGCGGCGCGGTCGCGTCGAACTCACCATACGTCAGCGGAAAGACATCGCCGCCTTCGCTCGTCATGAGCCACAGCTGGTGCCACTGGCGGCCCAGGTAGGAGCTGTAGACAACGCGCGTTCCGTCGGGCGACCAGTCGGGGCGGGCCTTCCAGGTGGTCTCTTCGTACCGGAGCTCCCGCATCGGCGCGCCGGGCGTCGCGGTCATGCGCCAAAACCCGCCGGTCCCGTGAATGTGCCCGCGGTTCGCGACGATGATCAGCTCGCGTCCGTCCGGCGACCACGTGGGTGAGAGGTAGTGATCCCACACACTGTAGTAGTAGCGCGGCAGCCGGCTGTCGTTGTCCTCGGTCAGCCGCGTGACCGTCCCCTCCGCGGGCGCGCCGGCCTCCATGGCAACCGTGAAGATGTGCCACCGCCGGTTGTAGGCGGACGAGACGAACGCGATGCGGGTACCGTCGGGCGACCAGCGCGGCTCGATGTTGACGGCGCCGTTGGCCGTGACGGGCTGTACGCTCCCGGAGGCGGGGTCGACCAGCTGCAGCTCGATCGCGTCGTGCGCGTACCGGGCGAACACGACGAGCCGCCCATCGGGAGACCAGTCGGGCTGGTAGTCGTAGCCCTCTCCCGTGGTCAGCTGCTGCGCGACCCGAGAGCCGATCCGTTGCCGCCAGAGCGAGCCCTGCATCGCATAGATCAGCTCCGTCCCGTCGGGCGACCACGTGACGGCGCTCGGACCGCTCGTCACCTGCGGGACGTACATCTCGCGCCAGTAGTAGGCATGCGGCACGCCGACTTGTTTCAAGACTGGCTCGCGCTGCGCGAAAGCCGGCGTGGCGGCCGCGGACCAGATTGCGACCAGGCCTAACGCGCGCCGCATGCTCGTTCCGTCATGACTTGAGAAACAATCCCTTCGGGTCGAGGACATCCCGCAGCAACCGCAGCTCGGTCACGCTCGGTGGCGCGATGGCGCCGAGCCGCGGCCGGCGGGTGAGCGGCCATCCGACGCCCTTTTGGACGTCGTCGGCCGTGACGCCGGGATAGAGCGCCGCCAGCGCCATCTCGCCGGTCGCCGCGTCCGCTTCGAGGACGCCCTTGTCGGTGATGACCTTCACCGGCCCCGCGCCCGGCATGCCCAGCTCGCGCCGGCCGCGGCCGCCACAGCGCTGTCCCGGGCTCGTGACGAAGTCCACGCGCTCGGGGAAAGCCCGGGGGCTGAGCTTGGCGACGATCAGGGTGCGCCGGGCGTGCACCGCGATCTCGGCCGCGCCGCCCGACCCGGGGAGCCGCACGGCGGGGCGCTCGTACGGCCCGATCACCGTCGTGTTGATGTTGCCGTAGCGATCGACTTGCGCGCCGCCCAGAAAGCCGACCTCGATCCGGCCGTTCTGCAGGAACAGCTGAAACACGTCGGCCATGCCGCACACCATGAGCGAGCCGGTGACGAGCGCCGGGTCGCCGATCGACACCGGCAGGCGCTCAGGTACCGCTCCCACCGCGCCCGACTCGTAGATCAGGACGAGGTTGGGCGCGTGCGTCGCGCGCGCCAGGTTGCACGCGAGATTCGGCAGCCCGATGCCCACGAAGACCACCTCCCCGTCGGCGAGCTCGCGCGCCGCGACGACGGCCATCATCTCGTCGGGGGTGTAGGTCGTGTCAGAAGCCGTAATTGACTCCGTCGGACCGGCGCTGTTTCGCCTTGAGCCTCGCGGCCAGGCCCGGCTGCTTCTCCATGTAACCGGCGCGGTCGGGGACGGCGTACACGAACTCGTCGAGGTAGCGCGCGAGCTTGTCGGGATCGCGCGAGATGCCTTCCCAGGCGACGTAGAAGTCGTTGTCGCGGTCGTAATAGCCCTGCGTGTAGGACGGGTGCGCTCCCCACGGCTCGACCACCACCGCGCTCACGATCATGCCCGGGATCACGGTGCGGTTGGGATCGGAGCGGATGACCGCCTCCTCCACGAGCTCCTCCACCACGACGATCACCCGCTCCGAGGCGAACGCCGCTTCCTTCTGTACCCCGACCAGGCCCCACATCTGGGCATTGCCCGCCGCGTCGGCACGCTGGGCGTGCACGATCGTGACGCTCGGATTGAGCGCCGGCACCGTGGCCAGCGCTTCGCCCGTGTACGGGCAGGCGACCGTCCGGATGCGCGGGTTGGCGGTGGGGAGATCGGTGCCCATGTAGTTGCGCAGCGGCCAGAAGGGCAGCCGTGCCGCGCCCGCCGAAAACCGGGCGACCATCCCAAAGTGGGAGTATTCCTCAATCTCAAGTGCCCCGCCGCGCTTCCCTTCCAGCGCGCGCCGGAACGCGTGCAGCGACCCCACCCCAGGATTCCCCGCCCAGGAAAAGACGAGCTTCCGGGCGCAGCCCGCCGCGATCATCTGGTCGTAGATCAAGTCCGGCGTGAGCCGGGCGAGGGTCAGGTCGCGGCGGCGCTGGCGGATGATCTCGTGACCCGCGGCGAAGCAGATGAGATGGGTGAACCCTTCGATGACGACGGTGTCGCCGTCGTGGACGCAGCGGGAGATGGCCTCCCGCATCGACGTGACTTTGGATGGCACCTAGTCCGTCATCTCCCGCAGGCACTCGTCAATGATGCGCAGCGCGGTATCCACGTCGTACTCGTCCACGACGAGCGGCGGCGCGAGCCGCAGCGCGCTCTTCCCCGCGCCCAGGAGCAGCAGACCTTTTCGGAACGCCCGCTCCACCAGCTCATGCGGGATCTCGGGTGCGGGCTCGCGGGTCGCGCGGTCCTTCACGAACTCGACCCCGATCATCAGGCCCCGCCCGCGCACGTCGCCGATCGCGGCGTACTTTTCCTGCAGCCGCTTCGCGCCCGCGAACAGCCGTTCACCCAGGCGCGGCACGTTGGGCAGCAGCTCGCGCTCCACCACGTCGAGCGTCGCGAGCGCCGCGGCGCAGCACACGGGGTTTCCCCCGAACGTGCTGCCGTGCGCACCCGGCTGCCACTTCATGATCGATTCCCTGGCGATGATCGCCCCGATCGGCATGCCGCTCCCGAGCCCCTTAGCCGCGAGCAGCACGTCGGGCTCGATCCCCTCGTGCTCGCACGCCCACATCTTGCCGGTCCGCCCTACGCCGCACTGCACCTCGTCGCACACAAGCAGGATCCCGTGGCGATCGCACAGCTCTCGCAGGGCCTGCAGGTAGCCGGGCGGCGGCACCACGTAGCCACCTTCACCCTGAATCGGCTCCACGAACACCGCCGCGACGGTCTTCGGGTCGAGCCGCTTGGCGAACAGGTCGTCCTCGATGGACGAGACGCACCGCATGGTGCACGCGGGCTCCCCCCGGCAGAAATCGCAGTGGTAGCGATAGCCGTACGGCACGTGGTACACCTCGGGGAGAAACGGCGCGAAGCCGGCGCGCTGAATCGCCTTGCTGGCCGTGAGGCTCAATCCCCCGTAGGTCCGGCCGTGAAACGCTCCCGTGAACGCGACGATGGCGGGACGCCCCGTGGAGTGCCGCGCCAGCTTGATCGCGCCTTCCACAGCTTCCGTGCCCGAGTTCGAGAGAAACACACGCTTCTTGCTCTTGCCCGGCGCGAGCTGTGCCAGCCGCTCGCACAGCGCGGCGAAGCTCTCGAAGTAGAAATCGCTCCCGCAGATGTGCAGGAACCGTCCCGCCGCCTCCTGGATCGCCTGGACCACCTGGGGGTGGCCGTAGCCCGTGGACGCGACCGCGATGCCGGCCATGAAGTCGAGATACCGGTTCCCGTCCACGTCCTCGACCATGGCGCGCTCCCCGCGCGCGATCGCGAGCGGGTATTCCTTGGGGTAGGACGTGGACGACCAGCGATTCTGCCGCTCGACGATGGCCTTGGCCTTCGGGCCGGGCGGCGGCACTACGATCCGGGGGTAATCCCGCTTCATCGCGACTCCTCGATCACGGTTCGGCTCTGCTCCCGCAGGAACTGCGCAACGTAATAGGGCCCGCACCCGCCCTTCCCCGTCGAGCCCGAGCCCTTCCAGCCGGTGAACGGCTGCGCCCCGGGCCACGCACCCGTGGTGGCGCCGGTACGCTTGTTCACGTAGCACACGCCAGCCTCGATCTCATCGAAGAAGCGCTCGATTTCCTCGGCCTTCTTGGAGAAGATGCCCGCCGTGAGGCCGTATTCCGCCTTGTTGGCCTCCGCGATCGCCTGCTCGAGCCCCGTCACCTCGCCCACCACCAGAATCGGTACGAACAGCTCCTCGAAGAAGAGCGCGGACTTGAGCGGCAGCCGGGCGATCGTGGGCGCGACGAAATGACCGCGCTCGAACTGCCCGCCCTGGAGTCGTTCCCCACCCAGCAGGACCGTGCCTTCCTGACGGGCCTGGGCCACGGCGCGCGTGAAGCGCTCGACCGCCGCGGCGTTGATCACCGGGCCGAAGTACACGTCGCGCTCAGTCGGATCGCCGAGCTTCAGCGCCTTCGTGTTCTCGATCAGCTTTTCGACGAAAGCTCCCGCCACCCGCTGATGCACGTACACGCGCGATGTGGCGCTGCACTTCTGGTTCTGCAACCCGAACGCGGAGCGCATCACCCCTTCGGCGGCGGCATCCAGGTCCGCCGAGTCCAGCACGATCGCGGCGTTCTTCCCACCCATCTCGAGCAGGCACGGCTTGATCCATTGGCGGGAGAGGCCCTGGTAGATGTGCATTCCCACGGCCTTCGAGCCGGTAAAGGCAACGCCGTCGATGCCCGGGTGCCGCCACAGAGCTTCCCCCGTGACCTCGCCCGTTCCCGGGATGTAGTTGAACGCCCCGGGGGGAACCCCCGCGTCCCGGTATACCTCGTACAGCTTGAGCCCCGTCCAGGGCGCGTCCTCGGCGGGCTTGTACACGACGGTGTTGCCCGTCACGAGCGCCGCGGCGGACATGCCGGTGGAGAGGGCCAGCGGGAAGTTGAACGGCGCGATGCACGCGAACACCCCGTAGGGACGGAGCACGTCGGTATTCCGCTCCACCGCCGTCACCTTCGCCATCTGGCGCACGAAGCCATTCGCGTCCTCCAGCTCCTGGCAGTAGTAGTCGATCAAGTCGGCGGACTCTTCGGCGTCCCCCATGGACTCGAGCCGGCTCTTGCCGACCTCCAGGGCCATGATCGCGGCGAGCGCGAACTTGCGCTCGCGGATCAGGCTCGCCGCCTTGCGCAGCGTCGCGACCCGCTCGCGCCACGGCCGGTGCGCCCAGTCGCGCTGCGCCGCCTTCGCGGCGGCGACGGCCCGCCCCACCTGTTCCGGCGTCGCGGTGGCGAACCGCCCGAGCATCACGCTGGTGTCGATCGGGGAGGCATCGACGATCGGCGGGCCGCCCGAAGGCACTGCGTCTCGCCCGATGTACAGCGGGTAGTCCTTGCCGAGCTGCGCCCGGACGCGCGCCAGCGCATCGTCGAACTGGCGGTGGAACAGCTCCCAGTCGACGTTGGCCGACGTGTAGGTGACTTTAGACTGCTGGGGTGCGGTGGCTGTCATGGACGCTCCTCACCGTCTTTTCCAGCGCCGCGGTAAACCGCTCCACCAGCTCGTCGATCCCGCGCTCCGTGATGATGAACGGAGGCGCGATCATCACGAGGTCGCCGTTGGTCCCGTCCGCGTGGCCCACATTGGGCCAGACGACGAGCCCCTCGTCCTGCGCCACTTCGGTGAAGGTTTCGGCGAACTTCGCCGCCCGCGGGAGCGGCGCGCGCGTCACTTTGTCCTCGACGAATTCGACGCCGGCGAGGAGTCCGCGCCCGCGCACGTCGCCCACGTGCGGCAGACGCTTGAGCGACGCGAGCCGCCGCTGCAGCTCCTTCCCCATCTCGGCGCACCGCTCCACGAGCTTGTGCTCCTTGAGGTAGCGTACCGTCGCGAGCCCGGCGGCGCACGCCACCGGATGGTGCGAGTACGTCTGCGCGTGCATGAAGCTCCCGGAGCCGGTCGCGATCACGTCGACGATCCGCTCCGGCGCCGCGACGGCGGACAGCGCCACGTACCCGCCGGAGATTCCCTTCCCCATCACCAGGATGTCCGGCACCGCCCCGTACTGTTCGATCGCCCACCACGTGCCCGTGCGCCCGGCGCCGACGAGGATCTCGTCCGCCACGAACAGCACCTGGTGGCGATCGCAGATCTCGCGAATCCGCTTGAAGTAGTCCGCTTGCGGCGTCGACGCTCCCGTGGACGAGCCGCCCACCGGCTCCGCGATGAACGCGGCGACCTGGTCGGCTCCGACTCGCGCGATCGCCTCCTCGAGGACAGCGCCGCTGCAGATCGGGCAGCCGGCGTCGTGACCCCCGCACGGACAGCGGTAGGGATACGGCGCCGGGACCCGATGCACGTCCACCAGCCACTCGCGGTAGAACGCCCGGTAGTGCTCCCGCGCTGATGCCGACAGGGCGAGCAGGGTATTGCCGTGATAGGCGGGGGCGAGGGCGATGATCGCATGCTTCCGGGGGAGCCCGCGCTCCACCCAATACTGGCGCGCGAGCTTCAGCGCCGCCTCCACCGCCTCCGATCCGGACGAGAGGAAGTACAGCTTGTCGAGGTCGCCGGGCAGGGTGCTTGCGAGCTCCGCCGCCAGCGCTTCGATCGGCTCGTGCGTGAAGGCCGTGCCCGACACATAGCCGAACCGCCGCGCTTGTTGCGCCAGCGCCTCAGCAATCGCCGGATTCGAATGGCCCAGGTTCGCGACAAATGCACCGCCGCACGCATCGAGGTAAGGCTTGCCGGCATCGTCGTACAGGTAGCAGCCCTCCCCACGCACGATGCGGCGGTAGGGGCGATCGAGCTTGCGGTAGAACACGTGGCTGTCGGGATACCTGTCTGCCATCACCGCTCCTCCATTTTTCTCAATCCGCGGAAAGCTACGGCGCCGGGCCTCGCTCGGCGAGCGCGCGCGCCGTAGCTTTTTGTCGACCTACATCGCCAGTGGGGCGCTCGTATGCCAAAGCTGTCGTGTCTGCTTCTCACCGCTACTCTCCTCGTCCCCAGCCCGGCGTGCAGCCAGTCCGAAGTCGTCACGCCGAGCGACAACCTGGTGACCGACGGGCTCCCCCCGGTGCCGGCGGCGATCGCCGCGGCGGCACGCCCCTACAGCGAGTTCCGCACAGCCGGGTTCTGGGACTGGCATCCGACGCGGCGCGAGATGATCATCGGGACGCGGTTCGGCGACGCGCCGCAGCTGCACCGCGTGCGGTCGCCCGGGGGCGACCGCACTCAGCTCACCTTCTTCCCCGATCCCGTGTCCGGCGCGTCGTACCAACCCACCGACGGGCGCTACATCGTGTTCACCAAGGACGTGGGAGGCGGCGAGTTCTTCCAGAAGTATCGCTACGACGTGGCGACCGGGGAAATCACCCTGCTCACCGACGGGAAGTCCCGCAATGTGGGCGGCGCCTGGTCGCACAAGGGCGACCGCTACGCCTACATGTCCACGCGCCGCAACGGACGCGACCTGGACCTGTGGGTGGTGGACCCGAGCAACCCCGCCACCGATCGGATGGTGCTCCAGCTTCAGGGCGGCGGGTACGGCCCGCTCGATTGGTCGCCCGACGACCGCACGATCCTGCTCGGCCAGAGCGTGTCCGTCAACGAGAGCTACCTGTGGCTCGTGGACGCCGCGAGCGGCGAGAAGACGCT
>DATHKX010000178.1:0-2293 GCA_035488835.1 Gemmatimonadales bacterium
CTCCCGCAGCGCGGCGACGGCTTGCTCGCGCTCCTCTTGGAGAAGCCTCTCCCGTATGGCCCGCCGGATCGCTTCGGGCAGTCGCGTCAGGTGGTCCTTCAGGATGTAGTCCGCGGCGCCCGCCTTCATGAACTCGACCGCTTTTTCCTCGTTGAGCGAGCCCGTGACCAGAATGACGGGGAGGGCGGGGAATCGCTGCTTGACGAGCTGGAGCGCCGCGGATCCGTCGAACCCGGGGAGGCCGTGATCGGACAGGATGATGTCCGGCACGAACTCCCGCAGCGCCTCCTCAAAGCGCGCGCGTGTGTCGACCCGCTGGCTGATGAACTCCAATCCCGACTTGGTCAGGTGGCGTTCGACCAGCGCGGCGTCCGCCGGCACGTCTTCGAGCAGCAGGATCCGTAGGGTCATGGGTGCCACGAGCAGTATGCGGCCCCACAGGATTCACCACGGTGGCCTTAGTCACAATGGGCCCCCCGCCGCGTCCGGTGAAACCATGTAACATATTGCGGCATCGTTACTTGCTACCGGCGGCCGGTTCACCGCTTGGCAGGCGGGAAGAGCGTGTCGAATACAGCGGTCAGGCGGTGGCGCACCGCCTCGGCTGCCTCGGTCGGCGCGCGTCGCGGAGCGCCGATCGGCTCCACGCCACGCCGCACCGTGCCGCGCGCCGCGTCGATGATCTGCACGTGGAAGCGGACCGAGTCCCCATCACGATAGTACGATCCCGAGACCACCGTCCCCGCCCCCGTCTGGGCGGCCAGGGCTCGAATCTCGGCGGCGTCGAGATGGCCGGTGGCGGCGCCGCGCACGACCTCCAGCCCGCCACGGCCCGCCAGCGCCTGTGTGACCCAATCGGCGGCGATGCGCCCCAGCGGAGCGAGCGTCGAATCCCCGGAGAGGTCTTCGAACCCCGCGACGACGACGCGCCTCGGGTCGAGCGCCGGCGCGCGCCTCCCGAGTATTGCCGCGCCGACCACGCCGATGGCTGTTGCCGCCGCGCCAAGGAGCAGGACCGCCTTCCAGCGCACCCGCGGCAGCCGCAGGCCCCTGCCCAGCACATCACGGAGGCGGGCCACGAACTCGTCTACAGATACGAAGCGGTCGTCGGGCTCCGGCGCGAGCGCGCGGGTGATGATCTCCTTGACGACGCGCTCGCTCCGGTGGCTCACGCGTTGTGCTCGTAGCGCCGCATCGAGCGCCGCGCCGCCGTGCGGCGTCTTGCCGGCGAGCCTCAGGAGCGGCGGCTCGCCTACCAGCATCTCATAGAACACGCCCCCCAGGCTGTACACGTCGGTGCGCGCATCGATGGCGCGGCTGCCCATCAGCTGCTCCGGGCTCATGTAGGCCAGCGAGCCGACCGCGTTGCCCCCGGTGAGTGAGTGGCCGCCCGCGGCGCTGACCGCGCGCGCAATACCGAAGTCGGCCACCCAGGCGTGATCTCCGGACAAGAGGATGTTTTCGGGCTTGATGTCGCGATGGATGATGCCCTGCCCGTGCGCGTAGGACAGTGCATCGCCGACTTCGAGGGCGATGCGCACCGCCTCATCGAGCGGCAGGCGCTGCTCCCGCTCCAGGCGGGCCCGCAACGACTCGCCCTCGATGTACGGCATCACGTAGTAGCACAGCCCGTCGGGCCCATCCGGCACGAACAGGCATTCGTCCGCAGCGAGAATCGGCACGATGTGCGGGTGGCTGAGCCGTGACGTGAGCTCGACTTCCCGGATGAAACGCTCGCGAAACTCGGAGCCCGCGACCTCGGGGTTCATCACCTTCACCGCCACCTTGCGGGGCGGATGGCGTTCGGCCGCGAGGAACACGCGCGCCATGCCACCAGCCCCGATCTCCCGTTCGACGCTGTAATGGGGGGCAAGACCCTCGCGCAGGGCTCCTAAGACGTCGACCATGGCTGGCAAAGTACCGCGACGACCGTCACGGGGCGACCGCGCGGGTCACGCGCCATCGGTCCATTTCTGGAGCGGGTAGCCCGCCTGATACCAGGCGCGAATCCCTCCCAGCAGCACCGCTACCTTGCGCTCGTCGTATCCCGCCGCGATCAGCAGTCGCGCCGCCCGGGCGCTTGAGCGTTCGTCCACTCACGCGCAGTAAAGTATGAGGGTGCGATCAGGCGGCAGCACGCCGACCGGCGCCTGCCCCTGCGCGGCTTCGAGCGTGGCCAGCGGCAGTGAGAGGGCGCCCGCGGCGTGGGCGTTGTCGAACAGCCGCCCGTCGCGCGTGTCCACCAACACGCCCCGACCGGCCGCCACCAGCTCGTGCGCTTGCGTAGCCGTAA
>DATHKX010000179.1:0-5364 GCA_035488835.1 Gemmatimonadales bacterium
CCGGCCGCACGTCGCTCACAAGCGTGTCTCGCCTGACCGTCCCCGTTTCGACTCGCACGCATCCCCTAAACGTACTGGTGAGAAAGCCAAGGCGCGTCTGGTAGCTCCCCCCGCGGTCTGTGGTGTCTGATCCGAGTGTGAACGCGATCGAGTCCGAGCACGTCCTGGGGCTCCACCAGGTGATGACACGAACGTCGGCACCCACGACGGGCGCTCCCGTCGCCGTTGTGACCTTCCCTGCGACCGTGAACGTCGGCCATCGGTCCACGATGTCGTTGAGTCCGCCGCATGCAGCCAGAGCGGTCAAGAAGGGTGTCACGGCGATAGCGAGGCAACGCGAGTTCATCGTGTGGGCCGCGAGCCTGGTGGCACTCCCCGTTCCGGCTTCCGACAGATCGGGCACGGCCCCATCTGCGGCTCCTTGCCGAGCTCCAACTGCACCGGCCCGAGCGTGACCGCGGTATCGGTGAGCGTCACGGTGAGCGTCATTACGTGCCCGTCGGTCGAGCCGGTGAACCGCGCCGGATGATCGGGACCGCGGGCCACCGGATAGAGCGTGATGTTGTAGCGGCCTGGGGCGTCGAACTGCCCCTGCGCGTCGGCCACGATCGCCTGCTTCGTGTCCCCCGCGGTGCAGCCGATGTGGACGTGGGCAGTCGTGTCGAACGCGATCAAGCCGGCGTCCTGGCCCCCCCACGTACCCTGGATCGGGCCGTGGAATCGCGGGCCCGCGAGACTACAGTCACGGACGAGGACCAGGGCCAGACCGGCGAAGACGATCCTGTTCACGGGAGTACCTCCGTACCCTCTACCCCTGCACCCAGCCCCGCGTCACCAGCAGCTCCTCCACCAGGTCCGGCGCGCTGCGGCCCGCCGCCTCCGCCGCGAAATTGATCACGAGGCGGTGCGTCAACACCGTCGGCGCCACCGTGCGCAGATCGTCCTCGTCCGGCATCGGCCGGCCGTCCAGCGCCGCCCGCGCCTTGGCCCCCAGGATCAAATACTGCGACGCCCGCGGCCCCGCCCCCCACGACACGAACTGCTTGACGAACGCCGGCGCCTCTGCATCCCCCGGTCGGGTCATCCGCACCAGCGTCACCGCCGCCCGCACCAGCGGCTTCGGCACCGGGATGCGGCGTACCAGGTGCTGCAACGACAAAACATCTTCGGCGGTCAACACCGGCGCGATCTCGGTCGCGCGGTCCCCCGTGGTGGCCTCGACGATCGTCTCTTCCTCTTCCTTGGTGGGATAGGCCACGCGCAATTCGAACATGAAGCGGTCGAGCTGCGCCTCGGGGAGGGGATAGGTCCCCTCCTGCTCGATGGGGTTCTGCGTCGCGAGTACGAAGAACGGCGCCGGAAGGGGATGCGTCTGGCCCGCCGCCGTCACCTGGTGCTCTTGCATCGCCTGGAGGAGCGCCGCTTGGGTCTTTGGGGGCGTGCGGTTCACCTCGTCCGCCAGCACGATATTTGCGAACACCGGTCCGCGCACGAACCGGAACGCGCGCTTCCCGGTGGCCTGGTCCTCCTCGATGATCTCGGTGCCGGTGATGTCGGTGGGCATGAGATCGGGGGTGAACTGGATGCGCGAGAACTTGAGATCGAGCGTCTGCGCCACCGTCTGCACCATCAACGTCTTCGCGAGCCCCGGCACGCCGAGCAGCAGCGCGTGGCCGCCCGAGAAAACGGCGGTGAGGATCCCGTCGAGCACCTGGTGCTGACCCACGATGCGGCGGCCCACCTGGGCGAGCAGGTCCGCGCGGGCGCGGGTGAGGCGCTCCAACAACTCGACATCCCCCAACGGGGGGGACGAGGGACGGGGGACGGGGGCAGGGTTTGGCGTCATTGCGTGCAAGGTTACCACATCATACTCCCAAGCGCCACATAAGTTTGCGTGGTTGTGACTTTGCTTGCGAAAGTTTTCACAAGCGGGTATGTTCCCGTCCGCATCATGTCCCCGGACGATAAAAACCGGTTCGCGCGCGGCTTCGGCGAGGGCTATTCGTACGTCGCGGTGGGGTTCCAGCTGGCCGCCGTCATCCTGCTGTTCGGCGGGCTCGGCTGGGTGGTGGACGGCTGGCTGCATACGCGTCCCCTGTTGGCCATCGCGGGCTTCCTGGTCGGCACCGTAGGCTGGTTCGTGAGCCTGTACAATCGCGTGAAGCGGGACACGGAAGCGGAGAAACGGGACCGCGGCCGGGGGCCGGGGGACGGGTGAGGGCCTACGCGCTGCTATTGGGACTAGGTGCGGTGCTGGTGGCGGTAGCGGCGGGGATCGGCGGACGCGCCGCGGCGCTCGGTGGCGTAGCGGCCCTCGCCGCGCAGCTCGGCGCGGTGGCGCTGCTGCGGCCCGCGATGCGCGCTCCCCAGCCGGTCTTCATGTCCCGCTGGCTGAGCGGGATGGGAGTGCGGGCGTTGGCGTTGGGCGCTGTGCTCGCGATCGCGGCGACACATCGCGCCGTCCTCCCCCCGCTGCCCGCGGCGCTCGGCTTCCTGGGCGTGCTGCTGCCGCTGCTTTTCCTGGAGACGAGATTCGTGCGATGATGCAGGTGCCCGACATCGGCAAGGCGATCTTCGAGCACACCTCGGACAGCCACGTGGTGGAGCTGCCGTTCGGGCTGGGCGAGTGGCACCTGCCGACCGGCTGGCGCCTGTTCGGGGTGGATGTTTCGCCCACCAAGCACGTGGTGTTCATGGTGATCGCCGCCGTGCTCGTCTTCCTGACGGTGTGGTACGCCGGCCGTCAGGTGGAGCGCCGCCACCGGGAAGGGAAGGCCCCGTCGGGGTTCGGCGGCGCCGTCGAGGCGATCGTGTTGTTCATCCGGAACGACGTGGCGATCGCGAACATCGGGCACGGCGGGGAGAAGTTCGCGCCCTACATCCTCACGCTGTTCTTCTTCATTCTGTACTGCAACCTGCTCGGCCTCCTGCCGTGGGGCGCGACGCCGACCGGCAACCTGGCGGTCACGGGGGCGCTCGCGCTCACCGCCTTCGTCACCATCGAGGTCTCGGGGCTCAAGGCGCTCGGCCCCAGGGGCTACCTGAAGACGATCGTGTTCGTGCCGCCCGGCATGCACGGGCTCGGGGCCGTGGCGATGGCGTTGATCATGACGCCGATCGAGAT
Organism: Gemmatimonadales bacterium; assembly: GCA_035488835.1. GTDB lineage: Bacteria > Gemmatimonadota > Gemmatimonadetes > Gemmatimonadales > GWC2-71-9 > AG41. The sequence continues at coordinate 3,125 of DATHKX010000179.1, forward strand.
CATCGGAAAGATCGTGAAGCCGTTCGCGCTCACGCTGCGGTTGTTCGCGAACATGACGGCGGGCCACTTCGTGATCCTGGCGCTGCTCGGCCTGATCTTCATCTTCGGGAGCTGGCTGGTGGCGATCGGATCGGTCGCGTTCGTGACGTTCATGATGCTGCTCGAGCTGCTGGTGGCGTTCCTGCAGGCCTATATCTTTGCGCTGCTCACATCGGTGTTCATCGGTATGATGCAGCATGCGCATTAACACCGTCAGGATGAGGAGACCATGGTAGATCTCGTGACGTTAGTTCAGGGTGCACAGCCGACCGGCGCGGAGATCGCCGCCGCGGCGAAGAACGCCAACGCGCTGCTCGGCGCCGGCCTCGGCCTGGGGCTCGCGGTGATCGGTGTGGGGCTGGGGATCGGCCGGATCGGCGGCCAGGCGGTGGAGGCGATCGCGCGCCAGCCGGAGGCGTCGGGCGATATCCGGGGCGCCATGATCCTGACGGCGGCGCTGATCGAAGGCGTGGGGCTCGCGGCGCTGGTGTTCGCGCTGCTGTTCAAGCTGCTGTAAATGTCGCTGCTGCTGCTGGTCCAGGAAGCCGCCCACGCGGGTGGAGAGGAAGCGTTCACCCCGTTCTCCATCAATACGGGGCTGATCTTCTGGACCATCGTCGTCTTCGGGATCCTGCTGGCTCTGCTGTGGAAACTCGCCTTGCCGGCGCTGCTCAAGTCCGTGGAGGAGCGGGAGCGCCGCATCCAGCAGCAGCTGGAGGAGGCGGAGCGGGCCCGCGCCGAGGCCGTCCGCCTGCTGGAAGAGCACAAGCGCACGATCGCGGGGGCGCGGGCCGAGGCGCAGGAGATCGTGGCCAAAGCGAAGAGCGTCGCGGAGAAGGAGCGGGAGACGCTGCTCGCCAAGGCGCGCCAGGAGTACGAGCAGTTGCTCGGGCGGGCGCGCAAGGAGATCGACGCCGAGAAGGAGAAGGCGATCCTCGAGCTGCGGCGCGAGGCCGTGGACCTCTCGATCGCGGCCGCGTCGAAGCTGATCGAGGCAAACCTCGACTCCGAGGCGAATCGCCGCCTGGTGACCGAGTACCTGGCGAGCCTCGAGGCGGGGCGGGAGCAGGCGCGGTGAAGAGCACCACCGTGGCGCGCAACTACGCCCAGGCCCTGTTGCTGGCGGCGGAAGCGCACGGCATGGCCGTAGTCGAGCGCTACGGGCAGCTGATGGAGGCCGTGGCGGGGGCGGTGCAGGCGGACGAGCGCATCAGCGTGGCGCTGGAATCGCCACGCGTCTCGAAGACCCTCAAGGCGGCGCTGCTCGAGCGGGCGCTCGAGGGCCTGGCGCCGGCGGAGTTCGTGCGGTTCCTCCAGGCGGTGGTGCGGCGCGGGCGGCAGGGACTGCTCGGGGAGATCGCGCAGCAGTATGACGTCCTGGTGGACGTCAAGCTCAATCGGGTGCACGCGGGCGTGACGTTGCTCGAAGCGCCGGACGGGCGGCTCGAGAAAGAGGTCGTCGAGCGGCTGTCCCGGGCGATCGGGAAGGAAGTCCGCGCCCATTTTCGCGCCGATCGGGGGATCCTGGGCGGCGTGGTGGTGCGGGTGGGGGACCGGATCTACGACGGCTCGGTGCGGCGGAAGCTGGCGACGCTGCGGAGGAAGCTGGTCGTGGGGGAGTGACGGCGGAGTGTGTCTCGTGAGATGAGAGCGGCCCGGGTCACCCCCGGGCCGCTCGTGCATTGTAGCCTCAAAGTGGCTGCGGGTCGTGCGGACGCCGCGCGTCCGATGCGCCGCCCGGGTCGGGAGGCGCCGCCCGGTGAGGCGTCACCCCGCCCGTGATGATGTTCGGGTCGGTGCGGCCGTCGCCGTCGCAGTCGAAGGCCCCGTTGTCCACCACCATGGCGTTGTTCGCGCCCGCGACGACATTGGCGCCCGTCGAGTCGTTGAGCAGCACTCCCAGGTCACCCACGTTCCCCCGAAGATCGTTGGCAAGGAACTTGTTGGCACAGGCTTTCTGGGCGAACACGCCCGCCCGCCCCGCTCCGCTGACTTGGTTGCCGGTGAACACGTTGTGGGCCACCACACCAGCGGGACTGGTAAAGCCGCCGGCAGACGTGCGAATGCCGTCGAGCAAGGCGCCTTGAAACTCATTTCCGGAGATCCGACTGTCGCTCAGCCGTGTGGCGCTGAGGCTTCTCCTCCACGGACCCGTGACGACGTTGTCGGCGATCACGAGGCCGCTCGCATCGAACGGCCGA
>DATHKX010000180.1:0-3120 GCA_035488835.1 Gemmatimonadales bacterium
TGATGCCTCGTCGGAGAGGATGTCCCCGAACAGGTTGGTCGTGACGATCACGTCGAACTGCGCCGGGTTGATCACCAGCTGCATCGCCGCATTATCCACGATCTTCTCGTCCGACGCGATCTGCCCTTCGTACTCCTGGGCGATCATCCGCGCGGTCTCGAGAAACAGCCCCGAGGTCGCCTTGAGGATATTCGCTTTGTGCACCACCGTCACCTTGCGGCGGTCGTGCCGCCGCGCGTACTCGAACGCGTACCGCACGATGCGCCGGCAGCCGTCGCGCGTCATCACCGAGGTGGCCTGGGCAAGTGCCTTGGGGTCGTTCCCCACCTTGAAGGTCCGGTCGAACCCGACGTACATCCCCTCGGTGTTCTCGCGGATGATGACGAGGTCGATGTCGGTGTAGCGGCCGCCGGGCACGATCGACTTCACCGGGCGCACGTTGGCGTACAGCTCGAACTCCTGACGCAGCGCCACGTTCACCGAGCGGTAGCCGTCGCCCACGGGCGTGGTCAGCGGCCCTTTGAGCGCCAGGCCGGTACGCCGGATCGAGTCCAACGTGGCGTCGGGGAGCGGCGTCCCGGCCTGCTCCACCGCGCTCATCCCGCCGTACTGCTCGTCCCAGTCGAACCCGACCCCGAGGGCGTCCAACACCTGCAACGTCACCCGGGTGATCTCGGGCCCGATTCCGTCGCCGGCGATCAGGGTCGCCTCGCGCGTCACGGCAGCCCTGGCGTGAGACTCTTCACCGCGCGGGTGAGCGCGGTCCACGGGTCGTCCCCCTCCCCCCGAGCGACGGTGCGAAAGCCGACCCGACCGGTGCGGACGTCCACCAGCACCATGGTCAGCTCCGCGGTGGCCACGGCGTGCGGTAGGGGCGCAGCATGCTGCGCCCCCACACCTCCCGGACCGCCCCCCGAGGCGATTGCACGCTTGTATGTCAACCCGGCGGGGATCAGCGCGTATCGCCCACCGCCGACCAGCGCGGCGAGCGTCCGCAGCTCGCTGCGCAGCGGGTCGGGCACCATCTCCGGCCGCTGTTTGGTCGGGTGGAACAGGATCGCCGTGCCCATCTGATCGGGAGCGGGGGCGATTCCCGGCGCCCGGCGCGCCACGCGCCGCAGCTCGTCCGGCAGCACCCAGGTCACCTCCGGGGCCCGCGCCTTGAGGAGCGTGCCGATGATGCTGTCGCTCTTCGCGAGCACCGCCCGGCGGTCGCCCAGCACCGCCTCCCAGTGCAGCGAGTCCTCGGCCGCCACGAGCGTGAGCGGCAGCACGCCGACCTGTTGGGCCGCGATCCCGGCCGTGGGAAGCGGGGCGGTCCGCTCGGGCGTGACCTCCTGAGGCTTGCCGCCGCAGGCGAGCAACGCCACCGATGCCAACGCTTTTAAGTGTTTGTTTTTCAAAGGATTAGTCACGGCGCGCAATATCGTGTGCGCGCCGCGGATTTTCAAGAACCGAGCGTCAGCCCGCCATCCACCACGATGACCTGTCCCGTGATGTGGCGCGCCCCATCGCTGCACAGGAACACGATCACCCGCGCCACGTCCTCCGGCTCCGCCACCCGCCCCAGCACCGACTCGTGCTCGGCGCGCTCGAGCACCTCACGCGGCAGCGTGGACAGGAGGTCCGTCTTGACGAATCCGGGGGCGACGGCGTTGACGTTGATGTTGGACGGACCCAGGTCCACGGCGGCCGAGCGGGTGAGTCCGATCAGGGCCGCCTTGCTGGCCGCGTAGTTGGCGATGCCGAAGCCCGGCCGAAACGCCTGGTGGCTCGCGATGTTCACGATCTTGCCATAGCGCTGGGCGCGCATCGGGCCGGCCACCGCCTGGATACAGTTGAAGGCGCCGGTGACGTTGGTGTCGATCACCTCCTGCCACGCCTCGGAGGTGAGCCGCCACAGCGCGCCGTCGTGCGCCACGCCCGCGTTGTTGATCAGAAAGTGCACCCCGCCCAGACGCTCGCGCACCGCGGTGACGAACTTCTCCACGTCGTCCCGCTTGCGCACATCGCAGCGCGCGCAATAGACGGGCACGCCGAGGGCGCGGATGGCGGTCTCGGTGAGCAAGGCCTGCTCCGCCACATCGCGGTCGGGCAGATCGACGTAGTTGATCGCGACCGCCGTACCGCGCTGGGCGAACTCGAGCGCCGTGGCCCGGCCGAGCCCGGTGGCGCCGCCCGTCACCACGGCGACCCGCCCATGCACCGTCTCCGCCAGGCGCTGCGGGTCGGGGCGGGTCTCAGTCCCGGGCGCTCCGACTTGCGCCGCCCCGCGCGGGGCTAAGATCCAGGGAGAAATGGGTGTCAAGATTTCGAACCTATGTTCGAAATTGAACATCGGCAAGGCACGGCGTAACTTAGCGCCATGCGACCGCTCGCCTCGGTGCTCCTGTGGAGCGGGATATCCGTCCTCGGAGCCGCCGCCTTCGGCGTGCTCGCGCTGTCGCGGGGCGAGACGGTCAACGCCGCCTGGCTCCTCACCGCCGCCGTCTGCACCTACGCCGTCGGGTACCGCTTCTATAGCAGGTTCCTCGCCACCCGGGTGTTCGGCCTGGACGACCGCCGCGCCACGCCGGCCGAGCGATGCAACAACGGACGAGACTTCGTGCCCACCAACAAGTGGGTGTTGTACGGACACCACTTCGCGGCCATTGCGGGTGCCGGCCCGCTGGTCGGCCCGGTGCTGGCCGCGCAATTCGGCTTCCTGCCGGGCACGTTATGGCTGGTTATCGGCGTGGTCCTGGGGGGCGCGGTCCAGGACTTCGTGATGTTGTTCTGCTCGCTACGCCGGGACGGCAAGTCGCTCGGCCAGATGGCGAAGGAGGAAGTGAACCCGGCGGCCGGGGCGACGGCGATGCTGGCGGTGCTCTTCATCATGATCATCCTGCTCGCCGTGCTGGCGCTGATCGTGGTGAATGCCCTCAAGGCATCGCCGTGGGGGTTGTTCACCATCGCCTGTACGATCCCCATCGCGCTGCTGATGGGGTGGTGGATGAAGTCGTGGCGCCCGGGTAAGGTGGGCGAGGCATCGGCGGTGGGGGCGGTCCTGCTCATCGGGGCGCTCGTGGGCGGTGGATACGTCGCGGGGCATCCGGGGCTCGCCGCGGCGTTCACGCACAG
>DATHKX010000181.1:0-3294 GCA_035488835.1 Gemmatimonadales bacterium
TTCGGCCAGGGCGCCATCGAGCGGTTCCGGCGCGAAGCCCGCACCGCCGCCGCCCTCGACCACCCGAACATCATCCCGATCTATCGCGTCAGCGCCGGCGGCGAGCTGCTGTGGTACTCCATGAAGCTGCTCGAGGGCAAGAGTCTCGACACGATCCTCGCGGAGCGGAAGCGTCTCGAGCTGGAAGAAACCGTCGCGCTGCTGGACCAGGTCGCCGATGCGCTGGACTACGCCCACCAGCACGGGGTCATTCACCGCGACGTCAAGCCCGGTAACATCATTCTGGATGAGCGCGGTCGCGTCACGGTTACGGACTTCGGCATCGCGAAGGAGATCCAGGAGGCGTCCGCCAGCGCGTCGGGGCACCTGCTCGGCACGCCGCACTACATGTCGCCCGAGCATTACCGTGGCACCGAGATTTCCGGGGGAGCGGACCAGTACTCCCTGGGCGTGGTCGCGTTCCAGTGCCTGGCCGGCCGCGTTCCCTTCGACGCGGCCACCGCCTACGAGCTTCTGAACAAACACGTAGTGGAGCCGCCACCCCCGCTCTCGGATCTGCGGCCGGATTTGCCCCCGCATGCCTACGCTGCAATCGACCGCGCACTGGCAAAGAGCCCGGCAGATCGCTTTGCGACCGTGACCGATTTCGTGGGCGCGCTAGCCGGCCGAGGGTACGACGTCGCCGCGCCCAGGCGCGCAGCAGTTCGCCGTCGCCCCCTGATCCAGTGGGGCGCCGGTTTTGTCGCGGTCGCCGCGACGCTCTACGCCGGGGCAACCATGCTGCGCCGCGGCGCCCAGGATGCCGGCACGGTGCGCCTGCCAGCTGGCGACGACACCCTGCCGCGTGCTCCGGCGGCCCTGCCACCAGCGGTCGAGCGGACGCGGCCTGTCGCGTCGCCCCCGCCTGCCGCCGCGCCGCGGCAAGCGCCCTCGGCCCTACTCATCATCCGGCTCACCGCCGGCTGGGCGCGTATCTACGTCGACGGCGACCTGCGCGGGGAGCGACCGGTGCACCGCGAGGAGCTCCCCCCCGGCACGCACACCCTGCGGTTCGAGCGTCCGGGATTCGCCCCGTTGGACACCACCCTGACGCTCCGGTCCGGCACCAACGTGGTCGAGATCCAGATGCGCCGGGCGGGCTCATGAGAACCTGCGCCTCGTTGACGATCCTCTTACTCGCCGCCCCCCCGCCGGCGCTGGCCCAAATGGGTCGACAGGCCCTGGCGGCCGGGACCGAGCGCTACCTGCTGGCGGACTACTCCGGCGCGGTCTCGCTGCTCGCCAAGGGGCTCGATCCCAAAGCCGGGCCGCCTGATCAACTGTGGAAGCAGGGTGTCGAGCGCCTCGCCGACGTGCTCGTGGTGCTGCGCCAGGATGCGCTGGCGGCGACGTGGTTACGGTGGGCGGCCCGGCTCGCTCCCGACTTCGAGGTGGACGCGGACGTCGTCCCGCCCGCCGTGGTGCGCGCCGCCGCGGCCGCCCGGGCCTTCGTCGATTCGACTCCGTGCGACCGGTTCGTCGCGCGGACCGAGTTCGAGTGGCCGACGGCGTTCCGTGCCGAGACTCCCGGAGTCGTCCGCCTGGCCGCCGCGACCATCCCCATCACCGCCCGGATCGGCGCGGATCAGTTCCTGCGGGGTGGCGAGTCGCGACGCCTCCCGGCGGGCAGCTACGACGTCGTCACGTCCGCGCCCGGGTACCTGCCCACGCGCCTGACGGTGGAGATCCTGCCGGGAGTCACGACGGTCGTCGGCGTCTCGCTGCTACCCGAAACGGCCGGCATCTTGTATGTCGTGGCGCGCCCATGGGGAACGCTGCTGGTCGACGGCCAGCGCATCGGCTACACCAGCGTTGCGGCGCACCGCATTACCCCCGGCAACCACCAGGTTCGTCTACAGCGAGACCCTGGAGCCACCACCGACACGACCATCGTGGTTGCTGAGCGGCAGCAGGTCCGGCTGTCGTGGGTCGCGAGGCAGGACACGACTGGGGTAAGGGGCGTGGACAGCGCGTTCGCCAGACTCGACGCCGGCGAAGTCGAGCGCGGGGCGGGGATGCTGGGCGACGTACTCACACCGCACCAACCGCTGTTCCCGGCAGCCGTGCGAGCCCGGGCCCTGGCGCGCCTGGCCGAGGTGACTTGGTCCCTCGGCGCGAAGGATTCCGCACGCGCCCTACTGCGACAAGCCATCCAAGCCGACCCCTTCTACACGCCTCCGGGCGACGCCCTCAACCCCGAGCTGCAGACGGCTTACAGGCGAGTGCGCCGGGACACCCCCGCGATCGCGATCCGGGCCCCGCGCGACACCGTGCTGACCCCGCTCCGAGACAGCCTGCCGATCGAGATCGCGGTCGGTCGGCCCGGGGAAGTGCGCCTCCTTTTGCGTCTGACGGTTCCGCGGCCCCGCGACTCGGTATTGACGGTCCTGCCCGTCGATAGCGTGGCGATCGCCAGAATCCCACTCGGGGCTCTCAATGGGAGCGTGCTGGCACCGGGATCCTATGCGATCGAGGGTGAAGTCGCTGCCTCCGGGCGCAGCTCGAGCGACCTGCTGCAACTGAGTGTCGAGCGCACGTCCGTCGACACGGCCGCGTACGGGTCTGCCATTCCGGGCATCTCGTTCCGGCCCGAGACCAGGAAATCGGGCGTGTCGTTCCGCACGGTGCGAGAGGGCATCGGCCTCGGCGCGCTCGTGCTGCTGGTATCGGCCGCGGTGAACGATGGCGACGTGAGTGGACATTCGATCCCACCCGCGGCGCTGTTGATCGGGGGATCCGTCGCCGTCGGGACTGTTGCCCTCAAGCGCTCCACCGTCCGGATACCGGAAAACACTCGATATAATGATTCGCTCCGCGCCGCCTGGGAAGTGCGCCATCGCACCATCGCCGTCGAGAATGCGACCAAGCTTCGTATCGCGCCATTGCGGATCCGCGCGACGAGGGAGCCATGAACACACGCCTACGTCTGGCCCTGCCGTTCGCGAGCTTGGTCCTGGCCGGCCTGCAGCTCCCCGGCCAGGCGATTGCCGCCCGCGGCGTGATCGCCGTGCCGAAGAGCAGCGTACGCCTGGGCGACGTGACTGAGCGGGTGGACGGCGTGTGGGCAGGCGCGGCACTCGCCTTTGACGCTGGCCGCTTCCTTTTTACGGCGAGCGGTACGCGCGGAACGTTGACCGCTTCAGGCACAGGGGCCGTACCCAAGCGGGACGTCGGCGAGATCTCGCTGAGCGGCCGATACGCGGTTCGCCCATGGCTGAGCCTCGACTTTGGATACGTCACCCGGGCGTTCAGTTC
>DATHKX010000182.1:0-2490 GCA_035488835.1 Gemmatimonadales bacterium
AACACCTCGAACGTCAAGAATCTCGTCCCGCGGGCCGTCTATACCCACGGGTCCGAGCGGCTCGGCAGCTTCGAGACCACGCCGATCGTCGTGAACGGCGTCATGTACATCACGTCGCCCGCGACGCCGAACAACATCGTGAGCGCGTTCGACCTGCGGACGCAGAAAATGTTGTGGGAGTACACGCACAAGAACGGTCCGGTCTCGACCGCGTGCTGCGGCCCCAACAACCGCGGCGTCGCGGTCTCGGGCGGCTCGGTGTTCGTCGGTACGCTGGACGACTACCTGGTGGCGCTCGACGCGACGAACGGGAAGGTGAAGTGGGAGGTGAAGGTGGGCGATGGGCCGGAAGCCGGTTACACCGAGACCATGGCGCCGCTGGTGATCGGCGACTGGGTGATCATCGGGACGTCAGGCGCCGAGTACGGCATCCGCGGATACGTCAAATCCTTCAACGCGGCCACCGGCGCGGCGGGATGGACCTGGTACACGCTGCCCTCGCCCGAAGAGGGCGGCTGGTGGGGCCCGTTCTCCAGGACCACGCCCGACGGCGACGACCTGAAGCGCGACATCGCCAAGGAACGAGCTGACTCCGCCAAGTACGCCGACGCCTGGAAGACGGGCGGCGGCTCGATGTGGATGACGCCGGCCTACGATCCCGACACGAAGACTCTATACGTCGCGATCGGCAACCCGTCCCCCGACTTGGACGGCTCGATCCGCCCCGGCGACAACCGCTGGACCGAATCGATCGTGGCGATCGATGCGACCAACGGGAAGTTCAAGTGGGGCTATCAGGAGGTTCCGCATGACGTGTGGGACCTGGACGCCGTGAGCCCTCCGGTGATCGCGATGGTGGGCGGCAGAAAGGCCGTGGTCGAGGCCGGGAAGACGGGCTTCGTGTACGTGCTCGACGCCGCGACCGGCAGGCTGATCCGCCGCTCCCAGGCGTTCGTGCCGCAGCAGAACATGTACACGCAACCCACCGCCGACGGGGTGTTCATGCTTCCAGGCGCGAACGGCGGCGAGGAATGGTCGCCCATCGCCGTGCACCCCGACCTCGCGTATGCGTATACGGTGGGGCTGCACCAGCCGATGCACTATAAGGTCCACTACTCCCCCTGGGAGAAGGGGCGGCTGTGGCTCGGGAGCGCGTTCGTCCGGGTCCCGGATGACAAGGGCGGTTACTCGGGCGAGTACGGCACCGTCAGCGCGATCGACCTGAACACGGGGAAGATCGCCTGGCAGCAAAAGACCGACCTCCCGATGATGGGCGGCGCGACCGCCACGGCTGGCGGCCTGATGTTCACGGGCGAGGGCAACGGCTGGTTCAAGGCGTACGACGCCAAGACCGGTACGGTCCTGTGGAAGTTCTACTGCGGTGCAGGAGTGAACGCGGCACCCGCGGTGTTCGAGCTCGACGGCGAGCAGTTCATCGCCGTCGCGGCGGGTGGTAACTTCCAGATCAGCTATCCGTTGGGCAACTCGCTCTTCGTCTTCGGGCTACCGAAGGCGGGCATGTAGCGCAGCGACGTTCCCCGGTTGGGGGCTCCCGGAGCGACTGCGTATTTTTGTCGCGAAGGGAGCCCCCAACCGGGGAACGGATGTGCCGTCTCCTCCCCACGAGGTCCCGATGGTCAAACTCCTGTCCGTCGTCGCCATGGTCCTTGTACCGGTCACCGCTGGCGCGCAGCAAGAGCGCGCGGGCGCAGCTCCCGTCGTCGATTCGTCCTGGTTGCAGGCCGATACGGTCACCAAAACCGCGACGTTCGAGCTCGTGGCGGGACTCACCGGCCTGAACGGCGCGCTCAACTTCAACGGGTTCCGGGACGGGGGGCTGACCCTCACGGTGCCTTTGGGCTGGACCGTGGTCATGCACTTCCGGAATCACGATGGCATGCTCCCCCATTCCGCCGAGGTCATCCCGGACACCCATCCCCTTCCTACAGGGCCAGTTGCGCCCGCTTTCGCCCGCGCCTTCACGCTCCGGCTGGAGCAGGGACTGGTCTCCGAGCAGACGGATGACCTTCGCTTTATTGCGGATAAGGGGGGGTCCTACCTAATATTTTGCGGGGTTCCGGGCCATGGGGCGGCCGGTATGTGGGTTCGTCTCGCGGTTTCGGGCTCAGTTGTCAGGCCGTCATTGGCGGCCACTCCTGCGGGGAAACCCTAGCTCGCGGGATCACGGACTCACTCTCAAGGAGGTGGGCTCCGGTTTGCCCTGTTTGTTCAAACAACTGTAGGTGAGAAGCCAGACGAGTATTAGTGGTGGGAGATCTTCCCACTCGGCTGTACGTGGCGCGGGTAGTCGCATTGGCGCCTCGAGGGCACGAGCGGCAGGATGGCGGCAGGTTAACTCCCAAGGAGGGAATCTCGTATGAAGCGTCTCACGCTGTTGTTGTTGGGCTTGGCCCTGGGCGTCTCCGCGACGGCCAGCGCGCAAGGCCTGACGATGCAGATGTCCAACGGATGGTCGTTCTCGTTCTCCGG
>DATHKX010000183.1:0-2308 GCA_035488835.1 Gemmatimonadales bacterium
CTGCAACATGTCGATCGAGGCGGGTGCGCGGGCCGGGATGATCGCCCCCGACGAGACGACCGTCGCGTACCTCGCCGGCCGGCCGCGGGCGCCGAGCGGCGCGGCGTGGGACCGCGCCGTCGGGAAGTGGCGGGAGCTCCACACCGATCCTGGCGCGACGTACGACAAGCACGTCGAGCTCGATGCCTCGGAAGTGGCGCCCCAGGTGACCTGGGGAACGAGCCCCGGCATGGTCACTTCCGTGACCGGTTGCGTGCCGAGCCCCGCCGACTTCACCACCGACGGCGAGCAGCGCGCGGTCACGCGAGCGCTCGAGTACATGGGGCTCGTGCCCGGCACACCGCTCGAGGGGCTCCCGATCGACCGGGTGTTTCTGGGGTCCTGCACGAACGCGCGGATCGAGGACCTGCGTGCCGCGGCCCGCACCATCCGAGGCCGACACGTCGCGACCGGCGTCCGCGCCATGGTGGTCCCCGGATCGCAACAGGTCAAGGCGCAAGCGGAGCGGGAAGGGCTGGACCGGGTGTTCAGCGAGGCGGGGTTCGAGTGGCGCAACGCGGGGTGCTCGATGTGCCTCGGGATGAATCCCGACGTGCTGCAGAGCGGGGAGCGCTGCGCCTCCACGTCGAATCGCAACTTCGAGGGACGCCAGGGACGCGGTGGGCGCACCCATCTGATGAGCCCGCCCATGGCCGCGGCCGCCGCCGTGGCGGGGCGGATCGTGGACGTCCGGAGATGGGCGCGGGAGCCGGCTGCCCGATGATGGAGCCCTTTGTGCGTCACACCGGTCGACTCGCCGCGCTGGCGCGGGCCAACGTCGACACCGACCAGATCATTCCGAAGCAGTTCCTGAAGCGGGTGGAGCGCACCGGGTTCGGACCCGCCCTGTTCCACGACTGGCGCTTCCGTCCCGACGGCAGCCCGAATCCGGACTTCGAGCTCAACCACCCCGTCGCCCGGGGCGCGAGCATCCTCCTCGCCGGGGAGAACTTCGGCTGCGGCTCGTCGCGCGAGCACGCGGTCTGGGCGCTCCGCGAGTACGGCTTCCGCGCGATCCTCGCGCCGTCGTTCGCGGACATCTTTTCCGCGAACTGCTGCCAGAACGGGCTCGTCCCCGTGCGCCTGCTGCCCCAGGAGATCGCCGAGCTGTTCCGTCGCCATCAGGCGGCGGGCGGCGAGTATCAGCTCACGGTCGACCTCGAGGAGCAGCGCGTGCACGACGGCCTCGGGTTCCGCACCACGTTCTCCATGGAGCCCTACCGCCGGGAGATGCTGCTCCACGGCCTCGATGAGATCGGGCGGACCCTGCGCTTCGCGGATCGGATCGGAGCGTACGAGAAAAGCCGGGAAACGTTGTGAAGCAATACTCGATCGCGGTACTTCCCGGGGATGGGATCGGGCCGGAGGTGATTGCGGAAGCGGAGCGGGCGATCGAGGCCGTCGGCGACCGCTTCGGGATCGACTTCGCGATGCGGCGCTTTCCCATCGGCGCGGCGGGCGTGGCGGCCGCGGGGGATCCGTTTCCGGAAGAGACGCGCGCCGCCGTGGTGCGGGCGGACGCGGTGTTGCTCGGTGCGGTGGGCGACCCCGCCCTCGACCACGCGCCGCGCCACCTCCGACCCGAGTTCGGCCTGCTCGCGTTGCGCGCGCAGCTTGGGGTGTATGCGAACCTGCGCCCCGTCACGGTGCTCCCCGCGCTGGTGGACCGATCACCGCTCAAGGCCGACCGGCTCGAGGGCGTCGATGTCCTGATCGTGCGCGAGCTCACGGGTGGCCTCTACTACGGCGAGCCGCGCGGCCGGGAGGGAGGGGGAGCCTCGGCCGTCAACACCCTGCGGTACTCCGCGGCCGAGATCAAGCGCGTCGCGCGGGTGGCCTTCGAAGCGGCGCGGCTGCGGCGGAGGCACGTCACCTCGGTCGATAAGGCAAACGTGCTCGAAGTGTCCCAGTTGTGGAGGGAGACGGTGACGCGCGTCGGCCAGGACTACCCCGACGTCCGCCTCGACCACCTGTACGTCGATACCGCCGCCATGCGCCTGGTCGCCGACCCGAGGGCCTTCGACGTCCTCCTCACCGAGAACATGTTCGGGGACATCCTGAGCGACGAGGCCGCGGTGCTGGTCGGCTCGCTTGGTCTGTTGCCCTCGGCCTCACTGGGCGAGGGCCCGGGCCTGTTCGAGCCGATTCACGGATCTGCGCCGGACATCGCCGGCCGCGACATTGCCAACCCGATCGGAGCGATCGCCACCGTAGCCCTGTTGTTGCGCCACGGGCTCGGCCTGGCGGAGCCCGCCGCCGCGGTGGAGCG
>DATHKX010000184.1:0-63523 GCA_035488835.1 Gemmatimonadales bacterium
CCTCGACCGACCGCCAGAACCAACGCGCCGGTCTGGGTACGCAGACCGGTGGCGGCGAGCGTCTTCCCGACGAGGGGCGAGTCCGGGGCGAGCCGTAGACGCTCCACCGCCATCTGCGGGATGCCGGCCACGGCGCCGAGGCTTATGCGCCCGGCTCCATCGCCGCCGCGCAGCGCCTCGTAATGCGACGAGCGGATCTGATCCACCAGGCGCTCGATGTCGGACCGGGGGACGTTGTAGTGCGCCAGCACGCGCGCGAAGATCTCGATCGACGTCTCAAACTCCTCGGGGATCACGACGTCCGCACCGAGCCGGCTGAGCTCGGGGATTTCCGTCACATAACGGGTGCGCGCGATGATGTGGATGCGGGCGTTGAGCGTGCGTCCCACGCGCACCATGCGGCGAGTCGCCGCCGGGTCGGAGATCGCGACGACGAGCATTCGGGCGCGCTCCGCGCCGAGGGCGCGCAGGATCTCTTCGCGGGTGGCATCGCCGTAGAAAGCGGGCTCGCCGCGCGCGCGGGCCTGCTGGACGGTCTGCGCGTTGAGCTCGACGATGAGGTAGGGCGCCCGGATGGACCGCAGCGCGGCCGTGAGGTTGCGCCCATTCAGGCCGTACCCGGCGACGATGACGTGGTCGGTGAGCGGCTGGTCGGCGACGGCGATCGCCCCGGGGCGGAGCCCCGGCAGGAGGCGGTCGAGCGGAACCAGTCGCTCCAGCCCATCGAGCAGCGCCGGGCCGCCCTGCAGCAGAAACGGTGTGACGAGCATGGTCAGCACGGCCACCGCGAGAAACGTCTGATAGAGGCCCTCCGAAAGGAGCCCGGTTCCGCGGCCTTCGCGTGCCAGCACAAACGAGAACTCGCCGATCTGCGAGACGGCCAGGCCGGCCAGCAGCGCCACCCGCCCGGAGTAGCCCATGAGGGCGGGGCCGACCGCCGCGAGCAGCGCTTTCCCCCCCATAACACCCACCACGCCGCCCAACGCGAGCAGCGGGTGATCCCGCAGGAAGTCCACCTGTACGAGCATGCCGACCGCCACGAAGAACAGGGAGATGAAGACGTCGCGGAACGGCAGCAGCTCGGCCATTGCCTGGTGGCCGTAGTCCGATTCCGAGATGACCAGTCCCGCCAGGAACGCGCCCAGGGCCAGCGATGCGCCCGCCGCGGCGGTGCCCAGGGCTGTGAGCGTGCCGACCAGGATGACCGCGATGAGGAACAACTCCCGACTGCGCGTCTTGAGGATCTCGGCGAGGATACGCGGGACCACAGTCCGGGCCAGCACCAGTACGCTGATGACGACGAGCACCGCCTTGCCGAGCGCCAGGAGCAGCGCCCCGGCGCCGCCGCCCGACCGCCCGGCGAGAAACGGGAGGACGAGCATCATCGGCACGACGCACAGATCCTGAAAGATCAGCACGCCGGTGGCGAGGCGGCCGTGGGGAGCGTCGATCTCGCCCTTGTCGGTGAGGCCCTTCAGCACGATAGCGGTGCTGGAGAGCGCGACGAGGAAGCCCAGGAGGACGGCCACCCGCCAGTCGAGGTGCAGGGCCATGGCCACCAGGCTCGCGAGCACGACGGTGAGGCCTACCTGTGAGCCGCCGCCGGCGACCACCTGCCGTCCCATCTCGCGCAGTCGACTCAGAGAGAACTCGATGCCGATGGTAAAGAGCAGGAGGATGACGCCCACTTCCGCGAGGCTCTCCACCTGGTGGGCGTCGGAGACCAGGCCGAGCGCGTTGGGGCCGAGCAGGACGCCCGCGACGATGAACCCTGGGAGGGCGGGGAGCTTGATACGGTGGAATACCAAAATGACGAGCAGGGAGACGGCGAAGATGATCGCCAGGTCCTTGAGGACGTGGTACTCGCTCATGGCGGCTCGTGGTATGTCATTGCCCCGGGCTCAGTTGGGGTTGGCGGTGACGCAGGGCACACGCCTCGTGTGAAGACCATAATGGAAAACCGGGTCGCCGGGTGCAAGGTTGTGGCGCGCATTTCGTGCAGCATTACCCCAGATCATTCTCGGGCATCATTAGACGTGGGCACGGGCCGGTTCAGACTGCTGCGGCAGGACGACGCCGTTCGCGACGCAGAACTGTCACGGACGGAGGCGCAGCTGCGCGCCACCGCGCGCCAACAGGAAGCGGTGGCGCACATCGGCCAGCGGGCGCTGGCCGGCGCTCCGCCGGACGAGCTCATCGCGGGTGCCGTGGCCATCGCAGCGCGCGTGCTCGAGGTCCCGTTGGCAAGTGTGCTCGAGCTCCGTCCGGAAAGCCGGACGCTGCTGCTGCGCGCCGGTGTCGGGTGGCGTGAGGGCGTCGTCGGGCGCACGGTGTTGCCAGCGGATGCGGACTCGCACTCCGGGTATGTGCTCCGCTCGACGGGCCCGGTCGTGGTGGAGGACCTGGCCACGGATGCGCGATTCGGTAGCGCGCCACTCCTGTCGGCCCAGGGTGTGGTATCGAGCCTGAGCGTGATCGTGCACGGCAAGGCCCGCCCCTTCGGAATCCTGGGCGTGCATACAGCGCAGCCCCGCGAGTTCACGATCCACGACACTCACTTCCTCCAGGCGGTGGCGAATGTCCTGGCCACCGCGATCGATCGCGCGTACGCCGAGGAGGCGTTGCGACGGAGCGAGGAGCACTTCCGCTCCCTCATCGAGAACGGGTCGGACATCGTCACCATCGTGGGGGAGAACGGCGTGTTCCGCTACGCCAGCCCGTCTGTCGAGCGCGTGCTCGGGTACGCGCCACGGGAGCTGCTCGAGCGCAACGCGTTCGACTACGTCCACCCGGACGACATTTCGGTCGTCGCCGAGGCCCTGGCGGGGGCGATACACCACCCCGGGGTCCCCCAGGCCGCGCAGTTCCGGTTCCGGGCGCAGGACGGCGCATGGCGGGTGCTCGAAGCGGTGGGTCAGGCGCGCGTAGGCCCTGGGGACGCCGCCCAGCTGATCGTCAACGCGCGCGACGTCACCGAGCGGCGGCGCCAGGAGCGGGCGCTCCGCGAGAACAAGGAGCGGCTGCGAACGGTCATCGCGGGGGCGCCGCTGGTGCTGTTCGCGCTCGATCGTGACGGGGTGTTCACGATGGTCGAAGGGCGCGGGCTCGACGCCGTCGGGGTGCGGCCCGCCGTGCTCATCGGCCGCTCGGCGTTCCAGCTGTTCGCAGACCTGCCGCAGGCGCTCGCGGACGTGCGCCGTGCCCTCACGGGGGAGATGTTCTCATCCACCGTCGAGGTCTTCGGCGTCGTGTTCGAAGCGTGGTATTCGCCGGTTCGCGACGCGGATGGGGCGGTGGCGGGGGTGATCGGCGTCGGGACCGACATCACCGAGCGGTGCCGGGCGGAAGCCGCGCTGCGCCACTCGGAGGAGAGCCACCGCGCCCTGGTGCAGCACGCGTCCTACGCCATCTACCGGTCTTCCGTCGAGGGACGGTTCCTCACCGTGAACCCCGCGCTCGTGCGGATGCTCGGCTACGAGTCCCAGGAGCAGCTCCTGGCCGTCGACCTCGCCGTCGATGTATACGCCGACCCGGACGAGCGCCACCGGATCCTCAGGCGGTTCGAGGTCGAAGACGTGGTCGAAGGGGTGGAGGTCACGTGGAAGCGCCGCGACGGCGAGGAGATTCTGGTGCGGCTCTCCGGCCGCGCGGTGCGGCGCCCCGCCGGAACGATCGACTGCTTCGAGACGATCGCGGAAGACGTGACGGAGCGGCGTGCGCTCGAGGAGCAGTTACGCCAGTCCCAGAAAATGGAGGCGATCGGCCAGCTCACCGGCGGCATCGCCCACGACTTCAACAATCTGCTCACGATCATTCTCGCGAACGCTCAGCTGATCGCGAAAGTGCTCCCCTCCGGCCAGGCGGATGCCCACGCCGACCTCCGGGATGTGATGTCGGCGGCCCTGCGGGGCCGCGTGATGATAAAGGAGCTGCTCGGTTTCGCGCGCCGCTCGCGCCTCGATCTCCAGTCCGTCCACCTCGGCGGGCTCATCGGCGATCTGTCCGGGTTCCTGCGTCGCATCCTGCCGGCCGATGTCGAGATCATCGCCTCGAGCGAGAACGACCTCCCCGACGTGCGCGCCGATGTGCATGCCACGGAGCAGATCCTCTTCAACCTCGTCACCAATGCCCGCGACGCGATGCCGGATGGCGGCGTGCTGCGGATCGAGACCAGCCGGGTGCACCTGACCGAGGATCAGCGCCAGGCGTGGGGGTCGAGCCGAGCGGGCGAGCACGTCTGCCTCTCGGTGGGCGACACCGGGATCGGCATGGACGAGGAGACGCGCGCGCACATGTTCGAGCCGTTCTTCACCACCAAGCCGGTGGGGAAGGGCACCGGCCTCGGGCTGGCCACGGTGTACGGGCTGGTGAAGCAGCACGGCGGCGGCATCGATGTGGACAGCGAACCGGGGAAGGGAACCCGATTCCGGATCTATTTCCCCGTGGCCGACGGGGTGGCCGTTGTCGTGCGCCCCCGCGCGGGCGTCGCCGAAGTTCGCGGCGGCCTCGAAACGATCCTGGTGGTGGAGGACGACGACCAGCTGCGCCGCTCCGTCAAGCGTATCCTCGAAGCGGCCGGCTACCAGATCGTCACGGCAGCCGACGGCCTTGAGGCGCTCGAGGCGCTGCGCCAGACGGCGGGCGTGCGGCTCGTGTTTTCGGATCTCGTCATGCCCCGCCTGGGAGGGCGCGCGCTGTACGACGCCGCGCGTCGGGAGGGGCACACCACACCGTTCCTGTTCGCCAGCGGCTACTCGGACCCCGACCGCGCCGCGAGTCTCGACCCGTCCGTTCCCCTGCTGCACAAGCCGTGGACGGAGCCGGATCTGCTGGAGCGCATCAGGGAGATTCTGGACCGTCCAACACCTCTCTGACCTTCCGCGCCAGCGTGTCCGGCACGAACGGCTTCTGGAGGAAGGCGACGCCGGCGTTCAGGACGCCCTGGCGGACCATCGCGTCGTCGGTATAACCGGACGTGTAGAGCACCTTCATGCTGGGCCGCTCAGGGGCCAGCCGCTCGGCGAGCTCGCGACCGCTCATGCCGGGCATCACGACGTCCGTCACCAGGATATCGATCCCGCCCCGGTGGCGGGCGGAGAGCTGCAGCGCGGACGGCCCGTCGGCTGCGTCGAGCACCCGGTAGCCGCGGGCCTCGAGGCTGCGGCGGGCCAGCGTGCGCACCGGCGCCGCGTCCTCGACCAGCAGGACGGTCTCGTCGCCGCCGCGCACCGGCTGCGGCGCTGACGCCGGCGCCGGAGCGTCGGCCACGCCGGGCACGCGGGGGAGGTAGATCTTGACGGTCGTGCCGTGCCCCGCCTCGCTGTAGACCCAGATGTAGCCGCCGCTCTGCTTGACGATCCCGTATACCGTGGCGAGTCCGAGGCCGGTGCCCTTCCCGACTTCCTTGGTCGTGAAGAACGGCTCGAACAGGTGCGCCTGGGTCGTCTCATCCATGCCGACGCCGGTGTCCGCGACCGCCAGGCAGGCGTAATCACCGGCCGGCATGCGGTGGCGCCGCTCGACGTGCTCTTCGTCCAGCATGACGCGCGTCGTCCCGATGCTCAGCCGGCCGCCGCCGGGCATGGCGTCGCGGGCGTTGACGGCGAGGTTCAGGAGCACCTGCTCGAGCTGCCCCGGGTCGGCGTTGACCGCGCCCGCGGCGGGATCGAGCGAGGTGGCGAGCTCGACGTCTTCGCCGAGCAGGCGCCGCAGCATCCGGTCCATGTTCGCGACCACGGCGTTGACGTCGAGCACCTTGGGAGCGAGCACCTGCCGGCGGCTGAACGCCAGCAGTTGCCGCGTGAGCTCCGCGGCCCGAAGCCCCGCGTGCCGGATTTCCTCGGCGTCCTCGCGCCGTGGGTCGCCGGGCGGCGTGTTGTGCAGCAGCAGCTGGGTCGAACCCAGGATGGCGGTGAGCAGGTTGTTGAAGTCGTGGGCGATGCCGCCCGCCAGCTGTCCCACGGCTTCCATCTTCTGCGATTGGCGCAGCTGCTCCTCGAGCTGGCGCTGCGCGCTCACGTCGCGGGCGAGCACGAGCCGGGCGCGGCGGCCGGCGAACTCGAGCGGCCGGGCGACGAGATCCACGTCGAATCGCTTGCCCTGCTTCGTCCAGTGACGGACCCCGGCGCGCACGGCACCGTCGTCCGGCCGGCGCGCCAGCTCCTCGTCGAGCCGGGCCTGCTCCTCGGGCGGGCGGATATCACGAATCGTGAGTTCCAGGAACTCCTGCTCCGTGTGCCCGTACCGTGCGACGGCGGCACCATTCACCGCCAGGATGCGGAGCGTCTCGAAGTCGTACACGAACATCGGCTCGGGATTGGTCTCGAACAGCAGCCGGTACTTGCGCTCGCTCTCGTGCAGCTGCTCCTCGGTGCGCTTCCGCTCGATCGCCATGGCGACCTGCGTAGAGACGAACTGCAGGACGTGCTTCTCCGTGTCGCGGTAGCGGACGCCGGGGGCGTAGGTCTGGGCGACGAGCACGCCGATGGTGCGATCGCCGATCTTCAACGGGACGCCGACCCAGTCGATCGACGGCGGCCCGATCAGCTCCACCTCGCCGCGCCGCTCGAGCTCCGCGTGCACTTCCGGCGTCACGAGCAGCGGCTGGCCGGTCCTGAGCACGTATTCGGTCAATCCCTTGCCGGGCGTCTTTGACGGGAAGTCCGTGTCGTACTCGTCTACGTGGTACGGGAAGGTGAGGTGGTTGTTCGCGGCGTCGTACAGCGCGATATAAAAGTTCTTCGCGGGCATCAGCTCGCCCACGATCCGGTGGATCGCGCCAAACAGCTCCTGGAGCGTACGCGCGGCGTGGGCGGATTCGGAGATCCGATAGGTGGCGAGCTGAATCTGCTCGGCCCGTTTCGATTCGGTGACGTCGCGGAAGCGCCACACGCGTCCGACGCTCTTCCCGGCGATGCGCTGGGGTTCGGAGAGGCGCTCGAAGATGCGACCGTCCTTGAACGTCAGAACGTCGAAGCTCGACGCGTCGGGGCGCGCGTACAGGTCGCGTATCCTGCTGAGGAATCCTTGGGGGTCCGCGAGCTGCTCAAGCACGAACGCGAGTGTTTGGGCGCTATCCCTGGCCTCGAGGATCGAGTCGGGGATCCGCCACAGCTCGGCGAAGATGCGGTTGAAACTGACGATGCGGCCCGCCAGGTCGACGACCAGAATACCTTCGGCCGTGGATTCGAACGTCGCGTTGAGCAGCGAGAGCGTCTCGCGCAGGTCCCGCTCGGTACGCAGGTGCCCGGTTATGTCACGGTAATTCACGACGATGGCACCGATGGCCGGGTCGTCCAGGCGGTTCACGCCGACCGCCTCGAGGTGGCGCCAGCTCCCGTTCTTGTGCAGAGCGCGCAGCTCCGTCCTGACGAGGTGCCCGGGCCGCTGCATGAGCTCGCCGAACAGCTCCAGTGCGTCGGGGCGGTCGTCAGGATGGACGAGCTCGAACGCGTTCAGGCCCACGTTTTCGGTCGCGCCGTAGCCGAGCACCGGCTGCGTGGACTGGCTGGCGTACAGCACCGTGCCGTCCGGCCCGAGCAGCATGACGACGTCGCTCGAGTGCTCGACCAGGGCGCGGAACCGCTGCTCGCTCGCGTGCAGCCGCTCGGCTGCTCGCTTGCGATCGGTGATATCCCGGCCGACCAGCACCACCTGATCGCTGCTCATCGGCGAGATCGCTCCGGAGAACCAGACGTCGCGGCCCCCGATCGACAGGCTGTACTCGAAGTGGACCGTCGTCCGGGTCTCGAGGGCGGTGCGGATGTACTCCATGAACTGCTCCGCCTGGACGCCGTCGAACACTTCCCGCAGCGTCTTGCCGAGCAGTTCAGCGGCCGGGCGGTACAGCAGGGATGGATTGGTGGGGGCGATCTTGACGTAGCGACCCTCGGCGTCGAGCACCAGGATGACGTCGTTGATCGCCGCGAATAATGCCTCGAGCTCGGCATCGGCGTCGCGGGCCACGGGCGCTGCTGGTTTCGCGGTGGTCATTCTCCGGGGCACCAATACTCACCCGGAACCTCTGCGGGGCAACTCCCGCGGCCATGGGAGTGACGGGCGTCACGCCCCTCCCCCGCTTCGGGGCTCAGGCGGTGGGTCGTCGGGGCGGCGGTGCCGGTGCCGCGCTCACCGGTCGAGCACCTCCCGTACCTTGCGGGCGATGGCGTCCGGGGTGAACGGCTTCTGCACATAGGCGGAGCCGGGCTCGAGCACGCCGTGCCGTGTGACGGCGTCGTCGGTGTAACCGGACATGAAGATCACCCGGGCGTCAGGGCGCAGGGTTGCGAGCCGGCTGGCGAGTTCGCGGCCGTTGAGCCCCGGCATCACGACATCCGTGAGGAGGAGGTGTATGGTGCCCGAGTACCGGGTCGTGATGTCCAGCGCGGCCTCCGCGCTGGGGGCTTCGAGCACCGTGTACCCGTGGCGTTCGAGCACCTGGCGGGCGACGCTCCGGACCGGCGCTTCGTCCTCGACCACCAGGACCGTCTCCGTCCCGCGCGCCGCACGCGCGGGCGCTTGGACGGGCTGGGACGCGCGCTCTGCCAGCTCCTCCACGCGCGGCAGGTAGAGCTTGAAGGTGGTACCGTGCCCGACCTCGCTGTACACCCAGATGAATCCGCCGCTCTGCTTGATGATGCCGTAGACGGTGGCGAGCCCCAGGCCCGTGCCTTTGCCCTTCTCCTTGGTCGTGAAGAATGGCTCGAACATGTGGGCCTGGGTCTCTTCGCTCATCCCGATGCCGGTGTCCGAGACCGCGAGCAGCACGAACGGGCCCGCGCGGGCCGGATAGTGGTCGGCGGCGTAGGCCTCGTCCAAATCCACGTTGCCGGTCTCCAGGGTGAGCTTGCCTCCGTTCGGCATCGCGTCGCGGGCGTTCACGGCCAGGTTCATGATGACTTGTTCGAGCTGTCCGGGATCGGCCTTGACCCGCCCCGTGGTCGGTGCGAGCCGCGTGCCGAGCTCGACGTCTTCGCCCAGGAGCCGGCGCAGCATTTTTTCCAGGTTGCTGACCAGCTTGTTGACTTCGAGCACCGTCGGCTGCAGGACCTGCTGGCGGCTGAACGCCAGCAGCTGGCGCGTCAGCCCCGCGGCGCGATCGGCGGCCTTGTGGATCTCGTCGGCGTCCTGGCGACGGGGATCGGTGGCGCCGAGGTCCTCGAGGAGCAGATCCGCGTAGCCCGTGATGGCCGTGAGGATGTTGTTGAAGTCGTGGGCGATGCCGCCCGCCAGCCGGCCGACCGCTTCCATTTTCTGGGCTTGCCGTAGCTGCTGCTCCAGCTGGACGCGCTCCGTGACGTCGCGCCCGATCCCGAGGATGCCGACGAGCCGGCCCTCGTGGAGCTGGGGAGTGGCAGAGAACTCTCCGACGCGGTAGTCGCCCTTCGCGGTCCGGACCCGGAACTGGCTGGCGGGGCGGAGCTCGCCGCGTACCACCCGCCCCAGCAGCTCGAGCGCGAGCGGCAGATCCTCGGGATGCACCAGGCGCTCGAACGGCTGGCCCACCCATTCCTCGCGCCGCAAGCCGGTGATCGTCTCGAACGCCGGGTTGAGGGACGCGATGGTGCCTTCGGGGGAGAGCGCGAAGATGATGTCCCGCACGCCTTCGACGAGCGTACGGTAGCGCTCCTCGGACTCCCGCAGCGCCGCTTCGGCCGTGCGGCGCTCCGAGACGTCGCGGAAGTTCACCACGATGGCGCCCACCGCGGGCTCTGCGAGGCGGTCCACCGCGACGGCATCGATATGGCGCCAGGACCCGTCCTTGTGGCGCCACCGGAGCTCCAGGCTGGCGGGCGTGCCAGGGCTCGCGATGATGTCGCGCAGCGCTGCGTGGAGCCGCGGGGCGTCGTCGGGATGCACCCGCTCGAACCCGGGATGACCCACGAGCTCGGCCGGCGCGAAGCCCAGCAGGCGCTCGATAGAGTGGCTGGCGAACAGCAGGGTCCCGTCGGGGGCGACGAGGGCGACCGCGTCCGCACCGTGCTCGATCAGCGCGCGAAAGCGCTCCTCGCCCTGGCGACGGGCCTCTTCCGCGCGGGCCTGCTCGGTCCGCGCGCGCCGTAAGTCGAGCGCGCGCACCACGGCGGGGCCCACCCGCTCGAGGTGGTGCTTGACGACGTAGTCCGCGGCGCCCGCCTTGATGTATTCCGCCGCGGTTTCTTCGTCCAGGCTGCCGGTCACGACGATGACGGGTGTGTCCGGGGCCTCGAGGAGCGCGATGCGCAGCGCATCGGCCGCTCCGAAGGTGGGTAACGAGTGGTCCGTCAGGATGATGTCGGGGGCGAAGGTCTGCAGCGCCTCCCGGTAGGCGCGCTCGGAGTCGACGCGGCGCGTCGCCCCGCTGATGCCGGCGCGGCGCAGCTCGCGCTCGACCAGCGCCGCGTCGTCGGCGACGTCCTCTACCATCAGGACCCGCACGAGGTCCGGCATCGTATCAGCGCGGCTGCTCGTTCAGGAGCAGCCAGTACAGCCCGACCTCGGAGACGGCGCGCGCAAAGGACTCGAAGTCCACGGGCTTGACGATGTAGCTGTTGGCACCCAGGCGGTACGCCGCCGCGATGTCGGGCTCTTCCTTGGAAGAGGTGAGCACCACGACCGGCAGGGCGCGCGTGCGCTCGTCGTTCTTGAGTCGCCGCAGGACCTCCAGCCCGTCCACTTTCGGGAGCTTCAAGTCGAGCAGAATCACGCGCGGCGTGACGCCGATCTCGCGCAGCGGATGGCTCTGCTCGCCGAAGAAGAATTCCAGGGCTTCGGCGCCGTCGCGGGCGACGAACACCTGATTCGCGAGATTCCGGGCCTTGAGGGCGCGCAAGGTCAGCTCCACATCGCTCGGGTTGTCCTCGACCAGCAGGATCTCGACTTCCGAATGCCCGGTCATGCGATCACTCGTCGTGGTAGGATGGAGGAGAACCGTGGCATGCACACGTACTGGGAAAGGGCGATGCCACGCTAGGGTGTTTTTGCGGCACTGAGGGGCGCTTTTGCGGCATTCTGAACGGAAGACGGCTTGGGTGAATCACCGTCGAGGTTGGGCGTGCGGTCCCTCCCTCTAGACCTCCAGCGATTGCACCCAAGCCGCCTGATCTGCTCACCTCGCGGGCGCGGACGCAGGACAGCGCGGCGCGTCGCGGAACTGCGGCACGATACGAAAACCCGCCGGCAACATCAAGACTGTTGAGCACGCGCAACACTTTGTTGCCATTGGACCGTGCAACTCCCGAGGCAGGACTCGAACCTGCGACCCGCCGGTTAACAGCCGGCTGCTCTACCAGCTGAGCTACTCGGGAAGGCGCGCACAAATATCGCGGGAGCGGCGACGGAGTTCAACCGGGCCGCCGACCCGCCGGCAGCTCCGCCAGCACCATGCCCACCAGGATCAACGCTCCACCGCCCCACTGCATCAGTGCGAGCCGCTCTCCGAGGATGAGCCACGACGTCACCGCCGCAAACAGCGGCTCGAAACAGAAGATCAGTGCGGCCCGCGCGGTCGACATCTCTCGCTGGGCGCGCATCTGCAGCAGGAAGCAGATCGTGCTCGCGAACAGAACGGTGTACAGGAGCGCGCCGACAAAGCGCGGCGTCCAGTGGATCTGCGGTTGCTCGAACAGGGCGGTCGCGAGCGCGCCGACCACGGCCGTCGCGGCGACCTGGACGAACACGAGGCGCCGTGGATCATAGCGCCGCGTCAGCTCGGTGACCGCCACGATCTGGCCGCCGAAGCAGACGGCGCAGATCAGCGTCAGCAGATCCCCCCGATTCAAGCCACCGGCGTCCGGCGCGGTGAGCAGGTAGATACCCAGTGTGGCCAGGGCGAGCGCGGCCGCGGTGAGCCAGCGGGGCCGCTCACCCAAGAGCGTGAGCGCGATCACCGGCGCAAGCACCGACGAGACCGCCACAATAAACGCCGAGCGCGAAGGGGTCGTGATCACGAGCCCCGCGGTCTGCGCGACGAACCCGACGGCGACGAGCGCGCCGAGCAAGGCGCCGCCCCACAGCTCCCGGCCGGCGGGGCGCGGGCGAAAGCGGGTCCCCGGGGCGAGCGCGAGCGCCGCGATGCCGAAGCGGACGGTGAGGAACGCGAACGGTGTCGCATCCGCGAGCGCACTCTTGACCGCGACGAAGCTCGTGCCCCACAGCGCGGTCGCGACGAGCAGCGCCAGGTCCGCCTGGCGCCGCGTCATCGGGCGTTCACGCGATGTCCCTGAGATAGCGCCCCGTGGGAGAATCGGCGCTGCGGGCGATATCCTCCGGGGTTCCCTGCGCGACCACGCGCCCGCCCGCGTCGCCGGCTCCCGGTCCCATCTCGATCACCCAGTCGGCTCGCTTGACGACGTCGAGATGGTGCTCGATGACGAGCACGGTGTGGCCGGCGTCGACCAGCCGGTCGAGCACGCGGCACAGCGTTCGGACGTCGTCCAGGTGCAGCCCGGTCGTCGGCTCGTCGAGGATGTAGAGCTTGCGCCCGGCGCGGCCCTTCGCGAGCGCCAGCTCACGGGCGATCTTCAGACGCTGCGCCTCGCCGCCCGACAGGGTGGTCGCGGGCTGGCCGAGCCGCAAATAGCCGAGCCCGACCTGTTGCAGGTGCCACAGGGCGCGGGCCAGCCGCGGCTGGCGGTGAAAGCGCTGCAGCGCCTGGTCCACGGTCCACTCGAGCACGTCGTGAATCGAGCTGCCGCCGAGCTTCACCTCGAGCACCTCCTTCTTGAAGCGCTTGCCCCCGCAGACATCGCAGGGCACGAACACATTGGCGAGGAACACCATCTCGACGAGCACGTGCCCGGCGCCTTCGCACCCGTCGCACCGCCCCCCGGCTACGTTGAACGAGAACGTGCTGGGTGTGTACGCCCTCGCGCGCGCGAGCGGCTCGGCCGCGAACAGGGCGCGCAGCTCGTCGAACGCCTTGATGTACGTGATGGGGTTGGAGCGCGGCGTGCGGCCAATAGGGGCCTGGTCCACGAGCACGACCTCACTGATCGCCTCCCAGCCGTCCAGCGCGCGCACCTCTCCCACCGGCTCGCCCAAATGCTGCTTCGCACCGTGCGTCCCCGTGAGCCGGGACTCGAGCTGCCGGAACAGCACGTCGTGCACCAGGGTCGACTTGCCGGAGCCCGAGACACCGGTCACCGCGGTGAGCGTGCCCAGGGGAATGCGCGTGTCGACCCCCTGGAGATTGTGCAGGCGCGCACCCTTCACCTCGAGCCAGCGCCGCGCCGCACGGCGCGCCGACGGCACGCCGATACGCTTCTCGCCTGAGAGGTACTGTCCGGTGACGGTCCCCGCCGCGCACACCCCGGCGGCCGGTCCCTGATATACGAGCGCGCCCCCCGCCTCGCCGCTCGCGGGGCCCAGCTCCACCATCCAGTCGGCGGCCCGCATCGCCGCAGGGTCGTGCTCGACGACCACGACGGTGTTGCCCCCGTCGGCCAGCCGCCGTAACAGGCCGAGGAGCCGGCCGGTATCGGCGGGATGGAGACCGATGGTCGGCTCGTCGAGCACGTACAGCGTATCGACGAGGTGCGAGCCAAGGGCGCTGGAAAGGGCGATCCGCTGCGACTCGCCCCCCGACAGGGTGCGCGTCAGCCGGTCGAGGGTGAGGTAGCCCAGGCCGACGTCGTTCACGAACGAGACTCGAGCCGCGAGCTCCGCCAGGATGTGCACCGCTACCGCGCGCTGGAACGGCGCCAGCTCGAGGGCCGCGATCCAATCACGCAGAGCACCGACCGGGAGCGCGGCGACGTCCGCGATCGTCCGGCCGCCCACACGGATCGCCAATGCTTCGGGCTTGAGCCGCGCGCCGCCGCAGGCGGGGCAGACTTTCGCCAGCTGGTACTGCCGCAAGAACACGCGGATGTACTGCTTGTACCGCTTCGCCTCGAGGCGCTGGAGGAACGGGAGCATGCCGAGGAATCGCCCGCTGGCGCCGTTGAGCAGGAAATGCCGGGCCTTCCCGGTCAGATCCTTCCACGGCGCGTCGAGCGGGATTCCCTTCGCCCGCGCGGTCTCGCGCAGGATGCGACGGCGGCCTTCGTACCGTGGTTTGGTCCACGGATCGAGCGCACCCTGCGCCAGGCTCTTCCTGGGGTAGGGCACGATGAGTGATTCGTCGTACTCCAGGACGGCGCCGAAGCCATTGCACCCGGGGCACGCGCCCCGCGGGTTGTTGAACGAGAACAGGATCGGGGTGAGCGCGGGAGCTGCCGTGCCGCAATTGGAGCACGTGGGATGGGCGGAGAAGCGGCGGCGGTCGCCGTTGTCGAGTGCGACGGCAACGCCCTCGCCTTCGTTGAACGCGGTGGCGACCGCGTCGGCGAGTCGCCCCCGAGTCGCATCGGAAGCCGGCAGGCGGTCCACGACCACGAGGACCTCCTGCGCCTCTCGCACCCGCTGCTCGGCGTCGGGAGGGTCGAGCCGGGCCAGGATACCGTCGAGCTGGGCCCGCACGAACCCCGCCGCGCGCAGCTGTGCCGCCACTTCCACGTCGGGGCGGTGGGCGCTCGGCGGCAGGGGGAACGTCATCAGGATGGGTAGGGGCGCAGCATGCTGCGCCCCTACGCTGACCAGTTCGTCCACCACCTCTTGGACGGTGTCGACTTTCACGACGCTCCCGCACTTCACGCAGTGCTGGGTGCCGGTACGCGCCCAGAGGAGCCGCAGGAAGTCGTAGATCTCCGTGGCCGTGCCGACCGTCGAGCGGCTGCTCGTCGTGGGGTTCTTCTGCTCGATGGCCACCGCCGGAGAGATCCCCTCGATCGCGTCGACCAGCGGTTTTGGCATCCGCTCGAGAAATTGCTTGGCGTAGGTCGAGAGCGACTCGATGTAGCGGCGCTGGCCCTCGGCGTAGAGGGTATCGAACGCCAGGGTGCTCTTGCCGGACCCTGACGGTCCGGTGATCACTGTGAGGGCGCCACGCGGCAGCTCGACGGTGATGCCCTTGAGATTGTGCTGCCGCGCGTTGCGGATGATCACGCGGTCGGGTGAGTGAGGCATAACCCCCTAAGATAATAGGGGCTCGGGATCGGGGGCCCGGGGTTCGGGAAAAACGGCGTCCGAGCACCTAGCCCGGAGCCCCGAGCCCCCCTAGTTTCGCCCCCAATGGCCCTCGCCCTCACCCCGCGCCTGCTCCGTCGCGGCCTGGAACTCTTCGCCGTTATCTCGCTGGCCGGTGTCATCGTCGTGCTCGCCGTGTACGGCGAGAACGTCCAGGCGGTGGCGCGCGCGCTGCTGCACCTCCACTGGGGGTGGATGGTGGTGGGGCTGGGACTCGCCTCGATGGACTGGCTCGGCGGAGGAACGCGGTTGTGGGTCGTCGCGCGGCACGTGCACCCGGGCGTGCGGCTGAAGGACATGATCATTGCCGGGGGCATGAGCGCGTGGGCGGCATACCTGACCCCGTTCCAGTCCGGGGCGGGGCCGACCATGATGTGGGTCATGCGTCGGTCCGGCGTGCGGCTCCCCGAAGCGATGACTTCCACCTTCATGACGTTCGTTGCCACGGTGGTGTTCTTCGCCGTCGCCGGACCGCTCGCCATCTACCTCGGCGCCGGGAAGTCCCTCGCGCAGCATAACGTGGTTCTGGGGATCACCTACTACGGTCTGTTTCGCACCAGCCTCACGATTTTCGGAATCCTCGGCGTCATCATGCTGGTCGCGATGGTTTTCCCGGCCTGGATGCGGGATGCCGTGCACTGGCTTGCGCGCCGGCTCGAGCGCAAGAGCCACCGCATCGCCGCGCGCATCGAGCAGCTGCGTGAGGGGATCGACCGGGCGCACGAATGCCTGGTCGCGTTCGGCAACCCGAAGGGGTGGCTGGCGCTGGTTTGGGCCGTGCTGCTCTCGGCGCCGTCGCATGCCAACAAGCTGCTCGCCGGATATGTCGCACTGCGTGCGCTCGGCATTCCCGCCAACTTCGTGGACATCCTCCTGCTCCAGACGTTCATCACCTTCCTCCTCTACTTCGCACCGACGCCCGGGTCGGCCGGGCTCGCCGAGTTCCTCTCCGCGGCGGTCATGCAGATCTATGTCGGGCCCTCGCAGCTGCCGTTGTACACGCTCCTCTGGCGTTTCATCAACAGCTACGCGACGGTGATCACCGGCTCGCTGCTCTTCTGGTACTGGTTGCGGAGCGGACTGGTGGGGCGCGAGGAAGCGGTGAACATCGCGTAAACCGTGTTTGCTTGCGCGGTTACGGAGTCAGGCGTAACTTCCGGCCTCCCAGATGGCACTGCTCGAACTCGGCGGCAAGAAGTTCACCATTCCGGTGGGCGAGGTAACGCTCGGCAGCGATGCAGGCTGCGCGATCTCCCTCGCCGGCCCCGCTGTGCTGCCGCAGCACGCCCTGCTGCAGGGGCACGCCGACGGCCAGGTGATCATCCGCAAGGCCTCCCCCGCTGCCGACGTCCTCATCAACGGCGTACGCCTCGGCGCCGAGCCCACACCCCTCCTGCACGGCGACAAAGTCGACGTGGGCGGTCACGAGCTCACCTTCGTGGATGAGCGGAGATCCGGCAGCACCCAGTATGTGAAGGCGTTCACTCCTGCAACCGCCGGTGGCCCGGCCAAAGCGGGTGTGAAACCGGCCGGGATTGGGGTCACGGGCGGCCGAGTCGTGAGCCTCACCGACGGCCGTGAGTACGTGATCACCGGGGCGTCGCTGGTGTTCGGCCGCGAGGCGGGGTGCGACGTGGTCGTAGCGGGGAAAGACGTTTCGCGGCGGCACGCCGAGATCGTCCAGACGCCGAAGGGCTATCTGCTGGTAGACTCGAGCACCAACGGGACGTCCGTGAACGAGGAGCGGGTGGAGGGTCAGCGGATCCTCGCCCGCGCCGACGTGATCCGGCTGGGCGACGAGCAGTTTCGCTTCTACGCGGATGTCGCCCCTGCCACCGCGCCTCCCCCCACTCCGCCGGGGCCCGGGGCTAGCCCGCCGCAGGCCGTGCCCCCAGCCTCACCACCGGGGGCGCCACAGGCGGGCCCCCCGCCCGGCGCAACGGACCGTCTCAGACATACCGTTCACGGCCTGGAAGCGTTCGTGCCGGCCTCCCCCCGAGCCGCTGCGGGCGGCTCGCTGGCGAGCTTCCTCGTGCGAAGCGGGGGGCTCGTCGGTCAGCGCCTGGCGGTGAAGACTCCTGTCGCGAACATCGGGCGGGCCGATTACAACGACCTCGTCGTGCCCGACCCGTCCGTCTCCACCAGCCACGCCAAGCTGCAGCGCCGGGAAGGGGTCTGGGTGCTCGTGGATCTCGACTCCACCAACGGCACGTTTGTGGACGGGGAGCGGGTGAAGGGCGAGGCCCCGCTGGCTCCCGGCGCGACGGTGCGGTTCGGGGACGTGCAGCTCGTGTTCGAGCCGACCGACGATGCGCTGGGCGTCGCGAAGGGTGGGGGCACTCAGGTGCTGAGGACACCCCACTCGATCGCCCCGAACGTCTCTCCCAGCCCAGCAGCACCCCGTCCCGCGCCACCCCCGTCGCCCCCCCCCAGCCGCCCCGCTCCCGCTCCCAAGGCCTCGCCGGCTCCGGCGGCCAAGGCGGCCCCTTCACGACCTGGACCCAAGCCCGCTCCCAAGCGGCCGGCGGCCCAGCAGCCGCCGCCCAAGAAGGGCAAAGGCTGCGGCGGAAGCGCCGCGGCGCTGGTGATCGGTGGTGGCGCTCTCCTTGCCCTCCTCCACCGGCTGTTAGCGTAGCGACGTCCCGTGCATATCACCTGCGCCGGTCGCACCGACGTCGGCATCATCCGCTCGGGGAATGAGGACAACTTTCTCATGGTCCCCGACCGCGGGATCTTTGTCGTTGCGGACGGGATGGGCGGGCACGCCGCCGGTGAGGTGGCGAGTGAGATGGCCGTGCGCTTCGTGGCGCGCGAGCTCGGGTCCCTGAAGGGTCTCTCGGACGACCAGGTGGCGGACCGGATGCGCACATCGATCCGGGCGGCGAACGGCGCCATCTTCCAGCGCACGCTCACGGAGCACGACAAGCGCGGAATGGGAACCACGGTCACCACCTTGGTGCTGTACGACACGCGTTTCCTGATCGGGCAGGTGGGGGACAGCCGGGCGTACCTCTACCGTGATCAGAAGCTGATGCAGCTCACCAAGGATCACTCCTACGTCCAGGAGCAAGTCGACGCGGGATATCTCACCCCCGAGCAGGCGCGGTCCCACCCGTATTCGAATGTGATCACCCGTTGTGTGGGTGCGAACAGCGACGTGATGCCGGACGTCTACCTCGGTACCGTGAAGCCCGGCGACCTCTTCCTGCTCGCCTCCGACGGATTGACGGGAATGCTCGAAGACCCCCAGCTGGCGGAGCTCATGGCGGGCGAGCGGATGCCGCAGGAGCAGGTGGACGACCTGATCACCGACGCCAACCGCCACGGCGGGCTCGACAACATCACGGCGATCATCATCCGCATCGATTCGGTGGACGCGGCCGTGGGCGACGCGACTCAAGTCACGCAGCCGGGCGCGCGGCCGCGCTGAGCCCGCCGGCTCAGCGCACCAGCTCGGTCTCCGCGTTCATCCGCCGCTCCACCTCTTCCCGCGGCAGCATCACGAGCTCCACAATCGCCTGCGCCGGCACCTTCGCGGGTGCGATGACGAACACGCGCAGCCGCCGCGCCGAGCGGTACAGCTCGGCCGCCACGCGCGGGAGGCCGAGATGGGCCGCTGCTTCGGCGCCTCCGAGCTGGGTTACGCTGCCGTCGCGCTTCACGAGCGGCAGGTCGAGCGCCAGCATCGCGGCCTTGGCCGGGAAGTCCAGGAACAGCTCCCCCGGCTCGAGGCCAACGTCCCGGGCGAGCCGGTCCTCCACCCGCTCCAGCAGGTCCGGGTCGTCGGACGGCCAGGAAGGGGTGTCGGCGGGAAGCTCGGTGGCCGGCAGGTCGAGCGCCCGCTTCGCGAGCCGGCGTTCACGGAGCCGGCGCGCGAGGCCCGTCGCGTCCTGTTGCAGCAGCTCGTGGATCAGCCCGTCGTCGGTGGCGACCGCGACGGCATCCGGCCGAACTCGGCCGCCGGCGATCGCGCGCCGCACCAGGCGCTTGAACATCGAGGTGGCGCTGCGCACCGCGTGGTGCCAGTACACGTTGCGATACATCTGATACTTGGCGAACAGCAGCGACTCGAGGGCGGCGAGCCCCTTCTCGTGGAGCGCGAGCGTCGGATGCCCGTCCCGCCCGGGCGCCAGCGTCAGCGACGTGAGCAGCCGGTCCACGTCGATCACCCCGTAGGGAACACCGCACATCCAGGCGTCGCGGGACAGGTAGTCGAGCTTATCCACGTCGAGCGAGCCCGACACCAGGCCGGCGAGAGGTTCGCGCGCGCGGGCCTGAATGAGGGACAGCAGCCGCTGGGCCGGGGTCCCGAGTGTCGTCAGCCGTTGTGCGAGCTCGCCGTCCGCCAGGTGCCGCGCCGCCAGCTCCTCGTGGTGAGGCAGACCGGCTTCCTCGAGCGAATGGGAGAAGGGATAGTGCCCGATGTCGTGCAACAACGCGGCGAGCTTCAACCGGAGGCGGTCCGCGGCGTCGAGCCGGACGTCGCCCGCGTCTTCGAGCTGCGACAGCGCGCGGCGCGCGAGATGGTACGCGCCGAGCGCGTGCTCGAAGCGGCTGTGCGTGGCGCCGGGATAGACGAGGAACGCGTGCCCCAGCTGGCGTACGTAGCGCAGCCGCTGGACGGCGGGGGTGTCGACCACGGCAAGCGCTTCGGGATCGAGCCGGATGTTATCCCAGAGCGGGTCGCGGACGACCTCGAACCGGGTCACGATACGTGCCTCGGCGGCGTAGCGGGAGATCCTAGGATCATCGTGCCCCGAAGTCCGCGGCTGAAGCCGCGGCTCGGCACTGCCGCTGAAGCGGCGTCAGTCTATTGCCAGGGCCGAGCCGCGAGTTCACTCGCGACCCTTCGGAGCGGTCGGCAATCCTACCCTCGTGGCCCCGCGTCCCCGACCGCGGCGTGCACCTGATCCTGGAACTGGGCGAAGTTGTCCCGGAACATCTGCGCGAGACGGGCGGCCTGGGCATCGTAGGCCGCCGGGTCGCTCCAGGTGCCGCGCGGCAGGAGCAGGCCGTCCGGCACGCCTGGGACCTGCAGCGGGACTTCGACTCCGAACACCGGGTCGGGCGTGGTGGGGATGCGGTCGAGCTTGCCGGCGAGCGCCGCGCGCACCATGGCGCGCGTCTGGCCGAGCCGTATCCGCTGGCCCACGCCGTGGGGTCCCCCCGTCCACCCGGTGTTCACGAGCCAGCACTGGACGCCGTGGGCGGCGATCTTCTCGCCGAGCAGCGACGCGTAGGTATTGGGGCTGAGTGGCAGGAACGGGGCGCCGAAGCAGGTAGAGAACGTGGCCTTGGGTTCGGTCACGCCGCGCTCCGTGCCGGCGACCTTCGCGGTGTACCCAGACAGGAAATGGTACATCGCCTGCGCCGGCGAGAGGCGGGAGATCGGAGGCATCACCCCGTACGCGTCGCAGGTGAGGAACAGAATGTGCGACGGGTGGCCGCCCGCCCCGCCCGGGACGTGGTTCGGGATGTAGTGGATGGGGTACGACGCGCGCGTGTTCTCGGTGATCTGGTCCGAGTCGAGGTCGATGGCGCGGGTCTCGGGATCCACCACTACGTTTTCGAGCACCGTGCCGAACATGCGGGTGGTCGCGAAAATCTCCGGCTCGCCCTCGCGCGACAACCGGATGACCTTCGCATAGCAGCCGCCCTCGAAGTTGAAAATCCCCCGGTCGGACCAGCCGTGCTCGTCGTCCCCGATGAGCGCCCGTTCCGGGTCGGCGGAGAGGGTCGTCTTGCCGGTGCCCGACAGGCCGAAGAACAACGCGACGTCGCTCGCCCGGCCGAGATTGGCAGAGCAGTGCATTGAGAGGACGCCGCGCTT
The DNA here is from genome assembly GCA_035488835.1 of Gemmatimonadales bacterium. GTDB lineage: Bacteria > Gemmatimonadota > Gemmatimonadetes > Gemmatimonadales > GWC2-71-9 > AG41. The sequence continues at coordinate 20,876 of DATHKX010000184.1, forward strand.
CGGCAGCAGGTAGTTGAGAATCGTAAAGACCGACTTCTTCATCTCGCCCGCGTAACGCGTGCCGCCGATCAGGATCGTCCGCTGCCCGAAATGGAGCACCACGAACGTGCCCGACTTGGTGCCGTGGATCGCGGGATCGGCGTGGAATTCGGGGGCGTGGAGCACGGTCCAGGCGGGCGAGAAGGCGGCGAGGTCCGTGGGAGACGGGCGCAGGAACATGTTGTACACGAACAGGGCGTGCCACGCGTTCGGCGTGACGAACCGGATGCCCAACCGGTGCTCCGCGTCCGCGCCGGCGAACAGGTCGCGCACGAACAGCTCCTGCCCGGCGAGGTGCTCGAGCACTGACGCCTTGAGTCGCTCGAAGTGCTCGGCCTCGAGCGGCTGGTTCAGCCGGTTCCACCAGACGTCGTCCGCGGAGGATGGCTCCCGCGCGATGAACTTGTCGTTCGGGCTGCGGCCCGTGTGCGGCGCGGTGACGGCGCAGAACGCTCCGCCCTCGGCGATCATCCCCTCGCCGCGCCGCACCGCGTGCTCGTAGAGCTCGGGCGGCCCCAGGTTCCAATGGACCGCGCGCTGCGGCGCGAGGCCCGCGGCGTCCAGGGCGGAGGCCCGCCGTTCGCCGGGGCGGGTGGCATGCGCGGTCATGCGCGCGCCCGCTGACCGTGCTCCTGCGCGTCCACAGCGGCGATCACGGCCATGTTCACGATATCGTTCACGTCGGAGCCCCGCTGCAGCACATGCACAGGCTGTGCCATCCCCACCAAGATCGGGCCGATGGCCTCCGCACCGCCCACCCGGCTGAGCAGCTTGTAGCTGATGTTCGCCGCGTCGAGATTCGGGAAAATGAGCACGTTGGCCGGTCCGCGCAGCCTGGAGAACGGGTAGGTCTTGGTCAAAATCCGCTCCACCACGGCGGTATCGGCCTGCATTTCGCCGTCCGCTTGCAGCGCCGGCTCGCGCTCGTGGAGCAGCGCCACGGCCCGCTGCACCTTCTCGGCCGCCGGGTGGCGCACCGAGCCGAAGTTCGAGAACGACAGCAGCGCCACACGCGGCTCGATCCCCAGCCGTCCCACGAACTCGGCCGCCGCGGACGCGATCTCCGCGAGCGTCTCGGCGTCCGGATCGATGTTCACGGTGCAGTCGGCGAAGAAGAAGGTCTGTTGCGGCAAGACGAGCATGTAGATCCCGCTCACGTGCCGGCGCCCAGGCTCTGCGCCGATCACCTCGAGCGCCGGGCGCATGGCGTCGGGATAGTACATGTCGACGCCGACCACCACCGCGTCGGCCTGACCGGCGCGCAGCATCAGGAGTCCGTGGTACAGCGGGTCGACCACCCGGTTGCGGGCCTCGCGCAGCGTGATGCCCTTGCGGCGCCGGCGCTCCCACAGCTCCTGGGCGAACGTCTCCAGGTGGACGCTCCCCCGCGGGTTCGCGAGCGTGATGTCCTCGAGCGTCACCCCCGCGTCATCCGCCTCGCGGCGCATCGCATCCGGGTCGCCGAGCAAGATCGGCTCCGCCACGCCATCGTCCGCGAGGATTCGGGCGGCCTTGAGGATGCGAGGATCCTCGCCCTCGGGAAAAACGATGCGTTGCGCCGCCGTCTGGGCGCGGCTCGATAGGCCTCGCATGACTTCCCGTGCTCGCCCCAGCCGGGCGTCCAGCTCGGCGCGATACTCGTCCACGTCGATCACTCGTCCCGCGACCCCCGAGCCCACCGCTGCCCATGCCACCGCCGGCGCGACCCACAGGAGCACGCGCGGGTCGAACGGCTTAGGAATGAGGTAGTCGGCACCGAAGCGGAGCCGCTCGAGTCCGTACGCACGCATCACCGAATCCGGCACCTCTTCCTTTGCGAGCGCCGCCAGCGCCCGCGTGGCCGCCATCTCCATCTCCTCGTTGATCTTCTTGGCGCGCACGTCGAGCGCGCCGCGAAAAATGAACGGGAAGCCCAGCACGTTGTTCACCTGATTGGGGTAGTCCGACCGGCCGGTGGCGATGATCGCGTCGCTGCGTGCTTGGCGGGCCTCCTCCGGCGTGATCTCGGGGTTGGGATTGGCCAGCGCGAACACGATCGGCCGCTTGGCCATGCCCTGGAGCATCTCCCCCGTGACGATCCCGCCGACCGACAGTCCCACGAACACGTCCGCGTCCTTCAGGGCCTCGGCGAGCGTCCGGGCTTTCCCCCGGACGGCAAACCGCCGCTGGTATTCGTCCAGGTCGTCGCGGTCGGCGTGCACCACGCCCCGCTCGTCGCACAGCGTGATGTGCTCGCGTGGCACGCCCAGCCGGACGTAGTGCTCGGCCGTGGCGATCGCCGCGGCGCCCGCGCCGGCGAACACGACCTGGACGCTTCCGATGTCCTTCTTCACCAGCTCCAACGCGTTGAGCAGCGCCGCACCCGTGATGATCGCCGTGCCGTGCTGGTCGTCATGAAACACTGGAATGGTGAGGGTGTCGCGCAGCGTCTTCTCGATGTAGAAGCAGTCGGGGGAGCGGATGTCTTCGAGATTGATCCCGCCCACCGTCGGCTCGAGCAGTCTACAGAACCGGATCATGTCCTCGGGGTCTTCCGACCCGACCTCGAGGTCGAAGACGTCGATGTCCGCGAACGCCTTGAAGAGGATCCCTTTGCCTTCCATCACCGGCTTGGCCGCGAGCGGACCGATATTGCCGAGGCCGAGCACCGCGGTCCCGTTGCTGACCACGGCCACGAGGTTTCCTTTCGCGGTGTAGGTGTAGGCCTCCTCGGGCCGGGCGGCGATCTCGCGGCACGGCTCCGCCACCCCGGGGGTGTAGGCGAGGGACAGGTCGCGCTGGTTCTTGAAGGGCTTGGTAGGCGAGACCTGGATCTTCCCAGGGCGGCCCTGCGCATGGTAGTCGAGGGCCTCCTGGCGACGGATCGACATCGAGGACACAAGTCTTTCGTTGTGAAGGACTTATGGTATCTGTCCAGGTCACTCCTGTCAAGCATCGCGCCGTCACCTGATCCGGATCACGCTGAGCCGCGGCCCGACCGCAGCAGGCAGGGGGGTGCCGGGGCCACGGTCGAACAGCAGCGTGAACGCCCCCGCGCCCGGCCCTTGGAGCGCCCGGTGGTACACACCTGATCCGGAGCGGAGCGTCCCGCTCAGGTTGACGGCGGTCCCGGCACTCATGGTCGGGACGATCGGATAGGGCCGGGGGAACTGACCCGGGTCCTGCGCACTGAGCGACGCAAACGTTCGCGTGCGAAACCGCCACGACGTGTAGGCGAGCTCGGGGGGCGCGGTGAACCCGGGCAGATCGGACACCCAGTTCGCGAGCGCCCAGCGCGTGACCGACGTGACGAAGCTCTGGCCCGTCTGGGTCGCGACGTTCACGGACCCCACGAGCGTGGTCCCATCGAGTTTGTGGGGGAGCGAGTCACCGAATTGATCCACGAGGTAGCGCACGAACAGCCAGCTCGCTCCGATTTCCGCAAGCGTGCCCTGGTCGTACTGGATCAGCAGCGGAGATGCTCCAGGGGCGCTCAGATACTGATAGGTGTCGTACACATCGTCGAGGGCGTAGTTTGAAAAGGTGACAGTATCGCCTTGCTGCAGATAGCTGCGACCGGCGATCTCCTCGGCGTACTTCGACAACCCCTCATCAAGCCAGCCTTCCTCTGTTCGGAACCCGGGGCGCAGCAAGACGTGTTGCGCGAAGTTGATCATGTGCTGGAACTCGTGCGTGAAGGTGCTCGGCAGGACGCTCTTCACGCCCGCGCGGCTGTGTGCGCAGCTGAGGGTCGCACTCGGGTCAGCGACGATCGAGTAGAAAATCTCCCCGTGATTCGAGCTGTCGATTGGGGCGGTGGTGTCCAGGTCGGGTGGGAAGAAGAATCCGGCGATATAGCCCGACGTAGCACACTTGGCGCTGGCCGACAGCTTGTTCACGACCCCCGTCATTAGCACGATCACGACGGAGTTGGTATCGAGGTCCGACACGCCGCCGAAGGTAGCCGTGTCGAGGGGGTAGAGACGCGAGTCGAACACTTGCTTGAGCGTGTCGAAATCGGCCGAGTCGAGGCCGCCAGCGGGCGCGAGCGTGTCGACGTAGATGGCGATGTGCGCGCCGACGTTCTCGGCGCGAGCCGTGACCGCGGTGAACTGGCTGCAATCGAGGGACGAGCAGACCGCGAACTTCCGCAGGCTGCCCGGGGCGGGCGGGCTCACCGGCTGCGGGTTCACGGCGGCAGCCGCCGGCCCGATCGCGGGATGGGCCCGCGCCGCGGCGCCCGCTCGGGTCCGACCAACGCGACGCAACATCCCGTCAAACTGCACGGCCACGGCACGTGGGGACGAAACCGGCTCGACGAGCTGGGCCGCCGGCATCGCGGCCGCGGCCAGGCTGGCCGTCCCCAGCTCGAACGGCGAGGACTGGCCGAAGGTCCCGGCGGCGGACTGCGGCACGATCAGGTACTCGGCCGAGTCGAGCGTCGAGGCGTTGGCGGCGATCGTCACGCAGCCCCCGTCCGAGGCGGGGTCGAGCGACGTGAACGCCCCGATAGCCAGGACCAGCTGAGGTGCCAGCGCGGAGCTGCACGTGGGTGTACTGGGTCCCGCGGCGTGGTCGCCACTGCAGCCGGCCGTCGCGGCCAGCGACCACATCACGAGCGGCACTGCAATCCGACGCTTCATAATACTCGCCTCCGCGCTGGCATTTTTTGAGCTCAGGCTCCGATGTTCATCCGCAGCTGGACGCTGCGGGGCCTGCCGAACGACGCGCCGCTGAAGAACGCGCCCTTCAACAGGTATTGTTTGTCAAACACGTTCTCGACGTAGAGCTGCGGCCGCAGGACCGCCCCGCCGACGGCGAACGCGTAACCGGCGCTCGCGTTCAAGATGAAGCTCGACGGCACCTTGATCGACTTGTTGAAGTCGAGCAGACCGGTTCCGTAGGTCGAGTCCGGATCCGCGCCGTTGGTGAGCCCACTGCCATAGATGCCGGTCGCGGAGAGGTAAAAGCCGTGGGCCGAATAGACCACGTTCGCGACGCCCGACAGGCGCTGGTCGTGGTCCAGGTCAAACGTCCCAGCCGGCGGCACGACAGGGAAGAACCCCCCGGTAATGGCTCCATACCCATACGCGTGGTTCAGGGCGACGTTCACGTATCCCGACACCGGGCCGCGCGGGCGGATCTCCAGCACCCCTTCGATCCCCGTGATACGGACTTGCTCGATGTTGACCGACGTCACGATCGCCGAGCCGGGGACGGTGTTGTCATCGATCCCCGGCGCGCTCCGCTTGTGGTACGCCGACAGTTTGGTCACCACGCCGAGCGGGAAGCGGTGCACATACCCGACCTCATAGAAGTCGTCCCGCTCCGGGAGGGTGGGGGCAGCCACGACGCCGCCTTGGGCATCGCTCGTGATGGCGCGCAGGTCCTCGACGTTGGTGGGGAGGAACAGGCGACCGTAATACACCCAGAACGTGTTGCCGGGGTCCGGGAAGAAGCTGAGCTTCACCCGTGGACTCACCTGATGCTGGTTGCCGGCGAACGGGGCGTTGTGGTTGTCGAACCGCACGCCCGTGCGCAGCTCCCACTTATCCGACGGCGCGATCGCGCCCTGCGCGTATAGGCCGACGTCACTGCCCTTGAGGTCCGAGTTCGAGGCGGGGCCGGCGGTGCCGTTCGAGGTGACCGACGCGAAGTCCTCGTGCCCTCGGGTCAACGACCCGAGCAGGCCGGTCTTGAACTCGAGCCCGTGATGCGGTTGCAGCGTGTAGTCCAGCTTGAGCCCGACCGTGTGAAAGTTGCGGTCCTCGCTCAGGATGTAGTGGGTCGTGTCGGGAGCGAACACGAACGTCGGATCGTCGGTGAGACCCGGCGTGTACGCGAGGCTCCCGTCCCGGAAGAACGCGCCCGCAAACAGCTCGGCGGAGCGCCCGCTCTCGGACGCGCCCTCCGCGAACCGGTGGCGCCACCCGAGATTGACGAACCCGTTCACGTCCTGCTGGTGGTCGTCGATAATCCCTTCGACCGAGTCGAAGGGGACGGCGAAGCGAGTGCGCGTCCGATTCACGTCGAGGTTCACGACGTCGTGGTCCGTGGGGACAAACTGGACCTTGGCGAATCCGAACAAGTCCGAGCCGTCGTTATGAAAGTTCGAGACCGCGCCGTGCAGCGAGTCGAATGCCACCGGCTCGCGCCGCATATCGGTCGCCTGGCGGGAGCCAGAGAAGAACAGCCCGACTTTACCCGCGTTGGTGCTCACGTTCAGGGATTGGCCGTTCGCCGAGAACGACCCGGCGTAGCCGGAGGCGTCGAGATGGAACCCGCCTGAGGGAATGCGCGTGGTGACGTTGACGACGGCGGCGTTCTTGTTGCCGTACTCGGCGTCCCACCCGCCCGTTTGAAAGTCGATCTGGTTCACCACCTGCGGGTCGAACAGCTCGTTCAGGCTTCCGGAAATCCCGGCCGGGACGGGTACGCCGTCCACGTAATAGGTGTACTCGGCGTGCTGGCCGCGGATGTGGACCTCGCCCGTGGGAGCCCGGGCGGCACCCACGATAGACTGCTGCAGGATCTGCGACGTCGTGTTGGTGGGCGCGCCGTGGTAGTCGTTCTGCTTGAAGATCTGGTTGCCGGTGCGCGTGTCGACGGCGAGCGGAACGGCGGACGTGACCTCGACGGCGGACAAGTTGATGGGCAATGGTACCAGGCGGAAGGCGACTTGCGTCTGGCCCTCCCCAACGGATACCTCCCGCGTTTCTGCGCGGTACCCGAGGTACCGTACCTCTACGCGATACGACCCCGCGTCGAGGTTGTGGATGACGTAGCGGCCGAACGCGTCGGTCGTCGTCGTGGCAATGGTGTTTGCGCCCCGCAGGACGCGGACTTCTCCGCCGGGCAACGGGGTGCCGCTGGCGCTGTCGGCCACGGACCCGCCGACGTCGCCGTCGGCCGCCAATGCGGGCCGGGCCAAGAGGCCGGCGGCCACGAGGCACGCCAGCACACGCGCCGCTTTCGAGAAGGTTGTCGCAGTCATTTGCTCTCCCTGACGTGGATGATTCACGCGGACCGGCGCACGCTCCCGGTGACGGGAAGGACGTGGGCGGGTCGGGTTCACGTGCGGGCGACGCGCGCAACGCGGCGTCGCTAGGAGAAGGCGGGAGGTGCTCGGGGTTGCGGGTGGGGTCGGGCGAGCGGCCGCGGCTGCGCGGTTGGACTCGTCCCGGGCAACGGCCGGTGGTCGGCCACGCTGAGCCGGAGCGCACTCGGGCGGGCCGGGACGGCCGGGGCCGTGAGGAAATGGCACACCGCGCAGTCCGGCGCGTGAAGGCGGGCGCAGCTCTTGCTGGTGTGGGACTCGACGTGCGGGGTGGCATGCGCGCCGGCGATGTCGAGGCGGGCGTCGGCCCACGCGGCGGCCCCCGGCAGCAGGAGCTGCAGGGCGGTGGCGAGGAGCCAGAGGGCGCGCGCCCCGAGGGGGCGCCGGGTCACGCGGGTCACGCGGGTGTTCGCACCAACTTCCGCAGCACGACCGCCCCGACGAGCACCACCCCATACATGCATACGATCAGTGGGCCGGTGGGTAGGTCACCGGCGAGCGACAGCCACAGGCCGAGGATCGAGGCGAGGGCCCCCGAGCCCCAGGAGATGTAGGTGAGCCGCCGCATGTCGCGGGTAAACAGGAACGCAATCACGGCGGGGACGACCAGGAAGCTGAAGACCATCAGCACGCCGGCGACCGGTACGGCGAGCGTGATCACGACGCCGAACGACAGATAGAACAGGAAGTCCCACCACTTGATCTTCCAGCCCAGGCGCTCGGCTTCCTCCGGGTGAAACGAGATGGTGAGAAACCGATGGCGCAGGAAGTAGTGGAACACGCCGAGTGCGGCGTAGGCTGCCGCGAGCTTGATGATCGTGGGCTTGAACGTGACCCAGAGGATGCTACCGGTGAGAGTCTTCTCGATCGCTTCGCCCCCGCCCGGAACCTTGTTCGCCACGAGGACGGCGGCGGCGGAGGCCACCACATACACGATGCCGATGAACGCTTCCTGCGGCACGCGCCGCTTTTCCTGGGGTGACGAGCGCGTGAGTGCGAACAGCAGGGCGCCGACCGCCGTCGCGAACAGGGCGAAGACGTAGGCCCACGTCGAGTCGGCCTCTACGTGGATCAGTAGTGCCGAAAGGCCGCCCAGCGCCGCCATTTGCGCGAGCGAGAGGTCCACGAAGATCACCTCGCGCGCGATCACGTGGAGCCCCAGGTACGACAGCATGGCGACGAGCACCATGCAGGCCACGAACGGCGGAATCATCAGCTGGAGACCGCTCATGTCATCTCCCCGTGTGCAGTCAGTTGGCAGTGGCGGCGCCCGGACCGAAGGCGCGAGCGAGCTCCGTGATCCACAGGTTCATGAGATCGAAGTACGTATTGATCCCGGCCGCGCCGCCGGTGTTCGACGGCACGATCACGGCCTTGGCCCCCGTCTTTTGCGCCACTTCCATGACCTGGTTGCGGTCGTAGTAGTTCGTCGAGAGGAGGACCTGGATGTGCTGCGTCCGCATTTCGTTGATCACCTCGAGCACGTGCCCCGGGGTAGGCGGGATGCCGGGCTTCGGCTCGATGTAGTCCACGCAGGGAACGTCGTACTCCCGGGAGAAGTAGTCCCACTCCTTGTGATAGCAGGCGACCGGCTTGCCACGGAACGGCATCGCCTCCTTGAGCCACCCACCCAGCCGATTGAGGAGCGGCGCACCCTGGTACTGCTTCGTCTTCAAGAAGTCGAGCAACTTTCCTTGCCGGTCCAAGTCCGCGAGGGTCGGGCCGCTGAGGAGCTTCACCAGCTCGTCGCCGAACAGCGCCTGGTAGATACGGTCCTCGAAGTCCTTCTCCCGCTGAGCGAAATAGTCGGCGTTCTCGGGGGAGACGCGCTTCAGGCCGGTCAGGATGTTGCGGGCGATCTGAACCGCATTGCGCGGGCTGGTCCAGATGTGCGGGTTGCCGTACACGTGGATGTCGCCCTGCGAGCGGGAGAAGCTCGTGGGCACGTCGAGCAGGTCGATGCCGGCATAGGCCGCGACATAGCCCGGCCCGCCCTCCGTCACCTTGGGATTGTTCGCCTTGTCGAGTAACGCCGGTACCCACAGCTCGAGGTCGAGACCCGTCGTGACGAACACGTCGGCCTGGCCCAGCAGCGGGACGAAGCTCGGCTTCGGTTGGACGTAATGCGGGTTCTCGTCGCCGGTGGCAATCGAGCTGACGATGCCCCGATCGCCGACGATTTCGCGCGCGATAGCCCCGTACGTCGTGAGCGACGTGACGACTTTGACCTTGTCCGCGCCCGGCGCCCGGACGGGCGGGGGCGTCACGGGAACGTGAAGAGCAATGAGCAGTGCTGTGAGTCGGAGCATGTCAGTAGGTCTCGTGTTTGTGTGGTCCAATCGCCCAAACCGCTTGAAGGGCGAACTGGTTCGTGGCGTTGAGGCCCGCGGTCTTGGCCCAGGTATACTGCGCCCGTAGCTCCACCCACTCGCTCTGCCACAGGGTGAGCGAGGGGATCGCCTGCCGTGTGACGACACCGGAGAGCGGATCCTCGACGTAATCGTAGCGCGCTCCTGCGATCCAACGCCGGCCCAGTTTGTAGGTGGTGCCTGCGTACCAGCCGAGCCTCGTCGTGCCGGCGCCGGCGTACTCCTTGCGAAGCGCGTACAGCTCGCCGCGCAGCGTCCACTCCCGGTACAGCGCCTCGGCCGGCGGGCGCCACGTAAATCGAAAGTCGATCCCGCCCACTTTCGTACGAAGGCTGGAGTCCGGGTCCGTACCGTATAGCGCCGTGCCGCCGACCTGGGCGTAGGTGGAATGCGTCAGCTGCCAGAAATTGAGTAGATGAACGAGATACGTCGGCCGGTCACTGCCGCCGAACAGCTCGCTGTCGCTCGCGCTCCGGGTCAACTGCGCCGTCAGCTCGTGCACACCCAGCCCACCGAACGCGTGGTACAGCGAGATCCCCGTTCCCGCCAGCCCGTCTTCGCCCAGATAGGCCCGCAGCGCGAGCGGGTACTCGGTCTCCGGGAGCGCGTGCAGGTGCCAGCGGTTCACCTCGCCGAACTGCTGGCGAAATTTCCCGATGTCGAAGCGGATGCGCCCGGGCAAGCCGGTCCAGTACGCATACCCCTCCTCGATGCTGACATTGCCGTTCTCGAAGCTCACGAAAATCTTGGTGCTGGAGTAGGGATCGAGCGGCGATTGGAATCCCACCTCGAACTCCCGCGCGTCGAAGTTGTCCCGTTGCACGCCCGGCGTGTAGCCATACGCTCGCACGTCGCCCGTCGCGCTGATCTCGGGATTGAGTTGCGGCTGGCTGCGCTCGCGTCCGACGAACTTCGTGCCCCCGGCGGTGTCAGCCCGGATTCTGGCGGTGTCGGTGCCTGCCGCAGCCGCGGCGGCGGCGCGCAGCGCCGCGAGCTCGTCGGTCGCCGCGGTGTCCCGCTTGGCGGGCGCCGCGCCGACGCGCCCCCCCCCAACCTGCGCGCGCAAGCTGTCGAGCCGGGCCTTGAGCGCCCGAACCTCCGCCGCGAGCGAGTCCACCCGACGCTGGTCCGCAGGTTGCTGAGCGGACGACGGCGCGGCCAACGCGAACACGGCGGCGAGCGCGGCCACGACGGCCTGGTGATGTCGAGTCATGCTGGAAATCTCCCGTTCCGTTGTTCCAAGCAGGCGTCCCGCCGGGGGCGGGCACGCGCGGGCGGCGGGCCGGCACAAGCCGGCCGCCAGGCGCTAGGAACGCGAAGTGGGCGGGGCTCGGGGTGGGGCGGTAGAGTGGTCGGGACGGCGGTACGGCGCGACGTCGCGCGCGATCGGACGCCGATCGATGATCGCCGCCGCCGTGGCTTGCGCGCGCACCGGCGGCGGCGACCCCTGCGAGCCGGCGAATTGGCACAACGGGCACCGCAGGCCGTCGTGCAGTGCGACGCAACCCGCCCCATGCTGCGCCTCGATGTGCGCCGGCGCGCTGAGCCGTTCCGACGCGTGCGCCAGCGGCACCGCACCTCCCGCGAGCCCCTGTAGCACGAGGAGCAGCGCGGCGAGGCGCCTGGTCGAGCGATTGGGGGTCGTCGTCAATGCGATCACGCCCTGCCTACGGTTTGCGCAGTACGACCGTTGGGGCGACCGCCGCGCGCGTAGGCGCGCAGCCGCCGCAGCATCCGCCGGTCGTGACGGATGGGATCGTCGCCCTTCGGCGTCTCGATAATCTTAATCACCAGCGCGAAGCGCGGGTCCCGCATGATGCGCCGGAATGGCTCCGGTCCGATCGTGCCTTCCCCAATCCATTGGTGGCGGTCGAGATGCGAGCCGGGCGCGCCCTTGGAGTCGTTGAGGTGCAAGCACTTGAGATGCGTGAGCCCGACCTGCTGGTCGAACCGCTCCCACACCTCCTCCAGCGCCGTGGCCACATCGTACCCGGCCGCGTGCAGATGGGCCGTGTCGAGACAGAACCCCACCCGAGCGTGCACGCTGGCCGGGAGCGCGTCGCGCAGCGCCCGCAGCTCCTCGAACGTGCTCCCGAGCGCCGTCCCCGAGCCCGCCGTCCCTTCGATCAACAAGCCGACCTCCCCCGGGACCGCCGCCAAACACTCGGCGTAAGCGCGAGCGTTGCGCGCGAGCCCATTCGCCCGATCGTCGATGTAGTTGCCGGGGTGCGATACGACCCACGGGATCCCGAGTGCCCGGCAACGCTCGAGCTCGCCCGTGAATGCCCGCATGCTCTTCGCGCGCAACGCCTCGTCCGGCGACGCCAGATTGATCAGATAGCTGTCGTGCGAGACCACGGCCCGGATGCCACTCCCGGCGAGCGACGTGCGAAAGGCCGCAATGTCGGCGTCTTTGACCTTTGGCTCGCGCCACTGGTTTGGCGTCTTCGTGAAGACCTGAATCGCCGTCGCTCCGATCGCGTTCCCTCGCGCGGGCGCCTGCGCCACGCCGCCCAGCGTCGACACGTGGGCGCCGAGCAGGTCGCCGGGTACGGGTTTCATCTCCAGGGCTCCTCCGTGAACGCGAGCCGGGAGATGAGGGGCACGAACCGCACGCCGCCGGCGCGGCGCTCCACGAGCCCGGCCGGGCCCCGCTGTAGAATGACCAGCTCCTGGGACGCGAGGTCACCGATCGGGATCACGAGACGGCCGCCGGGCGCGAGCTGCTCCGTGAGGGGGGTCGGCACGCTGGGCGCGGCGGCCGTCACAATGATGCCCTGAAAGGGCGCGTGCTCGGGCCAACCGGCCGCGCCGTCGCCCAGCCGGGTCTCGATGTTGCTGAGGCCGAGTCGCCGAAATCGGTCCTCCGCTTCGACGAGCAGGTCGGGCAGCCGCTCGATCGTGTAGACGCGTCCGGCGAGGCGCGCCAGGATCGCCGTCTGGTAGCCGGAGCCGGTGCCGATCTCGAGCACGCGATCGCGGCGCCGCGGCGCGAGCGCTTCGGTCATCAATGCGACAATGAGCGGTTGGGAAATGGTCTGCCCGCTCCCGATCGGCAGCGGCGCGTCTTCGTATGCGGCGCTCGCGAGGTGCGGGGGGAGGAACCATTCACGCGGCACGCACGCCATGGCCGCGAGCACGCGGCAGTCGCGGATGCCGCGTCCCGCGAGCTGTCTCGCGACCATGCGGCGCCGCTGGCGGCGCGTCTCAGGCGCCGGACGCACCCACCGCGCTCCGCGGTTGCCGTCCCATAGCGTGAACTATACCTTGACACGCTTCATCGTGCGGTAAGGACCGTTGCCCGAACAACCCAGCCACCGAATCCTCCTCGTCGGCGACGCCGGGACCCGTCCTGACGGGCTCGAGCGGTTTCTGGTGCGGGGCGGCTTCCAGGTCACCGCGGCGGCCTATCCGCCGCCCGGCCCCGATCGGCCGGAGCAGCAACCTCCCGATCTTTTGATCCTCACCATCGCCGCCAAGGAGGCGGGCCTGGCGGAGGCGGTGCGTGATCTCGCGACGGCCGCGCGCTTCGCGGGGGCCCCGGTCATCGTGCTGGTGGCGGACGGCGGGGCCGAAGCCGTGACCGACGCGCTCCAGGCGGGGGCGCAGGACGCCATGGCGAGCCCGGTGCACTTCGGCGAGCTGCGCGCCCGCATCGACGCCGACCTGCGTCTGCGCCACGATCGGAGCGAGGCCCAGGACGCCCTGCGGACCCGCGACCTGCTGTTCGACATCTTCCAGGAAGTGTCCGCCGCCCTGCGCGCCGACGAGATCTTCCAAACCCTGGTCCGCCGGGTCGGGCATGCCTTCGGCCTCACCCATTGCTCGTTCGTGCTCACGGCCCCGGGAGAAGACAAGGGACGCGTGGTCGCGGTGTACGAGAACCCGGCGATCCGCGACCTGCGGGTCGAGCTCGAGCGCTACCCGGAGATTCAGGAAGCGATCCGCACCGAACGGCCCGTCCTCATTCCGGACGTCCACGAGCACCCGCTGTTCGAGGCGATTCGCCGGCGCTGGACGCAGCAGCGGATCGAAGTGAACGTGCAGTCGGCGGTGGCGCTGCCGGTGTTCGTCCAGGGCCGTGCCGCGGGGGTGTTCTTCCTGCGCACCGTGCAGGGCGATCCCCAGCTCCGCTCCCAGGACGTCGCGTTCGCCAATACGATCGCCCAGGCCGCGGCGCGGGTGCTCGAGAACGAGGAGCGGCGGGCGGCCATCTATCGGCGGCAGATCAGCGCCGGCGTCACCGACGTGCTCACGGGCTGCGCCAGCCTCGACGCGCTGGACCGCCGCCTGCGCGACGAGTTCGAGCGCGCCCGGCGCTATTCGCTGCGGTTTGCGCTCGTGGTGATCGATGTGGACCGCCTGCGGGACATCAACGAGCGGCTGGGCCAGCAGGCGGGCGACCGGGTGCTCGCGGAGATCGGCGCCATGATGCAGCGCGAGATCCGGGCGCCGGACTTCGTGGCGCGCTACGGCGGCGACGAGTTCGCGCTGGTGCTCCCGGAGACCGACGCGCAGGGCGGCCGGCTGTTCGTGGAGCGGCTGCGGCAGGTGCTGGCCCGCCACACCTTCCCCGACCTGCCTCGCGGCCAGGTACCGAGCCTCACCGCCGGCGTCGTCGCGTTTCCGCACACAGAGGTGCTGCGGCCCGAGGATCTGTTCACGCAGGTCGAGGCGGCGCTGGAGCGGGGCAAGAAGGGCGAGCCGGACCGGATCGGCGTCAGCGGCGCGTCTTCAGCCAGTTGACGGGGTCCAGGGCGATGCCGCCCTGGCCCCGGATCTCGAAGTGCAGGTGGGGTCCCTGATCGCTCGACCCGCCCCCCACATGGCCGAGGATCTGCCCTTTGATGACCCGCTCGCCGTGGGCCACCGTCGCGTCACTCAGGTAGCCGTAAAAGCTGTAGTAGCCGCCGCCGTGATCGACCAGCACGGACGTGAGGTAGGTGCCGAGCGGTCCCGCGAGGCTCACCGTGCCGCCCGCGATGGCGCGGACGGGCGTGCCGGCCGGCGCCGCGATTCCGATGCCGTGCCACGGGAGGCGCGTGTTGTTGGGGCCTGTGGCGGTGCCGAACTGGTACACGATGCGCCCCTGCACGGGCCAGTCGAGCTGGCCCAGGTCCGCGGTCGTGATGGCGGCGGCGGGGGTCGCGGCGCCGCGGGCTTCCGCCTCGCGCCGGGCGCGCTCGAGAGCCACGATGCGGTCGTTCAGGCTCTTCTCGTCGCGCTCGAGCTCGGAGAGGCGTTGCAGCGCCTCGCGCGCACTGCGCCGCGTCTCGCGCAGCGACGCTTGCCGCTCGCGCTCGAGGGACAGATAGCGATCCAGCTCTACGGTGCGCTCGTTCTTGCGTCGCCCCAGCACGTCGCGCGCGTCGACGAGCGTCTGCCGCTCCCGGCCGATACGCCGCTGCAGCTTCGACATGTCGTTGTTCAGCAGCCGATCCTGCCGACTGACGAGATAGAGATATTTGTAGCGCGACAGCAGGTCGCCGAAGCTCTCCGCCGCGAGGAGCACCTGGTACCCGTACAGCGCCCCGCGCTTCGAGATGTCCACGAGGCGCCGCTCGAGCACCGCGCGCTTCTCGGCGAGCGCGTTCTGGGCGAGCAGCAGGTCGACCGTGGTCCGATCGATCTGGTCCGACAGCGCATAGATCTGGCGGTCCAGCTCGTTGACGATGCGATTGGTCGTCTCCTTCTGTCGCTCGATGTTCGCGAGCTCGTCGGAGAGCGAGTGTACCTGGGTGCGCAACCGCTCGAGCTCCTGCTCGACGTCCGACCGCTCGCGGCGGATGCTTTCGAGACGTTGCTGGTTATCCCTGAGCTGCTGGTCGAACGGTTGGGGGCGCTGGGAGGCAAGAGAGGTAGCACAAAAGGCGTAGCAGAGAGACGTCACGAGGAGACGTCGCGGGAAACCGAAGTGCACGGTCACTCGTGACGCCTTTCCGTGACGTCGTTCCGTGACGTCGTGCCGTGACGCTTCATACACGTCGCAAGTGTCGCCCCACCGACGCAGCACTTCCAAAGAATCCGATGAGAGTGCCGAACCCGACTATGGCGAGCGCCTGCACGTTCGAGAAGAACGCCGCCTGGATGAGCCAGCGGTTGATGAGGGTGTACGCGCCGTAGGACAGCCCGACGGCCACGAGCCCGCCCAGCATCCCTTTGATCGCTCCCTGCAGCAGGAACGGGCGGCGGATGAAGCCGTTGGTGGCGCCCACGAGTCGCATGATGGCGATCTCGCGGCTGCGCTGCAGCACGGCCATTCGGATCGTCGTGCCGATGATGATGATGGCCACCACCGCGAAGGCCGCCCCGACCACGAGCCCCACCGCCGCGGCGATCTGCCGCAGCCGGTCGAGCTTTTCCACCCAATCGCGCCCGAACCGCACGTCGTCCACGAAGCCGAACCCGCGCAGCCGGTCGGCGACGTCGTTCACGTGCTCGGCGTCGCGGAACTTGGGCTTGAGCTTCACTTCGATGGACGCGGGGAGCGGATTGCGCTCGAGCTCCTGCAGCACGTCGCGGAACTCGACGAGCTCTGCGCGCGCCCGCGCCAGCGCCGAGTCCTCGCTCACGTAGACGGCCGAGTGCACTTCGGGGAACGCCTCGATGTCCTTTTCGGCGAGCGTGATGGATTCGATCGGCGTGCCGGGCAGGAGGTAGGCGACGATCTCCACCCGCTCGGCCACTCCACGCAGCGCATCCTGCAGGTTCACGGCCACGAGCCCGAACAGGCCGACCACGAACAGCGAGAACGCGATCGTCGTCACCGAGAGCGCCGAGAGCAGCGGGGCGCGCCGGAAGGCGAGCAGGGCTTCGCGAATCGTCAGATTCACGGCGTCGCCGCCTGGTCGCGCGGCTCGTCCACGGCGGAGTCGTACACCAGCGCTCCCTCCTGAAGCTCGATCACGCGGTAGGGCGCTTGGCGCACCAGATCGAGGTCGTGCGTAGCCATCACGACGGCGGTGCCGCTGGCGTTGATGTCGCGCAGCAGCTGGAACACACCGCGCGTAGCCCGCTCGTCCAGGTTACCCGTCGGCTCGTCGGCCAGCAGCACGCTCGGCTCGTTCACGAGCGCCCGCGCGATGGCGACGCGCTGCTGCTCGCCGCCCGACAGCTCACGGGGGTAGGCCTGCGCTTTGGCGGCGAGCCCGACCTGTGTGAGGACGCGCATCACGCGTGCCGCGATCGACGAGCGCCGCGCGCCGGTGACTTCGAGCGCGAAGGCGACGTTCTCTTCTGCTGGGCGGTCCTCGAGCAGGCGGAAATCCTGGAACACGATGCCCAGACGGCGACGCAGCATCGGGACGTCCCGAGGCCGCAGCTCCGCCACGTTGAAGCCCGAGACGCGCACCTCGCCGCTCGTCACGGGCTCGTCGGCGTAGACCAGCTTGAGGACCGTGGACTTGCCGGCGCCAGAATGGCCGGTGAGGAATACGAACTCGCCCTTCGCGATGTGGAACGACACGTCCTTCAGGGCGAGCCCCCCCTTGGGGAAGGCCTTGAAGACATTCGTGAACTTGATCACTTACAGCTGCGCCAGGGCTTGCGCGAAGTCCGCGATGATGTCGTCGGCATCCTCCAGTCCGATGGAAAATCTCATAAAGCCATCGGCAATGCCAGCCCGCGCGCGGGCGTCGGGCGTGAGCATGGCGTGGGACGTGAGCCGCGGCTCGGACACGAGCGTCTCGACGCCGCCGAGACTCGGTGCGTGCGCCGCGATCGTGAGCGCGCGCAGGAACCGCTCCGTCGCCCGCGCGCCCCCCTTGAGCTCGACCCCCAGCATACCCCCGAAGCCGTTGAGGATCCGCGTCGCCACGTCGTGATCGGCGTGCGACGGGAGCCCGGGGTAGTGCACCGCGGTGAACTGCGGCTGCTTGGCGCACCACTCGGCGACCGCCTGCGCGGTCTGGTTCTGCCGCCCCACGCGCACGGCGAGCGTCTTCATCCCACGATCGATCAACCAGGCCGCCATCGGGTCCAACGCCTGGCCCCACACGTGCAGCAGCTTGCGCACCTCTTCAATCACCGACTCGCTGCCCACCACCGCGCCCGCGAGCACGTCGGAGTGGCCGTTCAGGTATTTCGTGGCGCTGTGGATCACCACGTCCGCGCCGTGCTCGAGCGGCCGGTAATTCAACGGGGTGGCGAAGGTCGAGTCGACCAGCAGCGCGACCCCCTCGGTCTTGCACAGCGCGGCGATCGGCTCGAGGTCGAGCACGCGGAGCAGGGGATTGGTCGGCGTCTCGACGAAGATCGCCCGGGTGTTCTTCTTGAGCCCGCGCTTCCAGGTGCGCGGCTCCAGCGGATTGACGAACGACACATCGATGCCGAAGCGACCGAACTCCTGCGCGAACAAGCGCTGCACGCCGCCGTAGATCCACTCGCTCGACAGCAGGTGGTCCCCGGGCCGCAGCACAGCAAGGTGCGACAGGGCGATCGCGCCCATCCCACTGCCCACGAACAGCGCCGCCTCGGCGCCCTCCAACAGCGCGAGGCGCTTGGCGATCGCCACGTGGTTGGGGTTGTTGCCGTAGCGGGCGTAGATGACTTCCTGGGCCGACCCGATGGGATTGGTGAAGGTGGCGCTCTGGTACAGCGGCGCCACCACTGGCGCCCAGTCGGGGCGCGCTTCCGGGTCGCCGTGCACGGCGCGGGTCGAAAAGCCGAGGCGACGCTTCACGCCAGCGTCAGGGTTCCTCCGGGCGTGCGCGCGGCCAGCCGCCGTGTCACCAGCCCCTCGAGCAGCGCCGCCGCCGCGTCGGGAGCCCCGACCGCCTCCAGCGTGCCGTCGGGCCGCTCGATCAGCACCGCCAGCCGATGGCCCGCGAGCACCGGCTCGATCGCTTCGCGGTGCCCGTCCGAGATGCCCATGAGGACCAGCACCCCCGGCCGGCTCCGCAACAGCTTCGCCACGATCTCGTCGGCGCATGAGTAGTCGATGCACCCCACGCGCGTGAAATCGATGCGGGCGATAGCGCCGTCTCCTGCGTCGGTCGCCATCGCCCGCTCGATGCATTCGCGCACGACGCGCCCCGTCGGACGCGTCACCAGGTCCGTATAAACGCCCGACACCGATTCCTGGAGCACTGCGTGCACGTCGATGTGCTGTATCACGGCTTGGTGGACCCCTGCTCGGGTATGATGATGAGCACCTGGGCGCCCGGGAACGCCGGGAGGCCGTCCTTCAAGGGCACGTCGTCGTCCCACTTGGGCACGATCGCGATGCGGGCCGTCCCGCTGCGGATCGCGATCTTGCCGTCCCAGCGGGCGAGATAACGGCGGATTCCGGCGAGCCCCTGACCGCGGCCCGGATCGCGGAACCGGCTCACGCCCTGGATCAGCGCGGCCTCGAGTGCGGCCGCGTCCCCCCAGCGCGTCCCGAAGCGCTTGCTCTGCGTCGGCTCGAGGGAATGACGGAACCCTACCCCCGCGTCCGCCACCGCGATCACGACCACCCGCTTCGCGAGCTTGCGGCGCCAGTGGTACGCCTGCACCGCCACCCAGCCACCCGTGCCCGCGTGTTCTACAATATTCTGACACGCCTCTGAAAGCGCCATAGCGAAGCCCATCGTCGCCTTCGGATCGAGCCCCAGCTCGGACGCCAGGATGGCAGACGCGCGCTGTTGGATGTTCGAGACCACGGCGTGCACGTCCTCCGCCGCGCGCACCGGCGTTACAGGGAGCAGCACGTCGCTCTCCTCCGCAGCCTTCACCCGGGGCACCTTCCCGTGGATCTCGAACAGCTCTGCGGCTTCGCGGAAGAATCCGGCGCGCGTCCAATAGGTGAGAACGTCGGCGTGCGTCGGCGCGGTGAGCAGCGGTCGCTCCGCGCTTCCTCCGCCCCCGCCTCCCGTTCCCCGCGCCGCCTGCCCCGCCGCGAGCAGGCCCACCAGGCCGTACGGTGACGCCCACTCGGCCGCATGCGCATCGAACAGGAGGCGCTCCCCGTCTTTCGCCGCCTCGGCGAAGGCGCTCGCGAACTGGTCGAACGAGCGATCGTCGAACTGGGCCGGGACTTCGACGAGCCGGGTCACACCGCCGAGAGCCGGCCCAACAGATGGTCGCGCAGTCCGGTGGCGCCGCGGTGGCTCACGTTGCGCGCGCCCATGCGCGTACCGAGCCGCAGGGCGTCCTCGAGGCTCGCGCCGGCGACGAGCGACGCTACCACCGTGGCGCCGAGCACGTCGCCGCAGCCGGTCGGGTCGCCGTCGGGAAGGGGTGTGCCTTCCGCGGGGATCAACGCGGTCCGGACCGGGTCCCCGGTGAAGTACGCCGCGCCCCGCGAGCCGAGCGTGACGACCAGCGTGGCGCACCCCCGCGCCAGGGCGCCCGCGGCGACCGCGAGCGGATCGGGGCCCAGCTGTTCCATTTCGTCGGCGTTCAGCTGGACCGCGTCGAAGCAGCCGAACCAGGCAGGGGCGTCGGGGAGTGGCTGCGGGACGCGGGTGCCGTCCGGCTCCTTCCCCAAGAAGAGGCTGTGGAGGTCGGCATACAGGAAGCGCGGGAACCCGCGGCGCAACAGTTGCGCCGCCTCCAGGTCCATCTCGTAGCCCGAGATGAAGTTGACGTACAGCGCGTCGAGGTCCGTCACCTGTGCCCCGAGCTCGGGCCATGTCCACGGCGGCACGCCGCCCGCCATCTGCTCGCAGCGGCGCTCGCGCTGGTGGTAGCGGAGGGTGACGCGGTTGTTCGCCGCCGGCACCTCGAAGAACCGTGCGCCGGGCGCCACATGGTGTAGCGTGCCGAGGAACTCCGCCGCGCGCGGGGCCAGGTCGCGCCCCACCTTGATGAGGGGAACGATCTGCCAGGCGTCACCCAGGGTCGCGTCGAGGGCGGCGAGGGAATATCCGATCCCACCCCACTCTTCCACCGCCGGCTGGGCGGCGTCGCGCCCGTAGATCGTGTCCCACACCATGGACCCGATGACGCCGAGTCGCTTCACACCGTTCCCCAGGTGCGCTGGACGAACACAGCCGCGGCGCCATACACGCCGGCCGTTCCTGTGAGCTCCCCGGGGACGATGCGGCAGGCATCGACGGCGGGCTTGAAGGCCCGGCGCTTCACTTCGCCGCGGAGCGGCGCGAACAGCTTCTCCCCGGCCAGCGTTACGCCGCCGCAGATCACCACCACCTCGGGGTTGAAGATATTGACGATATTGGCGACGCCGGTACCGAGGAACTTCGCCGTCTCGTGCACCACGTCCAACGCGTATTCGTCGCCGTCGTGCGCCGCTTCATACACGATCTGCGCGGTGATCTTGAACAGGTCGCCGTTCACGTACCGCGGGAGGGAGGTTTCGGCGCCGGTTTCGATTCCCTCGACCGCGCGCGCCGCGATCGCGGGGCCCGACGCGTACGCCTCGAGGCAGCCGTCGTTGCCGCACTTGCAACGCCGGCCGTTGGAATCGATGGACATGTGGCCGATCTCGCCCGCGACGTCCGAGGCCCCGCGATAGATCTGTCCCGCGAGCACGATCCCGCCACCGATGCCCGTTCCGATCGTGAGCCCGACCACGTGGTCGGAGCCGCGCGCGGCCCCGCGCCACCATTCGCCGAAAATGGCGCAGTTAGCATCGTTGTCGAGCGTGGCGGGCAGATCCAGCGCGGCCGCCAGCCGGTCGCGCAGCGGGTAGTTCGTCCACCCCAGGTTGGGCGTGAGCAGCACGATGCCGGTCTTCGTGTTGAGCGGGCCGGGCGAGCCGATGCCGAGGCCCGCGATCTCCTTGCCGCGCGCCGCCGCCATCGACGCGCGCGCCAGCTTCACGATCCGCCCGAGCACGGCGTCCGCTCCCTGTTGGGACATAGTCGGCTCCGACACCAGCCCCAGCATCTCCGAACCGTCCTCGGCCACCGTTCCCGCGACGATGTTCGTTCCGCCGAGGTCAATCCCGACGACGTAGCGCACCGGTCTCCTCGATCGCTTGAAGGACGTCCTGCACCGTGAGCGACCTCATGCACAGGTGATGCCCCAACGGGCAGCTGGGCGGCCCGTGCGCCGAGCACGGGCGGCATGGCAGGCCGTGGAGCTCGACTACCTGATCCCGCGGTCCCCGCGGCCCGAACCCGAAGCCGGGCGCCGTGGACCCGAAGATCGCCACCGTCGGCGTCTCCACCGCCTGCGCGAAGTGGAGCGGGGCGCTGTCGTTCGTCACCAGCACGGCCGCCCGCCGGATTGCCTCCACCGATTGACGGACGGTCAACCGTCCGCACCCACTGACCGCATGACCACCAGATCGCGCGACTGCCGCGGTGATCTCCGAGGCGAGGCCCGCATCCTCGGGTCCGCCGACCACGACGATCCCCGCTCTCTCGGCCAGGCGCTCCGCCAGCTCTCTATAGTACGGCCAGCGCTTCGAGCCCCAGATCGATCCCGGCGCGAGCGCGACGAACCGTTCCCGGATGCCGTGCTCCCGCAGGAAGCCCTCCGTCGCCGCGCGATCAGCGAGCGTGACGTGCAGCGCCGGGCGGGCACGGTGCACCGCCACGCCCGCGAGTGCCAGCACCCGGTCGATCTCGTGACCCTGCGTCGCCCGCCGCCGGACGTCGGTATAGAGCGACCGCCAGCCGTCGTCGAAACCGACCCGCTGCGGGATGCGGGCGAGCCAGGCCGCCAGCGCCGTCCGCAGGGAGCGATGCGGAAGATACGCGCATTCATACCGCTCCGCGCGCAGGGCGCGGGCCAGTCGGAACAGTCCCCCCAAGCCGCGATCGCGGCCCTTCTTGTCGTACGGGATCACCCGCCGGACCGCGGGATGCGTCTCGAGCAGCGGTGCGGCCGCCGGGGTGGTCACCACGTCCACAGGTCCGTGGCGGGCGGCCAGCACCTCGAGCAGCGGCGTCGTGAGCACGACGTCTCCCAGGAAGGCGGTCTGGATGACGAGGCTAGTCAACCTGCAAGACCGCCAAGAATGCCTCCTGCGGGATCTCGACGGTTCCCACCTGCTTCATCCGCTTCTTTCCTTCTTTCTGCTTCTCGAGCAGCTTGCGCTTGCGCGTGACGTCGCCCCCGTAGCACTTGGCGGTCACGTTCTTGCGCAACGGGCGGACCGTCTCGCGGGCGATCACCTTGGTGCCGATCGCGGCTTGGATCACCACCTCGAACAGCTGGCGCGGGATCAGCTCCCTCAGCTTCTCGGCGATCTTCTTGCCCCACTCGTACGCCTTGTCGCGGTGGATGATGACCGAGAACGCATCCACGGCTTCACCGTTCAGCAGCATGTCGAGCTTGACGAGATCGGCCGGGCGGTACTCGAGGAACTCGTAGTCGAGCGACGCGTAACCGCGGGAGATGGTCTTCAGCTTGTCGTAGAAGTCGAGGATGATCTCGGCCAGTGGGAATTCCCAGCTGAACTCGACCCGCGTCGGGTCCACGTAGTGCATGCCCTGGTACACGCCGCGCCGGTCCTGGCCCAGCTTCATGATGGCGCCGATGTACTCGGCGGGTGCCACGATCCGCGCCTTCACGTACGGCTCCTCGATGTGGTCGACCGCCGAGCCGTGCGGCATCAGGCTCGGATTCTCGACCAGCTCCACGGTGCCGTCCGTCCGGTGGACGTGGTACTCCACGTTCGGCACCGTGCTGATCAGATCGAGGTTGAACTCCCGCTCGAGCCGCTCCCGCACGATCTCCATGTGGAGCAGGCCGAGGAACCCGCAACGAAACCCGAAGCCGAGCGCCACCGAAGATTCCGGCTCGTAGTGCAGCGACCCGTCGTTCAGCTGCAGCTTGCCGAGCGCGTCGCGCAGCTCTTCGAACTGCTCGGCGTTCGTCGGGTACAGGCCGGCGAACACCATCGACATGATGTCGCGGTACCCGGGCAGGAGCGGCACGTCGCGATGGTCCGCGTCGAGCACGGTATCGCCTGGGCGGGTGTCGCGCACGCCGCGCACGTTGGCGACGAAGTAGCCCACTTCGCCGGCTTCGAGCTGCTCGGTCGGCTTGTGCCCCAGCTGCAGGTACCCGACCTCGTCCACCTCGTAGACGTCCTCCTTGTGCGCGCCGAAGGCAATCTTCATCCCCGGCCGGATCGTGCCGTCCGCGACGCGGATGCTGGGGATCGCGCCGCGGTAACGATCGTAGTAGGAGTCGAAGATGAGGGCGCGGAGCGGCGCGTCCGCCACGCCACGGGGCGGAGGGATGCGCTGCACCACGGCCTCGAGCAGCTCGGGCACCTTGGTGCCCTCCTTGGCGGAGATGCGGAGGATCTCCTCGGGCTTCGCCCCGATCAGCTCATGCAGCTCCTGCGCCCGTCGGTCCGGCTCGGCTCCGGGGAGGTCGATCTTGTTGAGCACGGGGATGATCTCCAGCCCGGCGTCCATCGCGAGGAACAGGTTGGAAAGCGTCTGCGCCTGGATTCCCTGCGACGCGTCCACCACCAGGATCGCCCCCTCGCACGCTTGGAGCGAGCGCGACACTTCGTAGGTGAAGTCCACGTGCCCCGGCGTGTCGATCAGATTGAGCTCGTACACTCCCCCGTCGCGGGCATGGTAGTTCATGCGCACGGCGTTGAGCTTGATCGTGATGCCCCGCTCGCGCTCCAGGTCCATCGTGTCGAGGACCTGCTCTCGCATCAAGCGCTTGTCCAGCGTGCCCGTGAGCTCGATGAGGCGGTCGGCCAAGGTCGACTTCCCGTGGTCGATATGGGCTACGATACAGAAGTTACGGATGTGATCTTGGCGCATGTGGGGCTAAAATATAGTCATCCGTCGTCCGTCATCCGTCGTGGCCCGTCGCTTGCGGATGACGGATGACGGCGAATGCGGTATACTCCGAGAGGAACTCTCCTGGCTCCCATTACCGGCTGGTTCGACCCTAACCCCAACGGCGGCGCCGTACGGCTCGCCGCCAACAGCTATTTGCCCGCCAAGGGCGATCCCGGCGTGCGCCTCCCCGGACTGCGGCGCGGCGATCTCGTCACCGTGGAGAACGGGCGCGTGGTGAGCGTCAACGGCCTGCCGCCCGCCCAGCTGGGCGAGCGGCCCGACTTCGCCAAGCTCGGTGCCGTGCACCCATCGCGTCCGCTGCGACTCGAGACCCCCCAAGCTTCGAGCCCGCGCACGGCCGAGATCCAGCGCGTCGTCGATTTGATCTGCCCGCTGGGCTTCGGCCAGCGCGCGCTCATCGTGTCGCCGCCCAAGGCCGGAAAAACGGTGATGTTGCAGGCCGTGGCGGAAGGAGTCGCGCTCAACCATCCCTCTGCGATCCTGCTCATCCTGCTCGTGGACGAGCGGCCGGAAGAGGTGAGCGAAATGATAGACTGGGGTCGGGGCGAGGTCATCGCGTCGAGCTTCGACCTGTCACACGAGCGGCATGTCGCGGTGGCCGACATGGTGTTTGAGCACGCGCGCCGCCAGGTGGAGCTCGGCAAGGACGTCGTGATCGTGCTCGATTCGCTCACGCGCCTCGCGCGCTCCCACAACACGACGGGGCGGGGAAGCGGGCGCACGATGTCGGGTGGTCTGGACGCCAACGCGCTGGCCAAGCCCAAGGGGCTGTTCGGGGCCGCGCGCGCGGTGCCCGACGGGGGTTCCCTCACCGTAATCGCCACCGCGCTCATCGAGACGGAAAGCCGGATGGACGACGTGATTTTCGAAGAGTTCAAGGGAACCGGCAACTCGGAGCTGCGGCTGTCGCGCACGCTGGCGGACCGCCGCCTCTACCCGGCGGTGGATGTCGCCGCGAGCGGCACACGACGCGAGGAGCTGCTCGCCGACCCTCCGACGGTGGCCGCCAAACAGCAGCTCCGGCGGGGCCTGGTCGGGCTCCCGCCCGAGAAGGCGATCGACGCCCTCCTGGCACTGGTGCGGCGCGCCAAGACCAACACCGAGCTGCTCGCCGCGGTCAGCTAGCCGTCAGTTTCCCCCGCCCACGATTCGCTTATAGCTGTCCGGGTTCCAGCGCGGTCGCTGAGACGTGTTCGCGACGGCCAGCCCCAGATGGAACAGGAGTCGTGCGAAGCGCGCTTCCTTCTCGGCGTCGATCTTGTCCGGGGAATCGCTCACCTGGTGGTAATCAGGATGTAACCCGGTCGTGAAGAAGAGGATGGGCACGCCCTTCTTCGCGAAGTTGTAGTGGTCCGAGCGGAAGAAGAGCCCTTCCTGCGGCCAGAGATCGCCGACCGGTTTGATGTTCAATTCGCGGTGTGCCGCGGCGATGCTGTCCAGCGTCACGCCAAGATTGGAGTGCTCGCGGCCGATCACCGCGACGGTGTCCTTCGAATTGCGACCGACCATGTCGATGTTCAAGTCGGCGATCACGTCCGCGAGCGGCACCGTGGGGTGGTCGGCAAAGTACGCGCTTCCCCAGAGGCCCCGCTCCTCCCCGCTCACGGTCATGAATACCAGCGAGCGCTTGGGTCGCTCACGGGCCGAGGTGAAGGCCTGCGCCAGCTCGATCACCGCCACCGTGCCCGAGCCGTCGTCGTCCGCTCCGTTGCAGATCGAGTCGGCACCGCGGGGTACGCAGCCTTCCCCGGCGCTCGGCGTGCCGATGTGATCCATGTGCGCAGTGAACAGGACGTATTCCTTCTTCAGCGCCGCGTCGCTGCCCTCGAGAATCCCGATCGTGTTGGGAGCCGACGCATGCGCGAGTGCCTGCTCGCGCACATCCAGTTGCAGCGTGACGCCGGTCAAGGGACGAGCCGCGAGGGGCCGGTCGCCCCATGCCCGGAGCGAGTCGAGGCTCACGCTCCCCTGCGAAAACAGCGCCCCGGCGGTCTTCGTTCGCACCGCGAACACGGCGGGGACTGCGGGCCCGCTCTCGGCGCTGGGATTGCGCACGCTCACGCTCGCCTCGTGACCGGGGAGTTTTGCCCAGACCGAGTCAGGGAACCCGGCTACCAGCATGAGAGCGAGGGGTCGGAGCGGGAGGACCTTCGGCACGATGGCGTTCAGCCCGGGCCCGTAAGCCAGGAAAACTATCTTTCCTGTAACACCGGCGGAATCAAGCGTCCCCCCGGCATCGGCAGAACCGGTGATCACCACGGCCGAGACTGCCGCGGCCCCCGCCGGCGCCTGTCCCTCCACGAGCAGCACGTCCTCGCCGGCGTGCCAGATCCCGGGCGTGCGGCCGGTGATCCGGATGGTCGAGCTTTCGGGGTCGAACCGCAGCACCTCGAGGGGATAGTGCTGGAAGTAGGTACCGCTGTCGCCGCCCGGTTTGAGGCCGAAGCGCTGGAACTCGCCCGCTACATACGCCGCCACGGCGTCGAGCTGCGGGCTCGGCGTGGCACGGCCGAGCATCGAGTCGTCGGCGATGATCCCAATGCGACGCTGCACGTCAGCCATCGTGATGGACGTCGCGCCGCGGGCGGCCGGTTGCTGCCGTTGGGCGGCGGCCGGTCCGGAGAGCACCGCGAGCAGCAGCGCCAGGCGGTATCGCATCGCTTTCAGGGCCTTGAGGTGGGGGAAGCGAAAGCTAACGCGCCCGACCGCGGGGGACTACGGTCGGGCGCGCTCGCGCTGCTGTGTCGGTCACGGCTTGCGCCGCTTGAGCTCGGGTTCGGCGCGCGGCTTCTCCTTTGGGGGCTCACGCTTCGGCTCGACTCGCGGCTCACTACGCGGTGGGGGAGCCTCGCGTCGCGGCTCGGGGCGCGGTGGCGGCGGGTCAGCGCGCCGCCGCTCTTCCGGGACAGCTCGGTGCTCTGGCTGCGCCGGCGGCCGCACGGGTTGCTCGGGCCGGTTGGGCTGATCAGGCCGGTCGCGCCGCTCGGGACGCCCGAGCTCGTCGCGGTGATCGGGTTGGTCAGGCCGGTCACGATGATCGGGCTGGTCGGGTCGGTCGCGATGATCGGGCTGGTCAGGCCGGTCGCGATGATCGGGCTGGTCGGGCCGATCCCGACGATCGGGCTGGTCGTGCCGACGATCCCGGCCGCGATCGTCGTTCCCCTGGTCCTCGGAGCCTGGACGACGCCGGGGTGGCTGAATGTTGGGCGGCGGGATGACGCCCGTCCCGCCCAGATCACGACCGCGCACCCCCACGTCGCGCCGACGATCGTCGTTCACGGGCCGCTCGCGCACCCGCGTAATGAAGGCATCCGATGCCTGTCGGTCCTTGAAGATGAACCGGGGCTCCGGCCTGTAGGGGCGTGTGAAGACGACCCTCGTGCCGCCGTAGTAGCGATACGGGTAGTAGTACGGATCGTCGAAGACCACGATCCGGAAGCGCACACAGGTGTAATCGTAGGGGCTCCAGGACGAGTAGCTCACGTACGTGTGGCAGTCGTAGCACAGGAACCGGGGATAGTCGTAGTGCTGCTGGACGTAGTACGGCGTGATGTCGTAATCCCAATCGTTGTAGCCGTCCGGCACGATGCGCTGTGCCAGCTCGGTGAGGGCGACGTACGGATCGCCGCGGACCCGCCCGTCGGCTATCGACCGATAGTCCCAGTGCTCCCTATTCTGGATGCCGTCGTAGACGAACGGGTCGGCCGAGGCGACGGCGAACACGTAGCCGACACCCGGATAGTCATCGATGTAGAACGCATCACGGCCGTCTCCACCCTGCACCTCGTAATCGCGACCGCCGCGGGCGAAGTTGTCCTGCCACGGTTCGCGCGGAAACAGCACGCGTACCCGGCCGTCGGTGTCGACGCGCAGGATGGTCACGAAGGCGTCCCGATCGGCGCGGAAATGCACGCGAACGCCCTGGCCGCCGGCGTAGGGACTGTCGCCCCGGTCGGTCCAGGCTTCGACGCGCGGGCGATAGTCGACGGACGCGGGCCGGATCGAGGGGCTTCCGGACTGCGCGGTTATGAGGCTGAGCAACCAGACGGTGTTCAACATGGGGCCTCCGTGGCTGCCGTACGGGGGCAGGTTACATGCCAACCCGACGCCCGGCGGCAGAGGCGGTAAGTGGCTATGACGTTTGACGTTCGACCGCCAATTGATGGGTATCACCAACCCCGGGCTGTCCTCTACCCGGGACATTCGGCTGTTCATTAGCTTCCGCGAGGCCATGCCCGACGTTCAGCGCATCGATCTCCTGGATCCCGCCGAGGTGGCTCGCCTTGGCGGGATCGAGATCGTGGCGCAGGGGGTCGTGGAGGGCTTTCTCAGCGGGATCCACCGCTCGCCGTTTCGCGGGTTCTCCGTCGAGTTTACGGAGCACCGCGCGTATCAACCCGGCGACGAACTGCGTTACCTCGATTGGAAGATCCTCGCCCGGGCTGACCGCTTGTTCGTGAAGCAGTTCGAGCAGGAGACGAACCTGCGCGCGATGATTCTGGTCGACGCGAGCCGGTCGATGGCGTGGCGTGGCGCGCCCACCCGGCTCACCAAGCGGGCCTACGCCGACCGGCTGGCGGCGGCGCTCGCGCTGATCTTGTTGCGACAGCGCGATGCCACGGGGCTGATCACGTTCGACGAAGTCGTGCGCGAGGTCGTGCCGGCGCGAGTGAAGGCGGGACAGTGGGCCCGACTGGTGCGAGGTCTGGTCGACACGCCGGACGGCCGGGGCACAGCGGCGCAGGCCGCCCTGGTGCGCCTCACGTCGCTCCTCGCCCGCCGCGGGCTCGTGGTGCTCGTCTCCGACCTGCTGTTCGACCGTGAGCTGGCGCTCACCGCCCTGCGCTACCTGCGTCACCGTGGCCATCAAGTGATCGTGCTGCATCTGATGGATCCGGCGGAGGCCGAGCTGTCCGGTCCGCCGGAGGTGCGGTACCGCGATCCTGAATCCGCGGCGACCGTGGTGGTTCGGCCGCGCGAGCTGGCGCGGGCCTACCAGGCAACGGTGCGTCGGGAGGTCGACGCCTGGCGCACGGCGTGCCGGCGGCACGGCATCGCGTACCACCACATCCTGACCGACATGCCGTTCGGCATGGCTTTGCGGCTGCTCGCGTGACGTTCCTGCATCCGTTGGCGCTGGTGGGGCTCGCCGCCGCGGCGATCCCCGCCGTACTCCACTTGCTCGAGCGTCGGGTGCCACCCGAAGCCGATTTTCCGCCGCTCCGTTATCTGACCGAGGCGGAGCGGCAAAACGCACGGCGCTTGAAGCTGCGACACCTGCTGCTCTTGATTCTGCGGACGGCGTTGATCGTGCTCATCGTCCTGGCCGCGGCGCGGCCGCTCTTCCCCACGCAGGCGAGCGGCGGGTCGCTGCACGAGCCCACCGCGGTCGCCGTGATCCTCGACAACTCGGTGTCGTCCGGGCTCGTGGTGGACGGACATCCCGCGCTCGAGCGCCTGAAAGCCATGGCGCGAGCCTCGCTGGCCCGCGCGACGGCGTCCGATCGCCTGTGGCTCGTGCTTGCCGATGGCGTGGCGCGGGCGGGGACGCCGGATGTGCTGCTGTCGACCGTGGATAGCGCCGGCGTCTCGGCTCGCCGCCTGGACCTCACCGCCGCCGTCCGGGCAGCGACCCGGCTGGTCGACGCCGAGCCGCTCCCGGCGCGCGAGGTACACGTGGTGAGTGACCTGCAGCGCACGGCGCTCGGCCCCGGCCGGGCAGGGGTCCTGCGGGGCGTGCGAGTGCTCGCCCTCGCGCCCCCGAGCCGGGCGCCGGCGAACCGCGGTGTGGGTGCCGCGCGGGTGACCGACGGCGTTGCGGCGGTGGACATCGTCGGGACTCCAGGCGCGGGAGCAGGAGGCGCCGCGCCGGTGACGCTCCGGATCCACGGCCGGGAGGTCGGCCGCGCTCTGGTCGCACCCGGATCGACGGCATCGATCACGCTGCCGCCGCTCGGACCGGGCTGGTGGGTGAGCGAAGCGGTGCTCGACGCCGACGAGCTGCGGGCCGACGATCGACGCTTCCTGGTGTGGCGGGTCGCCGCGCCGGCCCGAGTCACGGCGCTCTCGAGCACGGGGGGAGGTCCGTTCGTGGCCGCAGCGCTGGCCGTGCTGGAGGAGGCGCAGCGCGTGCGGCGAGGAACCGAGGTCGCGATCGGAGATCGACCGGAGGCGGGAACGCTGGTGAGCGTCGTGGTCCCGCCCGCGGAGCCGGCGCTGATCGGTCAGGCGAATCGCGCGCTCGCAGCGCGGGGTGGGCGGTGGCGCTTCGGGGCGGTGGGCACGCCGGGCCCGATCGCGGGGGCCGCCGTGCCGGCGATTGCCGGGCTGCAGGTGACGCGGAGGTACCGGATCGAAGTCGTGACCGGGGACGCTGGACGGGGAACGGGGAACGACACCACCGTGCTCGCGACAGTGAACGGAGAGCCGTGGCTGGTGCGGGACGGCGGCGTGCTGCTCCTCGGTAGCCGGCTCGACACGGCCTGGACCGCGCTGCCAGCGGCACCCGCATTCGTCCCCTTCGTCGACGCGCTACTGAACCGCCTAGCCCGGGGAGAGGCACCCGTCACCGAGGTCGAAGGCGCCCCGCGTGTGGAGTTCCGGACGCGCGGCGCCGATACGATCGGCGCCATCATCTCCGGGCTCGACCCGCGGGAATCGGATCTCACGCCGGCGTCGCCGGCGCTCGTACGCGAGGTGTTGGGCGCGGACGTGCTCGACGGCGCGGCGTTCATGGCGGCCGGGTTCGCCGGAGCCGGGCGCCGCGATGGTAGTGGCCTGCTGCTGGTGCTGGCGCTGCTGATCGCGCTCGGGGAGCTGGGGGTCGCGACGCGCACCCGCTGATGCCGCTCGACTTCGTGATCGACCGGTTGGACGCGCTCCCGGCGACGCGGGCGCTGGCGGAGGGGTTGCCCGCGCCCGGCACCCGACAGGGCGTCGCGGGCCTCCCCGGCTCGAGTCCCGCCGTGCTGCTCGCCGCCCTCGCGCGGCGACTCGCACAGCGCGTTTTTGTCGTGATCACCCCCACGCCGACCGATGCGGAGCGGTGGCTCGCGGATCTGCGGACCCTGACGGGGACTGCGGTCGCGTTGTATCCGCAACGCGAGGCGCTGGGCGCCGAGGAGCCGCACTTCGAGATCGCCGGCGAGCGGGTGGAGACGCTGGAGCTGCTGCTATCGGGGCAAGTCCGGGTGCTGGTCACGACCGCACGCGCTGCCGCCGAGCGCACGGGGGTGCCCGGGACGCTCCAGTCCATGCGTCTGGTCCTGGCGAAAGGGGAGCAGGGAGCGGGGAACGGTACCCTGCGCGAGACGGTCGAGCGACTCGAGGCCATGGGCTACGTTCGGGTCCCGACCGTCACTGAAGTAGCGCAGTTCAGCGTGCGCGGCGGGATCCTGGACGTGTATGGGTTTGGGATGGCGGCTCCGGGGCGGCTCGAGTGGTGGGGAGACGACATCGAGTCGCTGCGCACATTCGATCTCGACTCGCAGCGTTCCGGCGAGGCGATCGAGCGGGTGACGATTCTCCCCGTGAGAACGGAAGGACGGGAGACGGGTGGGGTAGGGGGGGAGCATGCTGCGCCCCTACAAGCCCAGCGGCAATCGTTGCTGGATCTCTTGCCCAGCGACGCGCTGATCGTACTGGAGCAGGAGTCCGCGCTGGGGCAGGAAGTGGAGCACGCGTGGGCCGAGGCGGCCCACCATCTGGAGGTCGCGCGGCGGCTGGGCGAGGAGGCGCCGGCCCGGGAGGCGCTGTTCGTCGATCCGGCGGCGTGGCGAGGGCAGCTCGCCCGGTTCCCGCGGATCGCGCTCGATCCCGCCGAGGCTGCGGTCCGGTTCCCGATCGCGCCCCCCGAGCCGATCGACCGCGACATCAAGCGGCTGCGTCAGATCGTCGCGACCGAGCCGGCGACCGTCATCCTGTGCGACAACGAAGGCCAGCTCGAGCGACTGGAGGAGCTCTTGGGCGGCAACCGCGCGACGCTCGCGGTGGGGGCGTTGGACGGCGGATTCGTGCTCCCCGGGCTGCGCGTGCTCACCGACCACGAGATCTTCCGCCGGGCCCGCCGGCTGCGGCGGCCGCGCCGGTATCGCGAAGCGACGGCCACAGCGGCAACGCGGGCGCTCAAGGCCGGCGACTACGTGGTCCATCTGGAGCACGGCATCGGGATCTACCGCGGGATCCAGATGATCCCGGTCGGAGCGGAGGGCGGGACCCTCGAGGTGGCCGTCGTAGAGTACGAGGGCGGGTCGCGGCTGAACGTACCGCTCTACCGGCTGGATCAGCTCGAGCCGTACCGGACGGCCGCCGACGGCGACGCGCCGCCGCCCCGACTGCACCGGCTCGGCACGACGACATGGCAGCGGCAGCGGGACAAGACGCGCGCGGCGATCCGCCAGATGGCGGTCGAGCTGCTCGACCTGTACGCCCGGCGGCAGCTCGCCGCCGGATTCGCATTTCCTCCCGACACCCCGTGGCAGCGCGAGCTCGAATCGGCCTTCCTGTACGAGGATACGCCGGACCAGCGGCGGGCCTCCGAGGAAGTGAAGCGGGACATGGAGCGCGCCCGACCGATGGACCGGCTGCTGGTAGGTGATGTGGGGTACGGCAAGACCGAGGTCGCACTGCGCGCCGCCTTCAAAGCCGTGCAGGCGGGCAAGCAGGTCGCAGTCCTGGTCCCCACCACGATTCTCGCCGAGCAACACGGGCGCACCTTCCGCGAGCGGCTCGCTGACTATCCCGTCCGGATCGAGGTGCTGTCACGGTTCCGCGGCCCGAAGGACACGAAGCTGGTGACGCGGAAGCTCGAGACTGGGGAAGTGGACGTCGTGATCGGGACGCATCGCCTGCTGTCGCGCGACGTGGGGTTCCACGATCTCGGGCTCCTCATCGTCGACGAAGAGCATCGCTTCGGCGTGCGGCACAAGGAGCGGCTCAAGGCGCTCAAACTCGCCGTGGACGTCCTGACGCTCACCGCGACACCCATTCCCCGGACTCTGCACCTGTCACTGGCCGGATTGCGGGATCTCACGCTGCTCGAGACGCCGCCCAAGGACCGCTCGCCGGTGCTCACGTTCATCGAGCCGTGGGATGACGGATTGATCGAGGAGGCAGTGGCCCGGGAGCTGGATCGCGCGGGGCAGGTGTACTTCGTGCACAATCGCATCGAGACGATCGCCACGATCGCGGAGCGCGTGCGGGCGCTCGCTCCGCCACGGGCGCGGATCGCGGTGGCGCACGGGAAGTTGAAGGAAGCCGAGCTCGATGCCGTGATGGCCCGGTTCGTCCGGGGCGAGGTGGACATTCTCGTGTCCACGATGATCGTCGAGTCCGGGCTCGACGTGCCGAACGCGAACACGATGATCGTGAACCGCGCGGACCAGCTCGGCCTGGCGCAGCTGTACCAGCTGCGCGGGCGCGTGGGGCGGAGCCACCGGCGCGCGTACTGCTATCTGCTCGTGCCCGATCTCGTCGACGCCGAGGCGGAAGAGCGGCTCCGCGTGCTGGAGCATCACACCGATCTCGGCTCGGGCTACCGGATCGCGTTGCGCGATCTCGAGCTGCGCGGGGCCGGTAACCTGCTCGGCGGTGCGCAGTCGGGCCACGCGCAGGCGGTCGGGTTCGATACCTACCTCCGCTGGCTCCAGGAAACCGTTGAAGCGCTCAAATCGGGGAAGGGGGATGAGGGACAGCGGACGCGTGTGCCCCCCGAGGTGATCCTGGATCTGCCGGCGCACCTCGCCGACGCCTACGTGCCGGATGAAGCGGTGAAGCTCGACTTGTATCGGCGGCTGGCGCGGGCCGAGGCGGCTAGCGAGATTCAGGCGGTGCGCGAGGAATTGCGTGATCGTTTCGGGCCGCTCCCCGACGACGCGCAGCGCTTGCTCCTCGTATCAGAGCTCCGCGCACTCGGTGCCCGGGTCGGACTGGAGATGGTCCTGGTGAAGGGCGACGAGGCGCGCCTCACGTTTGCGCGGGACGCGAGCCCGCGGCTGGCCGGCCTGACGGCGGCGCTCGACGCGGTGCAGTTCGAGGCCGAGGTCCGGCGGGCGGCGCCGCTGTCCCTGCGACTCCGCCGGCTCGGCGGAGAGCCTATCGGGTCGGGGCTCGTCCGAGCTCTCACCGCGGTTCTCGCAGACGCTCACCTTTAAGGAGTTGGCATGGTACGAGTTGGGATGGTACGCCTGGGTCTGATCGTCATGCTGCTCCCACTGGCGGGGTGTTCCGCCTTGCGGGACGCGTTTTCGGCGCACGCGCAGGTCGCCGGCACGGCCGCCGGCCAGATCCTGACGGTCGACCGGCTGGCGCAGGTGGTCGGACACTCGCAGCGGATACCCATCCGGCCCGATGTCCTCACCGGCGTCGCGAACGTCTACCTGGACTACGCGGTGTTCGCGGCCGAGCTCGGTCGGGGGCGCGACCTGCACGATTCGGCGCTGGTGCTCGCCTCGCAGTGGCCGGTGGCAGCGCAGCTCAAATGGGAGCGCTATCACGACCAGCTGGTCGCGACGCGCGGCAAGCTCACGCCCGTCCAGGCGGATTCGGCGTTCCAGGCGGGCACCGTGCGGCTGTTCCAGCACATCCTGATCCGGATCCCGCAGAGCGCCGTGCCGATGGTGGAGCAGCAAAAGGAGAAGCAGGCCACCGCGATCCTGATGCAGGCCGCGGCGAAGCGTGGGTTCAACTTCGCGGAGCTGGCCCGTCGCTACTCGGAGGACCCGGGATCAAAGACAAAGGGGGGGTATCTGCCAGCGACGGCGCGTGGGCAGTTCGTCCCGGCGTTCGACAGTGCCGCGTGGACGCTCCCGCCGGGCGCGATGACCGCCGTGGTCCGGACGCCGTTCGGCTTCCACATCATTCGCCGGCCGCCGCTCGCCGAGGTGCGGGACTCCTTCCGCGCCGATCTCGAGAACTCGCGCTCCGCCCGGCTCGACTCCTTGTACCTGGACAGCCTCGCGAACCAGCGACAATTCAAGATCGTGTCCGGCGCGCCCGCGCTGGTACGCCAGGCGGTGCCGCAGATCGTGTCCGCCCGGAGCGACACCCGGACGTTGGCCACGTACAAAGGAGGCACGTTCCAGGTGAAGGATCTGGCGCGGTGGCTCCTGGCGCTCGATCCGAACGACGTGCGCGGGATCGCCACGGCGAGCGACGCCCAGCTGAACCAGTTTCTCAAGGTGCTGGCGCAGCGCGAATTGCTGCTGACCGAGGTGGACAGGGCCGGCGTGCAGCTCAACCCGGGCGACTGGCGGCAGCTGCGCGCCGAGCACGACTCGGCCGTAGCGCGGCTGGAGGGCCTGCTCGGTGTGTCGCCCCACCTGCTCAAGGACTCCGCGGCGACCCCCGCCGCGCGCGTGCAGCTGGCCATGGCGCACGTCGACCGGTACGTCGACCAGGCGGTCACCCAGGGCAGCGCGCCGTTCTTCCCCGTCCCGCCGTTCCTGGCCAGCGCGCTGCGCCAGGGGCAGCCCTGGTCGCTGAACGAGGCGGGAATCGCGCGGGCGGTGGAGAGCGCCCAGGCCCTCCGGGCCGCGGACACGACGGCGCGCGCGGCCCCAACCACGGGTCTGAAACGGGCGCCTGGGCCGCCGCCCGTCGCGGCGGAGAGCGGCGGCCGGCGGGCGCCGCGTTGACATGCGCGCGCGCGTCCTGACCCTCCTCGTGGTGGCGCTTGCCGCCCTGTCTCCCTCGGCGCCGGGCGTGGCGGCGCAGGGGCGGGCGGCGACCGACCGCCCGGTGGACCGGATCGTGGCGATCGTCGGCACGAAGCCGATCCTCGCGTCGCAGGTGGAGGAGCAGCTCGTTCTGGCGCAATCGCAGGGCGTCAAGGTCCCGGAGGACTCCGCGGGGCGGGACGCCGCGCGGCACCAGATCCTCTCGCAGATGGTGGACGAGGAGCTGCTGGTGCAACAGGCGGAGCGGGACACCACCATCAAGGTGACGGACCAGGAAGTGCAGGACGCGGTCGAGCAGACTGTTCAAAACGTGCGCAAGCAATTCGCGTCGACCCCGGAGTTCCAGACGCAGCTGCGCGCGGCCGGGTTCGTGTCCGAGGAGGAATGGCGCCGTTGGCTCGCCGACCAGCAGCGTCGCGCGATCCTGCAGCAGCGGCTGATCGAGGGGCTGAAGCAGAAGGGGAAGCTGCGGCCGATTCCGCCGTCGGACGCCGAGATGCGGGCGTTCTGGGAGTCGAACCGCGCGCAGCAGCCCAAACGACCGGCGGCCATCTCGTTCCGCCAGATCGTGATCGTGCCGAAACCGGACTCGGCGGCGAGCGCCCGCGCGCTGCAGCTGGCGGAGTCCCTCGTGGTGGCGCTGCGGCAGAGTGGCGGGACCGCCTTTGCCGACGTCGCGAAGAAGTACTCGGCGGACAGCGTCTCTCGGGAGCAGGGCGGCGCGCTGGGCTGGTTCCGCCGCGGCGTGATGGTCAAGGAGTTCGAGGACGTCGCGTTTCGGCTTCGGCCGGGGACGATCTCCGACGTCGTGCGCACCGAGTTCGGCTTCCACATCATCCAGGTGGAGCGCGCGCAGCCGGCGGAGATCATGGCGCGGCACATCCTGATCCAGCCCGCCATCTCCGCGGCGCAGGTCGCGATTGGCCAGCGACAGGCCGATTCGGTGCACGACGCGCTCGCCCAGGGAGCGTCGTTCGACTCGCTGGCCCGGCGCTACGGCGACCCGAGCGAGCCGAAGCTGGCCGACGCCCTTCCCATCTCCCAGCTCCCGCCCGATTACGAAAAGGCGATCGGGCAAGACACCATCCCCGGGTTGAAGCCGGTGTTTGAAGTCGGCATCGGCACGGTCCGGCCGAGGTTCGTGGTGTTCGAGCTGATGAAGCGCCTTCCCGAAGGGGAACTGGGGTTCGACGAAGTGAAGGATCGCATCCGCGACGGGCTGGGCCAGCAGCTCGCCATCAAGCACCATCTCGACTTGCTGCGTCGCACCACGTACGTCGACGTCCGTTTCTAGCCGCCGTCCCCGACTCGCGGTCACGCTCGGCGATCCGCGGGGGATCGGGCCGGAAGTGGTGGCGAAGGCGGTCGCCCGCGGCCCCCTGGATGCGGATCTCACGTTTCTCGGGAGCGGGGAGCAGGGAGCGTCACCCGAAGACGCCGGCCGGATCGCCGGCCAGGCGGTGGAGGAGGCCGTTCGACTCGCCCTCGCGGGTGAGGTAGACGGCATCGTGACCGGCCCGGTACACAAGCACGCCCTGCACCTCGCCGGATTCCGCTATCCCGGTCTCACCGAGCTGCTGTCCCACCTCGCCGGCGACGTGGACGTCGCGATGATGCTCGCCGCCGCCGGCCTGCGCGTGGTGCTCGTCACGACGCACATCGCCCTCAAGGACGTACCGACGCAGGTGACCACCGAACGCGTGGTGCGCTGCGGGCGGATCACCGAGCGCGCGCTGCGCGACTGGTGGGGCATCGCGGCGCCCCGCCTCGCCGTTTGCGCCCTCAATCCCCATGCAGGCGAGTCCGGCCTGTTCGGCGACGAGGACGCACGCGTGCTCGAGCCCGCGGCCCGGACGCTGGCCGCCGCCGGGCCGCTGCCGGCGGACACCGTATTCGTGCGGGCCCTCAGGGGTGAGTTCGACGCCGTGCTCGCGCCGTATCATGACGTCGGGATGACAGCCGTGAAGGTCGCGGGATTCGGCACGGGTGTGAACGTGACGCTCGGCCTGCCGTTCCCGCGCGTCGCGCCGGACCATGGCACGGCCTTCGACATCGTAGGCAAGGGTGTCGCCGACCCCGGGTCGATGCGGGCTGCGCTGGAGCTGGGAATCGAGCTGGCGCGACGCGCGGCCCGCTAGGCTTCCGCACCCGGTGCGCGCCGCAGCACCCGCACCGTGCCGACGCGGCGCCCCTCGACCTCCACGATTTCGAACACGGCGCCCTTCACCGCCACCTGGTCGCCCGGCCGGGGAAGGCGACCGATGGCCCCGAACAGGAAGCCCCCGATGGTCGTGTAATCCTGCTCGCCGAGCTCCAGCCCGAACGCACTGTTGACCTCGCGGATCGGGACCGAGCCCGCGATGGTGGGTGCCACGCCGGCGGGGGCGGCGCGCAGCTCGCCGGAGGGCCGATCGTATTCGTCGTAGATCTGGCCGACGATCTCCTCCAGCAGGTCTTCCATCGTGACGAGACCCGCCGTGCCGCCGAACTCGTCCAGCACGATCGCGAGATGGATCTTCTGCCGCTTCATGTCGGCGAGCACGTCCTCGACCTCCCGCGTGCCCGGAACGAACACGGCGGGGCGGAGCACCGCGCGCAGGCTGCCTCCTTTGGCCGCGCGGAGGCCGGCGAGGATGTCCTTGGCGTGCACGATGCCGAGGATGTCGTCGAGCGACTCCCCGTACACGGGATAGCGCGACCGGCCGGCGACGGCCACCTGATCGGCGGCTTCCTCGAGCGTCAGGTCGGCCGGCAGGGCCACCATCTGGGTGCGTGGCGTCATGACTTCGCGGGCCGTCTTCTCGCTGAACTCGAACACCCCCTGCAACAAGCGGGCGTCGTCGGCGTCGAGCTTGCCCCGCTGGCGACTCTGCTCGACCAGCATGCGGAGCTCCTCGGGGGAGTGGATCGCCTCGAGCTCGGCGCTGGTGCCCTTCAGCCCCAGCAGCCGCACCACCCGGCCGGCGCTCCAGTTGAGGAGATCGGTGAATGGCCGGGTGATCCACGAGAAGAAGATGAGCGGCCCGGCGATCCACCGGCTGGTGCGCTCGGGATGGGTGATGGCCCACGCCTTGGGTGCCTGCTCGCCGAAGACGACGTGAAGGAACGAGACGAGCGCCACCGCGACCGTGGATGCGACGCCGCCGCGGGCGAGGAACTCGAGGGCGGCCGGCAGCGTTGCGAACCAGTCGCGGAACAGCCGCGCCACGGTATCCTCGGCGACGTAGCCCAGCAGGATCGAGGCGACGGTGATGCCGAGCTGTGCCGCGGACAGTTGCCGGTACAGGTCGTGCAACGCCGCCTGGACCCTCCGCGCCTTCCGATCGCCGCGCCGGACCAGCGCCTCGATGCGCGTGCGGCGTGCGGCGACCAGAGCGAACTCCGCTGCCACGAAGAACGCGTTGGCCAGCACCAGCGCCAGCACCGCCAGGAGGCGGAGGCCGAGCGATTCCGAGGCGGGGCCGGGCATAGAGGCGGGAACATAGAGCGTGTTGCCCGGCGGCGGAACGGCCCGGTATTTTAAGGAAGAGGGGCGAGGGAAGGGGGACGGGTGAGCGCCACGGTACCGCTGGAAGTCCAATGCACGCATCGAGCTCCGCTCCGCGAGGAGAGTCGCCGGCGGATGAAGATCGTGCTCGCGATCACGGCCGCGGTGATGGTGGCCGAGGCCGTGGGCGGGTGGGCCGCCCACTCGCTGGCCCTGCTCGCCGACGCGGGCCACATGCTGGCCGACGTGGCCGCGCTGGGCCTGTCGCTCGTCGTGACGGCGCTCGCGCAGCGGCCGGTGACGGCGGAGCGGACGTTCGGATTGCTGCGCCTCGAGATCCTGGCCGCGCTCGTGAATGGGGCGGCCTTGATCGTGATCGCGCTCGGCGTCGGCCTCGAGGCCTACCGCCGGTTCCGCTCACCCGCCGAGGTGCAGGGCACGCTGCTCCTGATCATCGCGGGGACAGGACTGGCGGCGAACGCGGTGGGCGCCGCGATCCTGCACCGCGGTCACAATCACTCGCTCAACCAGCGCGGCGCCTACCTCCATATCGTGAGCGACCTGCTCGGTTCGGTTGGCGCCCTCCTCGCCGGCGTCATCATCCTCGCCACCGGGTGGGTGCGGGCCGATCCCGTCGTCTCAGTGCTGATCTCCCTCCTGATCCTGGGCAGCGCTTGGCGGCTGGTGAAGGAGAGCACGGACGTGCTGCTCGAGGCGGCGCCCGCGCACATCGCCCTGTCGGATGTCCACGACCGGATCGCGTCCATCCCCGGCGTGGCGTCCGTGCACGATCTCCACGTGTGGACCGTCACCAGCGGGGTGATCGCGATGAGCGGCCATCTCGTGGTCCAAAACCCGGCCGACAACCAGCGGGTGCTCGAAGCCGTCCAGGCATGCTTGGGAGACATGGGAATCCGGCATGTGACCGTGCAGATGGAGCGGGATCCAACCTGCGCATAAACTGGCCCCCCGCTTGGTGATTTCTGAGCTTGTCTTTTCGAGACCCCCCTCCTATACTGCGCCCCTCACAGACTGCGCCCATCACATAGGCATCGTCAGGACCTAGCCCCTTGCAGATCCGCAACATCGCCATCATCGCGCACGTCGACCATGGGAAAACCACGCTGGTGGACCAGATGCTCCGCCAGTCTGGGGTGTTCCGCGCCAACCAGCAGCTCACCGAGCGGGTGATGGACTCGAACCCGCTGGAGCGTGAGCGCGGGATCACGATCCTGTCGAAGAACACCGCAGTGCGGTGGGGCGACACCAAGATCAACATCGTGGACACTCCGGGGCACGCCGACTTCGGGGGCGAGGTGGAGCGGATTCTGCGTATGGTCGACGGCTTCCTCCTGCTTGTGGATGCGGCCGAGGGCCCCATGCCGCAGACGCGGTTCGTGGCGGGGAAGGCGCTGGCGCTCGGCCTGAAGCCGATCGTGCTGGTCAACAAGATCGACCGCCAGGACGCCGAGCCGCTGCGGGTGCACGATGAGGTGCTGGAGCTGTTCCTGGACCTGGAAGCGACGCCGGAGCAGTTCAACTGTCCCTTCCTTTATACATCGAGCCGGGCGGGGACCGCCACGTTCGACCTGAAGGCCCCCGGGACGGATCTCAACCCGTTGTTCCAGACCATCCTGGACACCATCCCGGCACCGACGGCGGACCCCGAAGGGCCGTTCCAAATGCTCGTCTCGACGCTCGACTATTCCTCGTATCTGGGCCGGATCGCCATCGGCCGGATCGAGCGGGGGCGGGTACGGGTGGGCGAGACGGTCGCGTTACTTCCGTTGGGTGAGCCTGGTCCTTTGGGGGATGCACCGTACGAGCAGGCCAAAGTGGTGAAGCTGTTTTCGTTCGACGGGCTGGAGCGGGTCGAGGTACAGGAAGCCTCGGCCGGCGACATCGTGGCGCTGGCGGGCCTGGTGGGCGTCGAGATCGGCAAGACGGTAACGGCGCCCGACTATCTGGAGCGCCTCACGGGCATCGCGGTGGAGGAGCCGACGATCTCCGTGGACTGCAAGGTGAACGACTCCCCGTTCGCCGGGCGGGAGGGGAAGTACGTGACCGGCCGGCAGCTGCGCGATCGACTGTTTCGGGAGCTCGAGAAGAACGTGGCCCTGCGGGTGGAGGAAACGGACGATCCCCAGACGTTCACCGTGTCGGGCCGGGGCGAGCTGCACCTCGGCATCCTGATGGAAACGATGCGGCGCGAGGGGTTCGAGTTCCAGGTGAGCCGGCCGCGGATCATCCCGCGGGAGGGGCCGAACGGGGAGCGGCTGGAGCCGTACGAGGAGCTGATGATCGACTGCCCCGAAGGGTATCTGGGGGTGGTGATGGAGAAGCTAGGCCCCCGGCGGGCGGAGCTCCTGGACATGCGGAACCCGGGGGTGGGCATGGTGCGGATGCGCTTCAAGATCCCCGCCCGGGGGCTGCTCGGGTACCGATCGGAGTTCTTGACGGACACGCGGGGGACGGGGATCATGCACCACCGGTTCTTCGACTACGGCCCGTGGGCGGGGCCGCTGCAGGGCCGGAGCCGCGGGGTGCTGGTGGCGGACCGGGAGGGAATGGCGGTGGGATACGCGCTCTTCAATTTGCAGGAGCGCGGGACGATGTTTGTCAAACCCGGGGATCCGGTGTACGAGGGCATGGTCGTGGGGGAGAACGCGCGAGTGGGCGACATGGACGTGAACCCGTCCAAGGAAAAGAAGCTCACGAACATGCGGACGACCGCGTCGGACGAGATGATCATCCTGGAGCCGCCGCGGCAAGTGACGCTCGAGCTGGCGCTCGAGTACATCGAGGACGACGAGCTGATCGAGGTCACGCCGTTGTCCATCCGGCTGCGCAAGCGCGCGCTGGGCGCCACGGAGCGTCGGAAGCTGGCGCGGAACGCGCGGTCGGCAGAGGAGTCGTAGCGGGGGGTGGGGAGAGTCGGATAGCTCGTTCAAACAACAACCGCAACCCTAGCTGGGGGTGACAATGTTGTCCCGTGAGACGTCGGACTGGTCGCTCAAGCGTCGCGGCGACAGTCTCGGCGAAGAGCAGTTCGGAGACTTCGAAGAGGACAAGGACCTGGACGAGGACTTCGACGACGAGCTGGACGAGGACGAGCTTGACGAGGAGGACGAGGGCGATCTCGACGAGTACGACGACCTGGACGACGAGTTCGACGACGACGAAGACGACGAGTTCCGGCCGAAGAAGGGACCGGGACCGCGCCGGGACTGGGAGTGACGGGAGTAGGGCCTGTAGCTCAGGTGGTTAGAGCGCACGCCTGATAAGCGTGAGGTCAGTGGTTCAACTCCACTCAGGCCCA
>DATHKX010000185.1:0-3346 GCA_035488835.1 Gemmatimonadales bacterium
CGGCAAGATGGACGACGTGGTGAAGGTCACCGTCTTCGTCACCGACGTCCGGTATCGCGAGCCGTACGGCGAGGTGCGCTCGGAGTTCTTCGGGCCCAATCCGCCCGCCAGCACGCTGGTGCAGATCGGAAACCTCGCGATCCCCGACGCGCTCATCGAGATCGAGGCCGTCGCGGCGCTCGACGGCTGAGGGCCCCCACCATGCCCAAGATTCTGGTGATCCACGGCGCCGGCATGAACATGCGCGGCAAGGTCCAGCTGGACGTCTTCGGCCCCATGACGCTGCCCGAGTACGACGAGCGGATCCGGGGCTACGCGAAGGAGCTCGGCGTCGAGGTCGAGATCTTCCACTCGAACGTCGAGGGGGAGATCGTTCGGAAGCGGCTACCCGGCGCTGGTCGCGGCCCTCTCCCAGGTCAAGTTCCCCACGACCGAGGTGCACATCTCGAACCCAATTCGCCGCGGGCCGGCCTCACAGACCGCCGCGGTGAGCCAGAGCGTCGTGGCCGGCTTCGGGATCGCCGGCTACGCGCTCGCGCTGCGCGGCATCCGGGACCAGCTCGCGGCGAAGAAGTAGCGGGGAGGGCGAGATGAACGACAGTCGGATCGCGCCGGTGTTCCAGATCCTGGCCGAGGACATCCACGCCCTCGGCGTCCGCACCGTGTTCGGGCTCATGAGCGACGACACGGCGGTCTTCGCGGTCACGCTCGACGGGCTCGGCGTCAAGTTCGTCGGCGCGCGGCACGAGAACAATGCCATCGCCATGGCCGAGGGCTATGCCTACGCCACCGGCGAGCTGGGCGTGGCCGTCATCGGTCGTGGGCCGGCGACGGCCAACGGGCTCCACGCCGCCGTGGCGGCCAGCCGCATGGGCTCGCGCGTGCTGGTGATCTACGGCGACGCCGCCGTCGGGGGCGGCGCCGTCAACGGCATCGGCCCCGACTACAAGGGCTTCAATGCGCAGGCCGTCCTGGGGGCCGCGGGACTCACCTGCTTCACGGCCGCCAGCGCGGCGACCGCGCGCCAGACCCTGGCCGACGCGGTGGCCGCCGCCAGTCATGGAGCGCTGGCGGCGCTGCTCCTGCCCACCAACGTCCAGATGGCGAACGTGGAGGTCTGGGGCCCGGCCGCGGCGCGGCTCATCCCGGCCGGCGAGCCGGCGGCCGCGCGCCAGCAGTCCATCGACTCCGCCGCGGCGCTCCTGAGCAAGAGCCGGCGTCCCGTCATCGTGGCTGGCCTCGGCGCTCATCGAGCGGGGGCGAAGGAGGCGTTGCAGACCCTGGCGGAGAAGATCGGCGCCCTGCTGATGACCTCGGCCCGCGGCAAGGACATGTTCCACGGCCATCCGTACAACCTGGGCATTCTGGGGTCGTTCTCCCACACGATGGGGCGGCGCATGATGGACCAGGCCGATTGCGTGCTGGTGTTCGGCGCCGGGCTCAACTTCCTCACCATGAGCTTCGGGGCCTCCGTGCCTGCGGTCCCCATCATCCAGGTCGACACCGTGCGCGCCCACATCGGGCGGTGGACCACGGCGGACGTGGCG
The DNA here is from genome assembly GCA_035488835.1 of Gemmatimonadales bacterium. Lineage (GTDB taxonomy): Bacteria > Gemmatimonadota > Gemmatimonadetes > Gemmatimonadales > GWC2-71-9 > AG41. Next base: position 1,548 of record DATHKX010000185.1, read on the forward strand.
GTGGTGGGCGACGCCCGGCGGGTGGCCGAGCAGCTGCTGGCCGCGCTGCCCGGGCGGCGCAGCTCCGAGAAGCCCTTTCACACCGCCGAGAGCCTGGCCACCATCGCCCGCTTCGACGTCACCCGGGACTTCGAGGCGGCGCACACCCCCCGCACCGTGGATCCCCGGGCGCTGGGCGTCGAGCTCGACGGGCTGCTGCCCCGGGAGCGCAACGTCGTCTACGACGCGGGGAACTTCCTCGGCATCCTGCCCTACCTCACCGTGCCCACGCCCGACCATCTGAAGATGACGAGCGAGTTCGCGTCCATCGGGCTCGGCTTCGGCACGGCGCTGGGGGTGGCGAAGGGGCGCCCGCGTGTCCCCACCGTGCTGGTGATCGGGGACGGCGGCTTCCTCATGACGATGAGCGAGCTGGAGACGGTGAGCCGGGAAGACATCCCGCTGATCATCGTGCTGATGAACGACTGCGCGTACGGGGCCGAGCTGCACTTCCTGGCCCTGCGCAAGCTCCCCGTCGGCAAGTCGGTGTTTCCGGACGTGGAGTTCGCGGCGGTGGCGGAGGCGTTCGGGTTTCAGGCGTACACGATCCGCAGCCTGGACGACCTGCGCGCGCTCGGACCGGTGCTGGGCAAGCCGGACGGCCCCATCCTTCTGGACTGCAAGGTCAACGCGGACATCGCCGCGCCCTTCATGGGCGAGTTCGCCGAATTCGAAGCGCGACAGCACGGCTGATCAAGAGGGCCGGGCGGGCGACTCGGTCATCGTGGCCGCGGCGATCTCGTAGGACCGCAGGCGGGCCGACTGATCGTAGATGTGCGACACGACCATCAGCTCGTCGGCCTGCGTGCGCTCCACGAACTCGCGCATCTCCGCGGCCACGGTGCCCGGCGCGCCGACGAACGAGACGCGCGACCGCCGAAGCGGATCGCCGGCATCGCGCAGGTCGCGCTCCCACTCCTTCGACGGCGGCGGCAGCTGGATCGGCCGACCGGAGCGCAGGCTGGCGAACGACTGGCGCCCCGACGAGGCCAGGAATCGCGCCTCGTCGTCGGTGTCCGCCGCCACCACGTTCACCCCCAGCATCACGTACGGAGCGGCCAGCTGGGCCGATGGCTGGAAGCGCTCCCGATAGATGCGGATCGCGTCGAAGAGCATCGCGGGCGCGAAGTGTGAGGCGAACGCGAACGGCAGGCCCAGCGCCGCGGCCACCTCGGCGCCGAACGTGCTGGACCCGAGAATCCAAATGGGCACCCGCAGGCCGGCGCCGGGCACCGCGTGCACGGCCTGCCCCGGTCGCGGGTCGGCCAGGAACTCCATCACCTCGAGCACGTCGTTGGGGAAGTTGTTGGGATCGACGTGCAGTGTGCGCCGCAAGGCGAACGCAGCGGCCTGGTCCGTGCCCGGGGCGCGCCCCAGGCCGAGATCGATGCGCCCGGGGAACAGCGCCTCCAGCGTGCCAAACTGCTCGGCCACCTGCAGCGGCGCGTGGTTCGGCAGCATGATGCCCCCGGCGCCGATCCGGATGCGCGAGGTGCCCGCCCCCACGTGGCCGATGAGCACGGAGGTGGCCGCGCTGCCGATCCCGGGCATGTTGTGATGCTCGGCCAGCCAGAACCGCCGGTAGCCCAGCTGCTCCGCGTGCTGCGCCAGCTGCAGCGAGTGCCGGAAGGCCTGCGCCGGCGTGCCGCCCTGAAGGATGGGAGCGAGATCGAGAACTGACAGTGTCAATCAGCGGCCCCGAGGTTCGGAGTCGGCTCCAGCGGCAGCCCGGGATGACCGGTCAGCCGCCGCCCCTGCTC
>DATHKX010000186.1:0-6986 GCA_035488835.1 Gemmatimonadales bacterium
GGCCGCCGCGCTCACGGGGATCGTGTTCGGCCTGTACCCCGCGAACAAGGCGGCGCGGCTCGATCCGGTCGAGGCGCTGAGGTACGAATGATTGCGGATTGGCGATTGCGGATTGCGGATTGAAGCGGTCCCGGCTAATCCGCAATCCGAAATCCGCAATTCGCAATTAGGTTTCCGCTGTGCCCCTCTCCGAAGCCATTCTCCAGGCCCTCCAAACCGCGTGGAGCCACAAGCTGCGTTCGTTCTTCACGCTGCTGGGGATCATCGTGTCGGTCGGGTTCCTCGTCGCGGTCGTGGCCGTGATCCAGGGCATGAACGCGTACGTGCGCGAGCGTATCGCGGGCGCGATCGTCGGGGTCAACGCCTTTCAGATCCGTCGGGACCCGATCCAAGTCGGGTTCATCGACGACGAAGAATGGAAGAAGATCCAGCGGCGGCCGATCATCGCGCCCGAGGACGTCTCCTACGTGGAGCACGCGCTGCCCGACGCGCAGGCGATCTCCCTGCAGTCCGGCTGGCCGACCCCGATGGCGGACGTGCAGTGGCGGAACCGCACGGTGGGCGACGTCCTCGTCTTCGGGGTCACGCCGCCGTTCGTCGTGGTGCAGGACTACGCCTTCGCGGCCGGCGCGCCGTTCACCGACGTGGACGAGCGGCAGCGGAGGCTCGTCGCGGTGCTCGGGTTCGACGTGGCGGAGAAGCTGTTCGGCACCCCGGATCTCGCCGTGGGCAGCGCCATTCGGGTCCGCGGCGCGCAGCTCACCATCAAAGGCGTCATCGCGAAGAAGGGCACGGTGCTCGGGCAGTCGTGGGACGGATTCGTCATGCTCCCGCTCACCACCTTCGAATCCCTGTACGGACGGCGCCAGACCACCGTGATCTCGGTCAAGATGCCGGCGGCCGCGCGCGTAGCCGACGGCATGCTTCGGGCCGAAGAGGCGATGCGCGTCGCGCACCGGCTCCGGCCGGGGGAGGAAGACGACTTTACGGTCGATACCGGCGAGGGATTGATCGCGTTTTGGGCCAAGCTCACCCGCGTCATTTTCACAGTCGTGCCTGCCGTGGTCGGTATTGGGATCGTGGTGGGCGGGATCGTGATTATGAACATCATGCTGATGAGCGTCACCGAACGTACTCGTGAGATCGGCATCCTCAAATCACTCGGCGCGTCGCGGCGTGACATCCGGCGTCAGTTCCTGGCGGAGTCGGCCATCCTGTCGCTGCTCGGCGGCGTCGCCGGACTCCTCGCCGGCAGCGCGCTGGCGGCGCTGGTCGAGCTCGCATCCCCTTTGCCCGCGCGCGTGACCGCGTGGTCGGTGGCCGTGGCGCTCGGCCTCGGCGTCAGCGTGGGCATCGTGTTCGGCGTCTACCCAGCCCACCGGGCGGCGCGCCTCGACCCGATCGAAGCGCTGCGCGCCGAGTAGCATGGCCCTCCACTCCATTCGCGAAGGCTGGCTGATCGCCCTCGACCAGCTCCGGGTCAACAAGCTGCGCTCGGGGCTCACCATTCTCGGGGTGGTCATCGGGATCGCCACGGTCATGGCCATGGCGTCGATCGTGGCGGGGTTCCGGGAGCAGATCGTCAACACGCTCGAGGTCGTCGGGCCCACCACGTTCCGCATCCTGCGGTTCTTCTCGTCCACACCGCTCAATCCGGACGCGTTGCCGCGCGAAGTGCGCATCCGGCCCGCCTTGGCCCCCGAGGAGGCCGAGGCGATCGCCCGCCTGCCCGAGATCCACTACGCGGCGATCTGGACGCAATTGTTCTACCGCTTCGAATACGCCGGGACCCGCACCCAGATCCTGGGCGTGTTCGGCGCCGACGATCGGTACATGGAGATTTTGGGCGGCGGGCTGGTCCGGGGCCGGGTGTTTACGACCGCGGAGCTGCGCAGCGGGGCGCCAGTCGCGGTCATCGAGCAGCGCACCGTGGACCGGCTGTTCGGGGCACACGATCCGATCGGGGCGATGGTCCGCATCGGCGGCCGCCCCTTCCGGGTCCTGGGGGTGTGGCAGCGACCGACCAACATCTTCGAGGTGCCGGGCGCCCCGGAAATCGCGGGCATCGTGCCGTTCGAGGCGGCACGCGAGCGCTTCCAGATCGACCAGGTGAACGGCCTGATCATCCTCGTCAAGCCCCGGCCCGAGGTGAGCGTGGCGCGTGCGATGGACGCCGCCACGCTGCAGCTGCGACGCCTGCGCGGGCTGCGGGTCGGCGAGCCCAACAGCTTCGACCTGCTGACGTCGGACCAGGTGCTCGGCATCTTCGACAGCCTGACGTTCGCGTTCTTTTTCGTGATGCTCGTGCTCTCGAGCATCGCGCTCCTCGTAGGCGGGATCGGGGTGATGGCCATCATGATGGTGTCGGTGACCAGCCGGACGCGCGAGATCGGATTGCGCAAGGCCATGGGCGCGACCCGCCGCGACGTCCTGTGGCAGTTCCTCGTGGAGGCGGCGACGCTGACCTTGATGGGCGGCATCCTCGGCATCATCGTGGGGATCGGCACGGGGGAGTTCCTCAAGCACCTGCTCGACTTCAGTACCACCGTGCCGGTGTGGAGCGCCGCGATCGCAACGATCGTGTCGATCACAGTCGGGCTCGTGTTCGGGATCGCCCCGGCGGCGCGGGCCGCGCGGCTCGATCCGGTGGAGGCGTTGAGATATGAGTGATCAGCATGTCGACCTTCTCGCCATCGCCGCTCACCGCGATGATGTGGAATTGACCTGCGGCGGCACACTCGCGAAGGCGGTGCGCGCGGGCCATCGCGTCGGGATCCTCGACTTGACCCAAGGGGAGACCGGCACCCGCGGGGACGCAGGCCTACGCGCCGCTGAGGCCGAGCGGGCTGCCCGGGCGCTCGGCGTGCCCGTGCGGCTCAATGCCGGGCTCCCCGACGCGCATCTCCAGAACGACGAGCCGTCGCGCGCGACGCTCGTCGAGCTGATCCGCGCGACGCGCCCCCGGGTGGTGATTCTCCCCTTCCCGGTCGGCCGCCACCCCGATCACCGCATCGCGTCGGAGCTGGGACGCGACGCGTGTTACCTGGCCGGGCTCGCCAAGTATGGCGGCGCCGGGGGGGGCGCCGCGCACCGACCGTTCAAGATCCTCTATGCGCTCGCGTACCGCGAAGACCCGGTGAAGCCGTCGTTCGTGGTGGACATCTCCGACAGCTTCGACACCAAGATGGCGGCGATCCGCTGCTACGCCTCGCAGTTCGATGGCGCCAAGGCGGCCGGGGAGATCCATCCAACGGGGCTGGATCTCTACGAGCTGATCCGGATCCAGTCGGCCCACTATGGCTCCCTGATCCGCGCGGCCTACGGCGAGCCGTTCTTCTGCTACGAAACGCTCGCCGTCGAAGACGTGCTCCAGCTTGGCGTGCAATCCCTCTAGGTTCTAGATTTCCCCCCATGCCCAAGCGCCTGGTCTACCTCGACAACGCGGCCACCACGCCGGTACGGCCGGAGGTGCTCGAGGCGATGCTGCCCTATCTGGGGCGGGAAGCTTTCGGGAACCCCTCCTCGCCCCATCGCTTCGGGCGCGCGGCGCGGGCTGGCGTGGACGAGGCAAAGCGCCGCATCGCCGAGGCCCTCGGGGCTGAGCCAGGCCAGGTGATCTTCACGTCCGGCGGGACGGAAGCGGACAACCTGGCGGTGATCGGATGCGCCCTGGCGGCGCGCGAGCGCGGTGGTCCGTTCCGCGTCGCGGTGTCGGCGATCGAGCACAAGGCGGTCCTGGCGGCGGCGCACGCGGTGGCGCGTCTCGGGGGCGAGGAGATCATCCTCCCGGTGGACGGTGCGGGCGAGGTGGTGGAGGACGCGCTGGGCGAAGCGCTCGCGCGCGGCGTGGCGGTGGTGAGTGTGATGTGGGTGAACAACGAGATCGGGGTGGTGCAGCCGGTGGCCCGGCTTGCGGCGCGATGTCGCGAGGCCGGCGTCCCGTTCCACGTGGACGGCGTGCAGGCCTTCGGCAAAGTCCCCGTGTCGTTGCACGACGTCGCATGCACCCTCTTCACCGTCTCCGGCCACAAGATCGGCGCACCCAAGGGCATCGGGGCGCTGGTGGTACGGGATCGCCACGCCATCGAAGCGATCATCCACGGCGGCGGCCAGCAATTCGGCATCCGGCCTGGCACGGAGAACGTACCGGGCATCGTGGGGCTCGGGGCGGCCGTGGAGCTCGCGGCGCGCGAGCAGGCGGCGTTCGCGGCCCGCGTGGCGGCGTTGCGCGACGAGCTCGAGCGCCGGGTGCTCGCGGTCGTCCCGGACGCGGTGATCAACGCCGCGCACAGCCGGCGGGCCCCGCATGTCACGAGCGTCTCGATTCCGGGCACGGACAGCGAGGCGCTGCTGATGCACCTCGATCTCGCGGGAATCGCCTGCTCTTCGGGATCGGCGTGCTCCACCGGCGCGGTCGAGCCATCGCACGTGCTCACGGCGATGGGCGTGCCGCGGGAGCTGGGCGTCGCGGCGCTGCGGTTCTCGTTCGGCAAGGAGAGTACCCTGGAGGATGTGGAGGCGACGGTCGCGGTTCTCCCGAAGATTGTCGAGAAGGTACGAGCGCTGAGCGCGGTGCTGCACCGGTGAGAGAGCGCGTTCTCGTCGCGATGTCGGGCGGGGTGGATTCCTCCGTCGCCGCCGCGCTGCTCGTCGAGCAGGGCTACGACGTCGTGGGCGCCACCATGAAGCTGTTCTGCTACGGCGACGCCGTCCCCGACCGTCCGTGCTGCTCCCTCGATTCGATCACCGACGCGCGCCTCGTGGCCCACAAGCTCGGGATCCCGCACTACGTCCTGAACTTCGAGGACCGCTTCGGGCGCGACGTGATCGCCAACTTCGTCGCCGAATACGCCAGCGGCCGCACGCCCATCCCGTGCGTGCGCTGCAACTCGTTCACCAAGTTCCGCGACTTCCTGTACCACGCGGACGCGCTGGACTGTGCCTATGTCGCCACCGGCCATTACGCGATCGCGCGTGACGGGGCGTTGTTCCGCGGGCGCGATCCCCGGAAGGATCAGTCGTATTTCCTCTGGGGGATCGACCGCGCCGTGGTGGCGCGAATGCTGACGCCCGTCGGGGATCTGACGAAGCCCGAGACGAGAGACGTCGCTCGGGGGCTGGGTCTCGTCACCGCCGAGAAGGTGGAGTCAGTGGAGATCTGCTTCGTCCCCGACGACGACTACGTGAGCGTGCTCAAGCGCCACCTCCCCGCCGAGGCGCCGGCCCTGAGCCCGGGGCCTCTGGTGACTGCCGGCGGTGCGGTGGTCGGCGAGCACGCGGGCTTCGCGCGCTATACCATCGGGCAGCGCCGCGGACTCCCCGGCGGATTCCCTGAGCCGATGTACGTGGTGGCGATCCGCCCAGAGACGCGCGAGGTCGTGATCGGCTGCGGCGACGAGCTGTTCGGTCACACCGTGACGCTGGCCGAGGTGAACTGGCTCGCCGAGCTGCTGGCGCCGGGGGATGCGGTGCTGGTCCAGTGCCGCTACCGTGCCCCGGCCGTTCCCGGCCGCGTGCGGGAGCATACGGGCGGGACGATCGCCCTCGATCTCGCCCAGCCGGTGCGGGCCATCACCCCCGGGCAGTCGGGCGCGCTGTACGACGCGGACGGTCGCCTGCTCGGCGGCGGCGTCATCGCCTAACTCGCGCCACCCCAAGTCCCTTCCCCCTTCCCCGGCCCCTCGAGGGCAGCCGTGCGCCCCGTCACGGCCCGAGCTTGTGCCGCCGGGGTACGTTGCAGTTTGGACGAGGCCCGAGCGCCCAGCCCCGCCCGCCCAAGGCCTTCACTTCGGAGGAGGAGCATGCCAGCACACCATCGTCGCCCCTGGTGGGGCCTCGCGGTCGTCGCCGCATTCGCCGCCGCGGCCTGCAGCGACACCACCGGCCCGCAGGCTCACCTGTCCGACCCCGCAGGCCTCAGCAGCGATCTGCAGACCGTGTCCGACGTGCTGCTGTCCCCGACGTTTCAGAGCTTCAGCGCGCTGAGCGACACGGCGACAGGCTCGCCGGTGGCCGCCCCGAGCCGGGTCGGCATGCTGCTCCGCGCCGCCCCGTTCAGCCCGCCACGCACCTCGAGCGCACTCCAGGCCAACGCGGCGGCGCGGATGCAGGCGCTGCGCCGTGGCGCGGCGACGTTCTCCGGCGGTATCAATGCCAGCGTCGTCCCGCCGGCGCTGCTCGGCACAACCTGGGTGTGGAACACCACCACCCACAAGTACGAGCAGGATGGGGCCTTCACGCCGGCGGCTCCAACCGACCGGGTCCGCATCATCCTGTACGCCGTCGACCCGATCACCGGTAACATCGTCGAGGCACCGCTCACCCCCACGGGCTTCGTGGATCTGGTGGACGAGAGCACGACGTCCCCGGCGGTCGACCGGCTCCACGTCATCGTCAGCGGCGGCACGCCGGCGAGCCCCGGCACCGAGTACGCCAACTATACGGTCAGCGGCCAGGTCGCCGGCAACCCGGCGACGGCGTTCACGGCGACGGCCGCCGGATTCGTAAGCGACGGTGCGCACACCCTCACCTTCAGCGCGACGTTTGCGGCGACGCAACTCGACACGGACAATCCCGACGTCCAGATCGATATCACGTGGGACCTGGACAATCCGGCCATTCACGTCGAGCTGCACGAGGCGCTGGTGCTCACGGACGCGAACCATATCACCCTCACGATCACCGAGTTCAGCATCACCCACGGCACCCAGACGGTGTCTATGGAGGGCACCATCACCATCACGTTGCTGTCGCCGACGACAGAGACGGTGACGATGCATCTGGTGATCAACCTGAACGACGTGCCCTGGGTCCGTATCAGCGGGACCGACAACGGGATCACGGTCCGCCACGCCGACGGTAGCCAGCTCACGCAGGCGGAGGGCCAGGCGTTCCTGGATTTGTTCGGGCTACCCGGGGCCATCGAGTTCGCGATCCTGAGTCTGTTCAGCCCGTGCCAGAGTCTGATGGGCGCCTAAGCGGCGCGA
>DATHKX010000187.1:0-2647 GCA_035488835.1 Gemmatimonadales bacterium
ACCCCGGGGGAGAACGCCGTCCGCACCGGCGTGATCGTGGCGACGTTCGCCTATGGAGCGTGGACCGTGACTGTGGCGTTCATGGGCGGCGCGGGGGCGTCCCTGGCGCACAGCTTCACGGTGGCTGACGCCGGCATGACCGCCACGCGAGCGGTGTTCCTGTTCGACATGGTCCAGCCGTTCGCGCTCGCGACGCAGCGGGTTGCGGGATTCGCGCTCGGCCTTTCGACCTGTCTCTACGGCTGGGGCGTGTCCGACGGGAAGGTGTTGCCCCGCTGGCTCGGTACGGGCGGCCTGGCGGCGGGTGCGGTCGCGATCGCGCTCGCCCTCGCGTTCCAGGAAGACACGAAGGCCGACCAGGCGGCCTTCGTGCTTCCCGTGTTGTGGCAACTCGTGACCGGGGTGCTGCTCTTAGCGCGCCCGGATGCGAACGATGCGCCCGGCCCAGCCGTCCGGCGTATCGGGGCTGCGTGACAGCACCTGCAGCGTCACGACGTCGCCCGGCTTGGCCTTGCGCAGCGCCTCGCGGAACGCGGCGCGCGTGCGGGTGGGTACGCCGTTCACCGCGATGATGACGTCGGGGCCACCGGGATCGTCGCTCGACTGCAGGCGCTGGTAGGCGGGCCCGTCCGGTGAGACGTCGGTCACCACCAGGCCGCCGCCCCGCTCGAGCACCGACTTCAGCCGGACGTCGCGCGCGTCGTCCTGCGTGAGCGGCTCCACCGAGATGCCCAGCATCTCTTCCTTGCTGGACGCGTCGCTCTTGGATTTCGACGCCGCCGCCGCGACCTCGCTGTCCGCCTCGCCCGGCGCCCGCGCCAGCCGCACCGTCACGGTCTTTTTCTCGCCACCCTGGCGGAGGACCGTGATTTCGACCGTGTCTCCCGGCTTCTTGAACGCAACCCGCTGCTGCAGCTGCGGCGTGTTATCCACCGGCTGGCCGTCCACGGCGACGATCACGTCGCCGGGCTGGATCCCCGCCTTCCTGGCGGGTGAGTCGTCGCTCGTGTAGCTGTCCACCACGATGCCGGTGATCTGCTTCAGGCCCACGGCGTCGGCGTCCTCCTGCCGAGCATCGTGGATCGAGACCCCCATCACCGCACGCTCGACGCGCCCGGTCTTCACCAGCTGGTCCATCACGGTACGCGCGAGGTTCATCGGAATGGCGAAGCCGTAGCCCGCATAGAACCCGGTTTCGCTCGCGATCGCCGAGTTGATGCCGATCACCTGGCCCCGGATGTTCACCAGGGGCCCCCCCGAGTTGCCGGGATTGATCGCCGCGTCGGTCTGGATGAAGTCCTGAATCGCATAGCGCGTCTGCTGCAGCCCCGCGAGCAGCCGCCCCTTGGCGCTCACGATCCCGGCGGTCACCGTGAACGCGAACGCCTCGCCCAGCGGATTGCCGATGGCGAGGACCCACTCGCCCACGCGCGCCGAGTCGGAATTGCCGAAGCCCACGCCCGGCAGGCCGTGGGCGTCGATCTTGATGACGGCGACGTCGGTGTTCGGATCGGTGCCCACGACCTTCGCGGTGAACTCGCGCTTGTCGTACAGGCGCACGGTCACCTTGTCGGCGCCCGCGACCACGTGATTGTTGGTGAGGATGTAGCCGTCGGGCGAGACGATGAAGCCCGACCCCGACCCCTGCTCGACCTGCGGCCGCCGGCGCAGGTTCGGGAAGAAGTCCTGGAACCCCGGCGGCAGCCGCTGGTTGTCGCCCCGCTCGACGTGCTGAGACCGGATGAACACGACGGCCGGCTTTACGTGCTCGGCGACCGCGACGAAGGCGTCCTGAAAATCACCCGCCGACTTGAGGGCCGGCGCCGAGAGCTGGAGCGCCGCCTCGGGGGAGGGGGTGGGCACCACCAGCGTCTCCGCCGCCCCGCTCTTCTTCGGCAGGTTGAGCGTAGACGCGAACGCCAGTCCGAAGACGAAGGCGATCGCCACCAGAGTTCCGAACTTCAACCAGTCCCGCGTGCGTACCGGCATCGCTGTTTCGTCCGTTTAGAGGGTGTTACTTCTTCTTGTCATCGTCCACGATCTCGTAGTCCGCATCGACCACGTTGTCCTTTTTCTCCGCCCCAGCCGCCTCGCCCCCGGCCGGTTGCCCGGCGTCGCCAGCGGGGGCACCCGCGCCGCGCTGCGATGCGTACATCGACGCGCCCGCGGCGGAGTAGGCCTGCTGCAGCTCCTCCAGTGCCTTGGAGATCTCGTCCGCGGCGCCTGAGCGGAGGGCCTGCTTCGCCCCCTCCACGGCCTTGTCGAGCCGTGTCTTGAGCGCAGCGTCGAGCTTGTCGACCCACTCCTTCGAGCTCTTCTCCACCTCGTACACCAGGGTGTCGAGGCGGTTGCGGCGCTCGATCTCCTCGCGCCGGCGCTTGTCCTCGGCCGCGTGGGCCTCGGCATCCTTGACCATCTTGTCGATGTCCTTGTCCCCGAGCCCCGACGAGGCCTCGATGCGAATCTTCTGCTCCTTGCCGGTGGCCTTGTCCTTCGCGGACACGTGCAGGATGCCGTTCGCGTCGATATCGAACGTCACCTCGATCTGCGGCACGCCGCGCGGAGCCGGCGGGATGCCCGTGAGCTGGAACTTGCCGATGGTGCGGTTGTCGTTCGCCATCTGGCGCTCGCCCTGGAGCACGTGGAT
>DATHKX010000188.1:0-37606 GCA_035488835.1 Gemmatimonadales bacterium
CCGCAGTCGGCGCAGGGATAGCCTTCCGAGGCGCGCTCCTCATTGCCGCAAGAGCGGCACACCATCGCGTCGTGCTCCATCAGCTTCGGCTTGTCGGTCATAATCCACCTCAGATGTCGAGCCCGTAGACCTTAATCTTATTGATCAGCGTCGCGCGCGAAATCCCGAGCTCGTGGGCCGCTCGGGTGCGGTTGCCCTCGTGGAACCTAAGCGTCTTCTCAATGTGTAGGCGCTCCACCTCGGCGAGCGCCTGGGGCCGGTGGCGCCGTTCCCCCCCGCCCTTGCGCAGATCGGCCGGCACGTCCTCGACGCCGATCTGGTCGGCCCCGCGTGCCAGGATCATCGCCCGCTCGACGACGTGGCGCATCTCACGCACGTTCCCGGGCCACGGTATCGACAGGAGCCGCTCCAGCGCTTCGCGCAGCAGCGCGTTCTGGCGCATCAAACGGACTTTGGCGCACACGCGCGCCGTGGCGGCGGCGAGGTGGTTCAGGTCCACGGGCTTGGTGACGAAGTGCTCGGCGCCGAGCTGCATGGCGCGCACGGCGGTCTCGATGTCACCCTGGCCGGTGAGGAGAATGATGGAGCCTCCGCGGGACCGCAGCCGCTCGAGGACGTCCACGCCACCGAGATCGGGAAGGTGCAGGTCGAGGATCACGACATCGGGGCGCATGCGATCGAACGCCTCGAAGCCCGCCTCGGCGGCATCGGCCCGCCCCACGTCGTAGCCGATCCCCTCGAAGTAATCCCCCACGGCGCGTAGCACGTCGGCGTCGTTGTCGATCAACAGGATGCTGTCAGCCACGGCGTGACGCGCCGAGCGGCGCCGTCGCGGGATCCACGATGACGGGGAGCGCGGCCGGGAGCAGCCGTGCCTCGAAGGGCGCGTCACCCCACGGCTCGCCATCGAGCTGCATCGGCCGCGGGGGGCCCTCGAGCACTTCGACGCGCACGGTGCGGCCGCGGCCGAACCACAGGCGCCGCGCGCCGTTCGCCGGGCGGCGCACAAGCTCAAGGAAGGCGCTCAGGCTCTGGAGCACGCCCTCGGCCCGCAGCACCAGCACGTCCAGCCAGCCGTCGTCCGGCGCGATGTCATGCCGCAGCCGCAAGAACGGCGGCACGAGCTCTCCGCAGTTCGCGACCAGCACCATGGCCGCAGGCAGGTCGTGGGCGACGCCATCCACGGTCACGCGGTGGAGCGGGCTCGTGACGGTAGGGAGCGCGGCGAACGCCCGCATCACGTACGCCGCCATCTTCCAGCGCCGCTTCTCGGCCGCCCCCGTGCCCGCCATCAGCTGGGCGTCGAAGCCCGTGCCGCCGCATACGGCGAAATAGTGCGTGCCGTCGGCGCGCTCCACGCTGCCCAGGTCGATCGCCGCGGTGCGGCCGGCCAGGATCACGCGAGCCGCCGCCGCCGGGTCGCGCGGCAGCCGCAGGTTACCGGCAAGCAGGTTCCCCGTGCCGCCCGGGACCAGCCCGAGCGGGATGCCGCTCCCCACCGCGCCGGCGGCGATCTCCATGGCCGTGCCGTCGCCCCCGTAGCAGACGAGGGCATCGAAGCCCTGGGCCCCCGCTTCGCGGGCGAAGCGTCGCGCGTCACCCGCCCGAGCGGTGGCGAGCACCTCCACGGTCCAGCCGCCCCGCCGCAGCGTGTCCCGGACCGTGGTGACCGCGCGGGCGTCGGTGCGCGCCGCCGCAGGATTGGCGATCAGCAGTGCGCGAGCCACGGTTTAGTAGCGCTTCTCCCAGAAGAGGTCCAGACCGACCTGCCGCGGCACCGTGTTCCCCCCCGTGGCGTTCGCATCGATAAAGCACGTCTGCACCGGCGCGAAGCTCGCTTCCGTGCGCCACTCGGGGCTGATCCGGAACTGCAGCGACAGGCCGAGCATGTTCTGCACCTCCACCTGGCCTCCCGCGCAGAACCCCGCGTTCACCACGAGGAACGTCTTGGCGCCGAGCTGGCGCCCCACGGCGACATTCCAGGGGACGAGCGCAACCCCCTGCCCCCCGCCGCCGGGGCGGATTTCGACGTAGTCCACCGGCACGCCACCCGACACGATGGTCTGCTCGATTTCGCCCGAGAGGATCGCGAGGGCACTCTGCACCAGGGCCCGCTGGTCGGCGATCCCACCCTGATCCCCCCCCAGGTCCACGGTGCTCTTGCCGAACAGGAGGTAGGAGATGATCTCGGTCTGCGACAGGTCGTACCTCTCCGCCTCGAGCGTGACCTTCGGCACCAGCAGCGTGCCGCCGATATGCGCCACCACCGTGATGTCCTCGAGAATCGACTGACCCCGGGTCGGCGCGGGATGCACGACGTGCTTCGCTTGGATGTCGAGTGTCGCGTCCTGATCGGGGGTGCCGAAGTACCGCACCGTTCCCTGCGATACGACGAACTCGCGCGACACCGGCCCTACCTTGAGCCGGTACGTCCCCCGGACCGCCAGCAGCGTGCCGCTCACGAGGTACTGGTTGCGTTGCTTGGTGAGCCGCACGGAGCCGGCAAGCTGGATGTTCGCCTCGTCGGAGCGGAGCCACACGTCGCTCCCCATTTCGAGGTCGAGGTCGTCAATCCGCAGGCTATCGAGAAAGACGTTCTCGAACTCGGGGCCCAGCCGCTGCTGCTCGATGAGAGCGGCGAGCGACGTGTCCGCGAGCTCGTCCAGGTTCACGATCCGCTTCTGCACCAGGTCGGCGAAGTACAGGACGCCCGACGTCACCTGGGCGTGACCGGTGAGCGTGGCGCCGAAGACCGGTCCCTTGAGCGAGAGCCGGCCGCTGGCAGTGATCGCCACGTTGTTCTTCAGGTCCAGCGCCTTGAACTGGTCGGCGGCGATCTGCAGGTCGAGCACCGGGTGGGTCAGCTGCTCGAGCCGCACGACCCCGGTGAAGTCGGCCCGGCCACGCTCGCTTCGGGCCGACAGCGACTGGATGGCAATTGAGTCACCCGACAAGGTGAGGCGCCCGTTGACCTCCTCGTAGCGCACGCTCAGAGCCGGGATGGTCGCGGCGGCATCAGAGAGCCGCAGCTCACCCCGCAAGCGCGGCGCGTCCCACGTCCCTGCGATCCCCAGGTCCGTCGAGAACACACCGGTCACGCGCTCCAGGGCGGGAGTGAGCGCCTCGAGAAAGGAGAGGTCCACGCTGTCAGCCCTCGCCCCCACCGACAGGGTGTCGGGGAGCTGGCGGCGCGGAACGGACTCGAGGGCGAGGTCCAGCGGCAGGTACGCCTGGACGTCGAGGATCTGCTGGCCCGAGCGCCACAGGTGCAGCGCCCCGCGGAGGCGCCGGTCGTGGTAGTCGAACGTCCCGTCCACAAACGGCGCGCGGAACTCACCGAACGCGCCGTTCGAGAGCGAGAACGACCCGCTCGAGATGGGGCTGGCCCGCGTGCCCGTCAGCCCGGCAGTGGCTGTGACCGTCCCACCCACGCCCGCCGTGTCCTGCTGCAGCAGCGCGTACAGCCCCACCAGCGGGAACGCCTCCAGCTGGAGGTGGGCGTCCGCCCGACCGCGCGTCGGGAGGGCCCCCTCGAGCACCAGCTTGCCCGATCCGTACGCGCTCTGAAGCACCAGACCCGTCACCGTAGCCGCAGAGTCGGTCACCGTCAGTTCGGTGGGCCGCTCGAGCACCCACACATCGCCGGGGAGCTGGACGGCCAGCGAGTCCACGCCGATCGCGAGCGCGGTGCCTCCCGCTAGGTCGGCGCGGCGGGCGAACCGGCCCCCGGCGAGAAACGCGCCGCCCTCGCCGATGCGCGCGCGCGCCAGCCAGGTGAGCGAGTCCGACGTCCCGCGAGCCGCGGCGAACGCCCCGGAGAATCCGAACACGCCGTGGGCAATCGAGTCCAGTGTCGCGTCGAGCGCGAACGTCGGGGCGGGACCCGGTTGCCAGGTGAAGTGACCCCGGCCGGCGGGGACCCGCCACGCGCGCCACGCAAGCCGCTCGACGCTGGCGCGCGCGTCGAGGCCGAGCGAGCCGAGCGAACCCTCGAGCCTGAGGAGCACGCGCGCCGACCCGGCCAGCGCCGCGTTCCCCGCGACACCCCCTCCGCCGGGGTCGCCGGGCGCGTCCGGGGAACCGCCTGTGAGCCACCGGAGGAGCGGGTCGAGCACGTTGAGACTGTCGGCGTCGAAGTCGAGCGCCAGCTGGCCGCGCGTCCCGCGAGTCCACCCCAAGGAGCCCGACCCCGTGGTGATGAGACCCGGCTGCGCGACGCGCAAGGAATCCACGTACAGCCGCTGGTCGGCGAGCCGCACCCGCACGGCGCCCGAGTCCAGTGCGACGCCGGCGAGCTGCGACGGCTCGAGGATCGCGTGCACCGTCCCGAGCGGCGGCACCGCGCTGTCTCCCGCAAAGTCTGCCCGGACCGTGAAGTTCAGGCGCGACGGGGGAGCCACGCGGCCGAGCCAGTGTGCGAGGTCCAGGTCTCGGGCCGTGACCTGCATGTCCTGCGCGCCGTAGTGCGGGAGGTCGAGCATCAATGTCCCGTCGCCGCGCACATCGCCGCCGAGCGAGTGCAGATCGACGTGCGTCTCCAGCGCGTCGAGCGGGCCGGCGAGCTTCACGGGCCCCGTCACGGCGCCTTGGAGCGACAGCGTCGGGAAGCTGCCCCGCAGCCCGTCGAACGACAGCGAGTCCGCCGTGACGTCAGCGTAGATGCCGAGCGTCTCACTGCGCGTGTCGAGGCGCATGTTCCCGGTCAGCACGCTCGGGGGCAGCTCCCCATCCCGGTGCTCGAGCGTACCCGCGAATTGCGCGTCGCGCAGCGGCCCGTTGAGCGTCCCCACGCCGAAGAGCGTCCCGTGCAGTCGCACCGCGGGCGCGAGCCGCGCGACCGTGCCCAGATCGATGCTGGACGCCTCGACGGCAAAGGGCTGAAATCGCATGCCATCGGCGGCCTTGAGGTTCACTTCGCCCTTCCCGCGGATACGGCTCTCGGGCCATCCCAGAACGAGCGAGTCGCGGAACGACCAGTCGGTCTCGAGGGCGAGGCCCGCGAGCGGCCCCGTGGCGATGGTGTGCCCGCTGAGCCGTCCCGCGAACGGCAGCGTATCGAGGAAGGGCCGGGCGAACTCGAGGTCGAACTCGCGGGCGTCCAGGTCTAGGTCGCGCAGCGCGACGAGCCCCGAGTCCGTGGCGCTGAACGCGATGAGCCGGCCCCCGACCGTGCCGCCCCGGTACGCCAGGCGCAGCGGATCGAGCCCAACCTCGAGCACGCGCTCGCCATGCGAGCGCAGCCGCACGTCGCCCGACACCACGCCGGCGCCGGGAACGCCGGCGAACCGCCGGTCGATGAAGTGGAAATCCGCGAGCGTCGCCGAGTCGGCGCGCAGCCGCAGGTCGTACAGCAGCGGACCGTGCGGCCAGCGCAGCGTGCCGCGCGCGTCGCGCAGCGCTGAGCGTGGCAGCCGCACGCGCGCGAGCTGCACGTCCATCGAGTCACCGATCACCCGCAGCCGTCCCGCCACGTCCACGAGTCGCACGCCCGGGTCCGAGCTCTCCATGGCCAGCTGGGAGATGTCGATGCGGATTCCCCGCTCGCGCGGGGAGGAGACCTGCAAGGCGGAGAGCCGCGCGTCGAGGTGCTCGAAGCGGCGGATGCGGAGCCGTCCGTTGGCGCCGTCGCTCGCGATCTCGAGGCTCGAGTCGCCCGGCTCGACCCGCTTCGCCTGCAGGCGCAGCGTCACCGTCCCGTCCGTGATCCGGAGGTTCCGGAACAGGACCAGCGCGGCCGGCCCGTGGGGCCCCTTCGCCGTGTCGGGCCCACTTCCTCTGAGGCGCAGCAACTCCTCGATGTTGAGCCGGCCGTTCGGGTGCTGCACGATGTTGATCACCGGCCGGGTCAGGTCGAACTCGAAGAGCACGACTCGGCCGGCCGCGAAGTCGAACGGGTTGTAGCTCAAGTTGGCCTGCGGCAGCCAGGCCACGAGCGTCGTGTCCGCGTCGAACAGCCGGACCTCAGTGAGGGTCAGCCCGGTGAGGAGCGACCCCCGCACATCGCCGATCTCGACTGTCCCGGTGAAGACCTGCCGCAGCGCCCCCTCGCTGACGCGCGCCAGCAGCGTGCGCCCGGCCCCCGTCCCGACCAGCGACGAGAGGGCTCCCAGAAAGCCGGCGAGCAGCCCCACCAGCGTCCACAGCGCGGCCCCGAGCGAGCGGCGTATCATCTAGAAAGCCTGGCCCACGGCGAACTGCACGACTATCCGCCGCCAAAACCCCCCCGGCAGCCCGGGATGGACCGTCTTCCCCGTGGCCGTGAGGCTCTTGTCCGTGCTGTTCAGGAAGTAGAGCGGGCCCGGCTCCTGCGGGTAGCCGTTGTAAGCCGCGTCCAGCCGCACCGGGCCGAGCGGCGTGATGAACCGCAGCCCAAGGCCTGGGGTGACGCGCAGTCCGCTGACGGTCGTCAGCGTGTCGCCACGCTCCCACACCTGTCCGACGTCCACGAACAGGCCCAAGCGCACGCGGTCGGGAAAGATCGGACTCGGAACGCGAAGCTCCACGTTGGCAGTGAATACCGTGTTACCGCCGGTCGGTGACGCGCGGAGGTTTCTATAGGTCGTGTCGGTCCCCTGCACCTCAATGCTGTCCGTGACGTACACGCGAGGGCCCAGCTCGTTGCGGGCGAAACCCCGTACAGAATTCGGGCCACCGGCGTAGAAGCGCTGGTCGGGGGGGACGAATTTGACACTCTGGACAAACAGGTTGAGGCGCTGGGACAGGATCGTGCCGCCCCGGACTCGCCAGGCGAGTACGGTGCGACGCGACAGCGGATAGTACTTCGAGACCTCGAGCTCCCCGCGGTTGAACTCGTACAAGGTATCCGACAGCACATAGCGCGACGCATGGACGAGGGTCACCTGCGCCACGCTCCCCGCCGAGGGATCGAGCACCGAGTTCACCCGAGCACGCACGCCGGAGATCGTGATCGCCCCGAACGGCCGGCGGTTCGCGAGGAACGCCTGATCGGACTCGTTGCACAAGAGGAACCGCAGGCAGTACACCGCCGGGTCTGCGGTCGTGCGGCCTACCGAATAGCCGTAGCCCACCGTGACGGGCACGTTGCGCCGCGCGTTAAAGGTCACCGCCAGATTCGCGCCCACGGCCTGGCGCGTATACGCCTTGAACTCGGAGCGCCGCTCGGCGAAAATCGCGAGGCTTGCGGTGTGGCTCGGCGATAGGAACGCCGGCTGGCGGAGGGTCAGGGTCGCGGCGTAGTTGACGGTATCGGAGGTCGGATCATCGTGCAGAAAACCACACACGTTGTTCTTGAACCCGCCGTTGGTCGGCGCCCCCACGCCGAGCTTCGAGAGCTGGCCCGTGAGGTCGAGCGCGCGGGCGCCTCCCAGGAAGTCGTACGCTGTCCACCCGCTCTGCACCCGGAAGCAGTCGAGCGAGCCGTACCCCGCTCCCGCCCGGATGCGGTGGCGGGGCGCCTCGGCCAGGCGCACCAGCACCCGCACCGTCGAGTCGCCGGGTGGGGGGGTCGTGTCCGCGAGCACCACGTTGACCGAGCGGAACATCCCCAGCCCATACAGGTCGCGCTGCGTCAGGTACAGCTGATCCTGGCGATACCACTCCCCCGCCCTGACCGAAAGCATGCGGCGCACGGTCGCGGTGTCCACCTTGTCCGCGCCGGTGATCAGCACCTGCCCCACCCGCATGCGCGGGCCGGGAATCGCTTCCAGCGTCGCCACAGCCCGGAGCGCCGCGACGTCCACATCGTAGTTGCGGAGGACGTCGGCGTACGGGTATCCGATGTTCTTGAGCCGGCTCACGATGGTGTCGGCGGACGCCTGGAACAGTGCCCGAT
Organism: Gemmatimonadales bacterium; assembly: GCA_035488835.1. Lineage (GTDB taxonomy): Bacteria > Gemmatimonadota > Gemmatimonadetes > Gemmatimonadales > GWC2-71-9 > AG41. The sequence goes on from DATHKX010000188.1 coordinate 7,814, forward strand.
TGAACGGATCGCCGACTTGGAGCGGCAAGTCGCGCTTCAAGCGCCGCACGTCGAGGATCGAGTCGAGACCCAGCACCTCGAGCGCAGCGAGCCGCACCGGATCGCCCTCGTAGATCCGGAACTTGACGTACACGTCCCGGCCCTCCCGGCGCACCAGGGTGTCCACCACGGCGTTCATGTACCCGCTCTGGCGGTACAACAGCATCAACCGCACGACGTCGCGACGGAACTCGAGCTCACTGAAGGACCGCTTCTCGCCCAGGCCCAGCCAGCGGAGGAAAGGGCTGGTCGCGAACGCGCTCGAATTCGTGGTCGCGATCGCGGTGCTCAGGGTGTAGTCGTCGATCGCGCGATTGCCCTCGAAGGAAAGACCGCGGACCACCCGCTGCTGCTCTTGCTGCGCGGCGAGGGGAGCCGCCGCGAACACGGCGACGAGCAGGGTCAAACGGAGCGCGCGCAATTGACGCAGTCGGGCTGCATCCCTATGTTGGCTACCTCCCCCCGCACTGTCAACCTTTTCGACACCTGATCCCATGCGCGTGCTCCTCGGTCTTGCTCTCGCCGCCCTCACAGGAGCCACGGCCTGCGGGGAGAATAGCGCGCGCGCGGGACGAGGCCTCACGTACTACGAATCCTACGACCCGCGCTCTCTCGATCCCGCCCTCTCGACCGACGTGCCGACCGGTGAGATGGTGACGCTCGCGTTCGACGGACTCACCCAGTTCGACGCGGATGGCCGCCTCCTTCCGGCGCTGGCCGATCGCTGGACGGCGGGAGAGGACGGGAGTGGCCGGCGGTACGTGTTTCACCTGCGACCGGGCGTCAAGTTCCACGACGGGACCCCGCTCACAGCCGCCGCGGTGCGCGCCAGCATGCTGCGCGTCTTGTCCCCCGCGACCAAGGGGGGTCGGCCGTGGCCGCTGTACCCCATCGCCGGGGCTGAAGCGTACGCTGCCGGGCGCGCGGCCGACGTGAGCGGCATTACCGTCCTCGGGGACTCTAGTGTCGCGTTCACCCTCACCGAGCCGCTCGCCATCTTTCCCAAGTTCCTCGCGATGCCGGTGGCGAGCGTCGTGCCGGCGCCGCCCCCCGGCGACCTGGCGCAGCGCGCGGTGGGCACCGGACCGTGGCGCTTCGTGGCGTGGCAGCACGACGACTACCTGCTGTTCGCGCGCAACCCGAGCTACTGGGGCGGCGCGCCGGCCGGCGACACGCTCAGGGTGCGGATCATCCCCGAGCCGCTCACCCGCGCCGCGGAGTTCGAGGCCGGCCGGCTCAGCGTGATCGAGGTGCCGTTCGGGGAAACAGCGCGCTGGCGCCGGGAGCGGCCCGACCAGCTGGTCGAGAAGCCCGCGTTGCGTGTGGTGTACGTGGCCCTGAACAACCGGCGCGGCCCGCTGCGCGACCCCCGCGTGCGACAGGCGATCAACCAGGCCGTGAACGTGCCGGAGATCCTCGCCACGGTGTACGGTGGTCGGGGCGTCCTCGCGCACGGCGCCATCCCGCCGGGGCTCGCCGGGAGCGACACCACGCGGCGGGGGTACGGCTACGACCCGGCGGCGGCGCGTGTGCTCCTCGCCGACGCGGGGTATTCGAGCGGCATCGACGTGCGGCTCTGGCGCACGGGGACGAACGTGGAGTTGTCGCGGGTGGCACAGGCCATCCAGGCGCAGCTGACGGGTGTGGGGGTGCGAGTGGAGCTGGTCGAGCGCGACGCGTCGAGCCAGCGCGAGGCGGCGCGCAAGGGTGAAGCCGATATGGTCATCCTCGACTGGTGGGCCGATTACCCCGACGCCGACAACTTTCTCTACCCGCTGTTCTACTCCGGGAGCTTTGGCCCGGGAGGCAACTATGCGTTTTACGCGGACCCGGCCACGGATTCGCTGATCCTCCGCGCCCGCCGCACCACGGACGACGCCGCGCGTACGGCCCTGTACCGCCGTATCGACGAGCGCGTGTACCGCGCCGCGCCCTGGCTGTATCTCTGGTTCCCCACGGACCTGTGGGCCAGGCGGCCAGAGGTCCTGGGTTGGGATCTGCCGGTGATTTTCAACGGACAGCGCTGGACGGGCGCACGGGTCGCACCACGGTGATGCGCCTCGTCGGCCGCCGGTTGCTGATGACGGTGCCGACGCTGTTCGGGGTGCTGGTGGTCGCGTTCCTGTTGTTGAACGTGGTGCCCGGGGATCCGGTGGCGGCGATGGTGGGGGAGCGCGCCGACACCGCCACCATCGCCCGACTCCGGGCCGAGCTGCACCTCGATGATCCTCTCCCCACCCAGTTCGGGCGCTATCTCTGGGCGGTGATGCACGGCGATCTCGGGCGCTCCTACATCACCCAGCGGCCCATCGCGCAGGACCTGGCTGCGCGCTTTCCCAAGACGGTCCAGCTCGCGCTCGCCGCCATGGCGCTCGCCGTGCTGTGCGGGATCACGCTCGGCGTGCTGTCGGCGATCCGGCCGGGGGGAGTCGTCGACCGCGTCGCCATGCTCGTGTCGTATCTTGGCGTATCGTTCCCGGTGTATTGGGTGGGACTGCTCCTCATCCTCTTGTTCGCGGTGGCGCTGCGCTGGCTCCCGCCGTCGGGCTCGGGCGGGCTCGCGTATCTCGTGCTACCGGCGCTGACCCTCGGCATGCGCTCCATCGCGTTCCTGGCACGCATGACCCGCGCCGCGATGCTGGACGTGCTGTCCAGCGACTTCGTCCGCACCGCCCGGGCCAAGGGGTTGAGCGAAGCGGCGGTGATCCTGCGCCACGGCTTCCGCAACGCGCTGATCCCGGTGATTACCGTGATCGGACTCGACACGGGGAGTTACCTCACCGGCAGCATCCTCACGGAGACGATCTTCGGATGGCCGGGCCTCGGCCGCTACGTGTTGAGCGCGATCGAGAAGCGGGATCTACCCGCGATTCAGGGGAGCATCCTCTTCATGTCCCTGGTGTTCCTGCTGGTGAACCTCGTGACGGACCTGGTCTATGCGAAAGCTGATCCTCGCATCGCTTACGATTAGCTCCGCGGTCGCGGCCCAGACGCCCGCCGCGCGGCCGCGCACCACGCCGCTCAAGGGATCGCTCGAGCAGCGGCTCGCCCAGCTGATCGACGCGCCCCCGTTCAACCGCGCCACCTGGGGCATCTACGTCGTGGACGACCGCGGCCGGGTGCTGTATCAGCGCAACGCCGATCGTTTCTCGGTGCCCGCCAGCAACACCAAGCTGGTCGTCACGGCGGCGGCAGCCGTGCTGCTCCCGGCGGACTATCGCGTGACCACGAGCCTGTACGTGAACGGCCGGGTAGAGGCCGGGGTGCTGGAGGGTGACCTGATCTTGTACGGGCGGGGCGATCCCACGTGGTCCGCGCGTTGCTACGGCGTCGACACCCTCGCCCCGGGCGCGTGCGATTCGAGCTTCACGGCCATCGACGCGATCGCCGACTCGGTCCGGGCCAAAGGGATCCGACGGATCACGGGAAAGCTCGTGGGCGACGGCTCGTATTTCGAGCCCACCATGATTCACTACGGGTGGAACGCCTGGGACCTCACCTGGTGGTACGCGGCGCCCGTGTCGGGGCTCGGCTTCCATGACAACAGCGTGGACTTCCGAATCGACCCCGGTCCCGCCGTCGACGCGCCGCCGGTGATCGCCTGGTCCCCGGACCTCGGGCTGATCACGTTCGAGAACCGCGCCCGCACGGTCCCAGCCGAGTCGGCCTCCACGATCGGCGACAACTTCTTCCGGATGGCGGGTGGCTGGAGCATCCGGGCGGAGGGGACGGTCGCGCTCGGGAGGAAGACCCGGGTGGAGAGCGTGGCGCTCCCCGACCCGAATCTGTACGCCGCGCGGGCGCTCACCGCCGCGCTCGCCCGCCGCGGTGTGGCCGTCGAAGGGGGTGCAGTGGGCACGACCGATTCGCTCGCCTACCGGACGGTGCGCTGCTGCGCCTCGCCGCTCCTCGACTTCCGGGGCCGGCCGCTCCCGGACATCATCTTTCCGATTCTCAACTCGAGCCAGAACTGGTTCGCCGAGATGCTGCTCAAGATCCTGGGCCGGGAGCTGAAGAATGAGGGCTCGTGGAAAGCGGGGCTCGACGTCGAGCGCGGGTTCCTGACCGACTCCGTGAAGATCGACTCCACTGCGTTCGCGCTCGAGGACGGCTCGGGGCTCGCGGCGGGCAACCTCGTCACGCCGCAGGCGTTCGCGAAGCTGCTCGCGTACATGCATCGTCACCCGAACGGCGGGCCGTTCGTGGCGGGCCTGCCCCACGCCGGTCAGCCCGGCTCGCTGCTCAAACGCTTCGTGGGTACGCCGCTCGAGGGCCGGGTGATCGCCAAGACGGGGAGCATCGACCGCGTGAACAGCCTGTCAGGCTACATCGAGCGAGCGAACGGGGGGGGCCGGACGATTACCTTCAGCGTCCAGGCGAACGGGCATGCGGTGCCGTATCAGCAGATGCTCAACCAGATCGATTCAGTGGTCGTACAAATCGGGCGCCCCTAGTCTTCCGTCTGCCCGAAGAGCGCCATGTTCGAGCTGTGGCCCGGCTCGACCTTGGCCGCTGGATTGATGAAGTGCACCGCGTGGTTCACCGCAACCGCTGCCTCCGCGGCGCCGGTGGCGATCAGCTTGAGCTTGCCGGCGTAGGTCGTGATGTCGCCCGCCGCGAACACCCCGGGGATGTTCGTCTCCATCGTCTGCGACACCTTGATCTCGCCCTTCTCGATGTCGAGGCCCCATTGGGCGATGGCCCCAAGCGAGGAGATGAACCCGAGCTGCGGAATCACGCAGTCGACGGCGACGCGCTCCTCTTCCTTAGTCTTGTTGTTGAAGATCGTCACGGCCTCGATCGCGTCGCCACCGTGGATCGCCTTGAGCTCCCAGAAGGTGCGGAGCTCCATTTTCCCCGCCGCGCTCAGCTCGTGAACCTGCCGCACCGTGGCCGCATGAGCACGGAAGCCGTCGCGCCGATGGATCATGAGGATGAACCGGGCGATTCCCTGGAGGTTGACGGCCCAGTCGAACGCCGAATCGCCGCCGCCCACCAGCAGCACCCGCTTCCCGGCGAACACTTTCGGGTCGAGGATGCGATCGTGCAGGCCCTTTCCGTACCAGCGATCTGCGTCCTTGAGCGGCAGCGTCCGGGGCGTGAAGGCGCCGATCCCGCCCGCGATGAGCACGCTGCGCGACGGGTACTCGTCCCGCTCCGTGACGATCGTGAAGCGCAGCTGCCCGTCCTCCGAGTCGTGCTTCAGATCCAGCACCTTTTCCCCCAGATGGACGGGCTGCTTGAACTGGAAGGCTTGCTCGGCCATCCCCTTCACGAGGTCCTTGGCGAGCACCTTCGGGAAGCCCGCCACGTCGAAGATGTACTTCTCGGGGTACAGCGCGGTGAGCTGGCCGCCCACCTGGTCGAGGTTGTCGATCAGACGGCAGGAGGCCCCGCGCATCCCCGCGTAGAACGCGCCGAACAACCCCGTCGGGCCGGCGCCGATAATCGTGATATCTTTGACGTCCTGCATGGGCTTCAATCGTAACGGAACCCCCAGGGAGAAGGGAGAGGGGAGCGGTTGAAGATCTACACCAAGACGGGGGACGGCGGGGAAACGGGCCTGTTTGGCGGCGGCCGGATCCCCAAGGACAGTCTCCGCGTCGCGGCGTACGGCGAGGTGGACGAGTTGAACGCGGCGCTCGGACTGGCACGCGCGCTCGAACCCCCGGAGTTCGCCGACGCGCTCCTCCAGCGTATCCAGCGCGACCTGTTCACGATCGGAGCTGAGCTCGCCACTCCGGATCCCGACAAGCTGCACAAAGCGCTCTCCCGAACCAGCGCGGCCATCGGCGAGTCGGACGTCGCCGCGCTCGAGGACGCCATCGATGGACATCAGTCGCGACTCGAGCCCCTGAAGAACTTCATCTTGCCGGGCGGGGCGCCCAAGGCCGCCGCGCTGCACCTGGCACGAACTGTCTGTCGTCGGGCCGAGCGCGCCGTCGTCGCCCTGTCGCGGCACGAGCAGATCAGTCCCGCGATCCTCCGGTACCTGAACCGCCTCTCGGATCTCCTGTTCGTCCTGGCGCGGGCCGCCAACGCGCACGCGGGGCGCCCCGACGTCAAGTGGTGACGATCCGCGTCGCGCTCGCCGAGCCGCGCGACGCCTCGTACGACATCCTGATCGGCCGCGGGCTGCTTGCGGATCTGCCCGCCTTGGCGAAAGCCGCGTGCTCCGCCGGTCGCTACGCGGTGATCACGGACTCGCACGTGGCGAAGCTGTACGGCGAGAGCGTCGTTGCACGATTGCGCGACGCCACGCTGCAAGTCCAACTATTCGAGTTCCCGGCGGGGGAGTGGAACAAGACGCGGGAAACGTGGGCGACGCTCTCCGACCGCATGCTCGCGGCTCAGTTCGGACGCGATTCGGCGGTGATCGCGCTGGGCGGCGGCGTGGTCGGCGACCTGGCGGGCTTCGTGGCGGCCACCTACCTGCGGGGCATCCCCTGCATCCAGGTGCCCACCACGCTGCTCGCCATGATCGACTCCTCGATCGGCGGCAAGGCGGGCGTGGACGTCCCCGCGGGAAAGAACCTGCTCGGCGCCTTCCACCAGCCGCGGCTCGTGGTGGCCGACCTGGACGTGCTCGGCTCCCTGCCTCCGCCCCAGCTCGCAGCGGGAATGGCCGAGGCCGTGAAACACGGTGTGATCGCCGACCGACGGTACTTCGATGCCCTCGAGCAAGAGCACGGGGCGGTGACCGCCAGGGACGCGGGAGCGCTCGAGCGCGTGGTGCGGCGCTCGGTCGAGATCAAGGCGGAGGTCGTGGCGGCGGATGAACGGGAGGCGGGGCGCCGGGCGATCCTGAACTTCGGGCACACGGTCGCACACGCGATCGAGGCGACCACCAAGTTCGCCACGCTGCACGGCGAGGCGGTCGCCATCGGCATGGCCTACGAAGCGCGTCTCGCGGAAGCGCTCGGGATCGCGGAGCCGGGCACCGCGGACGGGGTGCAGCGGCTGCTGGAACGCTACGATCTACCGCTCGACCTGCCGGAATCGGCGACGGTGGACGACCTCGTCGCGGCGATGCAGCTCGACAAGAAAGCGCGCGAGGGCACGGTGCGGTTCGCGCTGCCGCAGGCGATCGGGCGCATGTACGCGGACGGGAAGGGCTGGACCGTCGCGGCACCGGAGGACGTCGTGCGAGACGTGCTGGGAACCCGGGGTAGGCGGGCGTAACGACATAGGGGCGCAGCAGGCTGCGCCCCTACATCGAATCACGTGACGTCCGACCTTACTGCACTTGCTGTTGCGCGCGCTGTTTCCGGATACGGTAAATCCCTCGGCCCAGGATCAGCACGCCCACCACAGCGAGCGCCGTACCGCTGTTGGTGCCAATCAGCGCGAGCTGGCCCGAGAGCCCGCCCACGATGAAGATGAGCCCGACGATGACGCTGCTCATGCGTCCTCCGAGGGGATTGGGGGAGGGCCACGATAAGGATCTGGTTCGGCGCCGGGCTAGGTCGTCCATCACTTCCTGACATAATCACATACCCGTCAACAACTTCCCACACAGGTGTGCACGTCTCCACATGGGGAGGCGGAAAGAATCAACCTCGGATCAACATGAATTTCTCCACATACGATGTTGATAGTGGACAAACAGCGGAGCCATGCGGCAATCTCATAATTTGTGATGTGGAAAAATGTATAGATTTGCACCATTAGCGGGCTGTTCCTATATTGAGCGCCGTTCGGGGGATTTCCCCACGTGCGCTCACCCGTCCATGTTGGAGCCCTAGCTATGGCGCGGTCGAACGGAAGCAAGGCGAAGGCGTTCTTTCGAGCCAATCCTTCCGGAGCATTCGACCAGTACCTGCAGGACATCCAAAAACTCCCGCTGATTAAAGATCCCGCTGAAGAACGTCGCTTGGCGCGACGCGTCCAGCGGGGTGATGAAAAAGCCGCCGAGCGACTCGTCACAGCCAACCTTCGATTCGTCATCTCCTACGTCAAAAAATATCAGGGTCACGGCCTCGACCTCTCCGAGCTGGTCGCCATCGGCAACGAAGGGCTGCTCAAGGCGGTGAAGAAGTTCGATCCCGATCAGGGCGTGAAGTTCATCTCGTATGCGGTGTGGTGGGTGCGTCAAGCGGTTCTGAAGGCGCTCGCCGAGCAGACCCGCAGCGTCCGCATCCCGCTGAATCAAAACTCGCAGCTCATCCGCATGAGCCGGACCGAGACGTACCTGTCCCAGGAGCTCGGCCGCGAGCCGACCGACGACGAGATCGCGATGGCGCTCGAGGACACGGTCGAGAACGTGCGCACCGCGCGTCGCATGACGGCGGCCGAGCTGTCGCTGGACGCGCCGGTGGACCGGAGCGACAAGGACGCGGCGACCCTGGGCGAGCGGTTCGCGGGCCAGGAGGGCGGAGAGATCGAGGAGAAGACCGACGGCAAGCTGATGCGCGAGTTCATCGACCGCATCTTCCAGAAGTACCTGACGCCGCGTGAGCGCAAGATCCTCTACCTCTACTACGGGCTCGAAGAAGGCAGCGAGGCCATGACGCTCGAGAAGATCGGGGCGCTCATGGGAGTGACGAGGGAGAGAATTCGACAGATCAGAGAGCGCGCATTCGAGAAGCTCCGAGAGTCGCCCGATGGAAGGGCACTGAAGGGCTTCTGGCGCGCGGCGTGAGGACCGGCAACAGCTAGACGCACGGACGCACAGCGGTAAACAGTAAGAGGGGTCAGGGAGACGTCTTCCTGGCCCTTTTAGCTGTTCTCCCCTGTGCGTCTGTGCGTCTAGTCGTTGCATTTCCGGTATACTATTTAGCATGGCTCGGGAGCTCCCCATCTTTCCGCTACCCATCGTTCTCTTTCCGGGAGCTCCACAGCCTCTTCATATCTTCGAGCCCCGCTACCGCCAACTGCTCCAGGACTGTCTCGCCAGCGACCAGCGGTTCGGCATCGCCTACGTCGCGCCCGACCCCACACCCGGTGCCGATCCCGTGCCGAGTCCAGGCGACGTGGGGTGCGTCGCTCTCATCCGGTCGAACCAGCCGCTCCCCGACGGGCGCTCGAACGTCCTGACCGTCGGCGAGCGTCGCTTCGTGCTGCGGTCGTGGGTCTCGGGCCCGCGCCCGTACCGCGTCGCCGAGGTCGAGGAATTCGACGACGACCCGACCGATGCCGCCGAGGTGGGCACCCTGGCCGCGGATGTGCGCGAGGGATTCGAGCGCCTCGCACGAGCGCTCGGCGTGCTCACCGAGCGGGAGGACGAGGAGGTCGAGCTGCCGAGCGATCCCCAGCGCCTGTCGTTCCAGGTGGCGGCGGCGCTCGAGCTCGACGCGCCGGCGAAACAGGTGCTGCAAGCGATCCGGAGCACCAGCGCCCGGCTCCGCCAGCTCGCGACCGTGCTGGGTCCCGTGGCAGCCGACGCCGAGCGCCGGGCGGCAGTGCGCCAAGGGGCGCGGGGCAACGGGCGCGGCGGCCTCCACCCCGAGATCGAGCGCGCCACGTGACCAGCGCAACAGGGGGCCGAGAGAGGTCCCTGGCCGCGGCGCTCAGCGAGATCGTCGGCGCGCAGCACGTGCGCACCGCGCTCCCCGAGAGGGTCACGTACGCGCGCGACGGGCTGCCGACCCATCGGCGGGTGCCCGGCGTGGTCGTGCTGCCGGGGACCCGGGACGAGGTCGTGGCGGTCGTGCGGCTGCTCGCCGCGCTCGGCGTACCGTTCGTGCCCCGCGGCGCCGGCACCGGCCTGTCGGGCGGCGCGCTCGCGGACGACGACGCGGTGCTGATGGTGCTCACGCGGCTGAACCGGATTCTGGCGATCGACCCCAAGAACCGGCTCGCGGTGGTGGAGCCCGGCGTCGTGAACGTGCGCCTCTCGGCCGCGGCGGCGCCCCACGGCCTGCAGTACAGCCCCGATCCGTCGAGCCAGACCGCCTGTACCATCGGCGGCAATGTGGCCGAAAACGCGGGCGGGCCACACTGTCTCAAGTACGGTGTGACCGTCAACCACGTGCTCGGCCTCGAGGTCGTGCTCGCGGACGGGCGCATCGTCGAGCTCGGCAGCCCGGGAGGCGAGCCGTGGGGGCCGGATCTCGTGGGCCTGTTCGTCGGCTCGGAGGGCAACTTCGGGATCGCGACGCGGATCAGCGTGCGCCTGCTGCCGGTGCCGCGCGCCATCCGCACGCTGCTCGCGGATTTCAGCGCGCTGCGGACGGCGGGCGAAGCCGTGTCCGCCGTGATCGCCAGCGGCATCGTGCCCGCCGCCCTCGAGATGATGGACCAGTCATGCATCAATGCCGTGGAGGATTCGGTGTATGCGGCGGGCTATCCGCGCGATGCCGCGGCCGTGCTGCTGCTCGAGCTCGACGGCTGTCGCGACGAGGCGGTGGCCGCGGATGCGGAGACCATCGCCGAGATCTTGCGCGCGCACGGCGCGCGCAGTGTGCTCGGCGCCGCGGACGCGAAGCAGCGAGAGCGGTTGTGGCAGGGCCGCAAGAAGGCGTTCGGCGCCATGGGCCGCCTGTCGCGTGACCTGGTCGTGCAGGACGCCGTGGTCCCCCGCTCCGCCCTCCCCCACGTGCTGGAGGCAATCGGGCGGATCGCCGCGGGCTACGGGCTCACGGTCAGCAACGTATTCCACGCGGGCGACGGCAATCTGCACCCCAATATCTCGTTCGACGGACGCGTGCCGGGCCTCAAGGCGCGGGTGGAGCAGGCGAGCGGCGAGATCATGGCCGCGTGCATCGCCGTCGGCGGTACCATCACGGGCGAGCACGGCGTGGGGCTCGACAAGTTGCGCTACATGCCCCTGATCTTCGACGGCAATGCGCTCGCCGCGATGCGGGCCGTGCGGCGGGTGTTCGATCCTCTCGAGCGGGTCAACCCGGGGAAGGTGGTGCCGGTCCACGCGTGTCGGGAATGGGTGGGGGCGAGTCCCCGTTCTCCCCAGGCTGTGGGATCACTATGAGTTTGGTCGATCGCGTCCGCGCGCTGCTCGGTGACGACGCCGTGGACGTCGCCGCGACGCCCGACGGCGTGCCGCGCGTCGCTCCCGGCTCGCCCGACGCCGTGGCGCTGCTCCTGGGCACCGCGCGCGAAGAGGGGTGGCGCGTCCGCGTCGAAGGCGCGGGCACGTGGCTGCCGGCCGACGCCCCCGCCGACCTGGCGCTCACCACGCGCCGCCTCGACAAGGTCCCGGCCATCGAGCCGCAGGATCTCTCGGCGACCGCCGAGGCGGGCATTGGCTGCGATCTGCTGCGCCAGCAGCTCGCCGACCGCGGCACGTGGCTCGCGCTCGATCCCCCGGGACTCGCCGGCCGCACCCTCGGCTCGGTGGTCGCGACCGCGACGGCGGGCCCGTTGCGCCATGGGTTCGGGCCAGTGCGCGACCACCTGCTCGGCGTCACCTTCGTCACCGGCGACGGCCGCCTCGTGCAGAGCGGCGGGCGCGTGATGAAGAACGTCGCGGGCTACGATCTGACCAAGCTCGCGGCCGGCGGGTTCGGGGCGTTCGGCGTGATCGTGCTGGTGCACCTGCGGCTCCGCGCTCTGCCGCGCGCCGACCAGACGCTCGTGCTGGAAGGGTCGCGCGAAGACCTCGCCCAGGTGGCCGATGACATCGCCGCGGCGGCCGTCCAGCCCGCCGCACATGAGCTCATGTCGCCGGCCCTGGCGCGGCGCGAGCGCTGGATGCTGGCGGTCCGCTTCGCCGGCTCGGCAGCCCTGGTCTCCGCCGAGGAAGCGGCGCTCCGCGCCGCCACCGGGGGACGCTTCACCGCACTGCGCGCGGACGAGGCGCACGCCTTGTGGATGCGCGCCGCCGAGAGCTTCGCCACTCGGCCGGTGACGTTCCGCGTCGGCGGCCTGCCCGACTCGAGCGACGAGCTCATGGACCTGCTGCAGCATCAGGTGGGGGACGAGTGGATCTCGGCCAGCCCCGGCGTCGGCGCGATCCGGTGGGGCGGCGAGGCGACCGTGGACCGCCTGCGGCGGCTGCGCCGCACGCTGGCCGGGCTCGAAGTGCCGCTCACGCTGGAGCGGGCCCCGTGGGCGGTGCGCGCCGCCGTCGGTCACTTCGGCGCCTACCGCGAAGGCGTGGGCCCGCTCGTCGCCGGGCTGCGGCGCACGTTCGATCCGGGCGAAGCGCTCGTGGTGGCCGTCGAAGGCACGGAATGACGGATCGGGGCGGCTTCGAAGGGTTGGACTCTTGTGTTCATTGCGGCTTCTGTCTCCAGGCCTGCCCCACCTTCCTCGCGACCGGTGACGAATCCGACAGCCCGCGCGGCCGCATCGAGTTGATGCGCGCGCTCGAGACGGGCGAGCTCGCTCCCGCCGATCCGGGCGTCGCCTTGCACCTCGACCGATGTCTCGGCTGCCGCGGGTGCGAGCCGGTCTGTCCGTCGGGGGTGAGCTACGGCCGCGGCCTCGAGGCGGCCCGCGCGCTGCTGACGGAGCGCCGCGGCGTGTCGCCGCTGGTGCGCGCGGCGCTCGGGGCGCTGACCAGCGCGGACGTGTCACGCGTCGTGTACGCCATGGCGCGGCTTGTGCGGGCGACGGGACTCCCACGGCGACTGGCGGGATGGGGACGGGTGCGATTCGCGATGGGGATGCTGGCGGCGACAAAGCCAGCGCGGAATGCGGAATTCGGAATGCGGAATCGAAGTTCGCGCGTCAATTCCGCATTCCGCACTCCGCATTCCGCATTAACCCCCGTCACGTTGTTCCGAGGATGTGTTATGGAGGGCCTCTTCTCCCACGTGCACGACGCCACCATCCGCACGCTCCAGGTGAACGGCTACGCGGTGCGCGAAGTCCCGGCGCAGGTGTGCTGTGGGGCGCTGCACGCACACGCCGGTCTGCGGGACGAGGCGCGGCGCCTCGCCCGGACGAACGTCGCCGCGTTCGGCGACGACGACACGCCCATCGTCGTCAACAGCGCGGGGTGCGGGGCGATGCTGAAGGAATACGGCCACCTGCTCGACGGCTCGGGGGAGGGGGAGCGGTTCGTCGCGCGCGTGCGGGACGTGAGTGAGCTGCTGGCCGAGCGGGGCCCGCGGCCCGGCGCGCCGCTCGATGTGACCGTCGCGTACGATCCTCCCTGCCACTTGCTGCACGCCCAGCGAATCGCCGAGCCGCCGCAGCGGATGCTCGCGGCGATTCCGGTGCTGCGCGTGGTCTCCCCGCCCGACGCCGCACAGTGCTGTGGCAGTGCCGGACTGTTCACGCTGGTGGAGCCCGCGATGTCGCGCGCGGTGCTCGCGCCCAAGCTCGCCTCCCTCGCCGAGGCCCGACCACAAGTGGTGGCGACAGGCAACCCGGGGTGCCTGATGCAGCTCGGAGCCGGGCTCGCCGCGGCGGGCATCTCTGCCGCGGTGCGTCACCCGGTCGAGCTGCTCGACGAGTCCTACAAAGCCGCGGGCTATTATGCTTGAGGGATGACGGAAGGGCTGCCGCAGGTCGCGCGGGTCGAGCCTGGTGAGGTCACGCCGGCGCTCGTGACCGCGCTGTACACCGGCGCGGTCGTGTCGCGCGTCGAGGTCGGGGTGGTGGCGCTCACGGGCCCCGGGGCCGTCACGTCCTTTCAGGGCCTGCTGACGAACGACGTCGAGCTTCCGGGCGACGGCTCATTCGTATACGGCGCGCTGCTCACTCCCAAAGGGATGATCGTCGTGGACGGCTGGGCCGCTCGGCTCGGTGCCACGGTGAGCTACACCGTGCCGGCAGTCGAGGGGGGACGCGAACGCGCGCTCGGGATCTTCACGCGCTCGGTGCCCCCGCGCCTCGCCCGCGTGAGCGACCGCACGACCGACGTGGCGGTCTATAGGTTGGCAGGTCCGGGCGCGCTGGCGGTGGCGATCGCGGCGGGCCTGGACGTGCCGCCCGCCCCCGGCCGCGTGCTGGTGCGGCCCGACGGCATGGAGACCGCGCGGGCCACCGAAGGAGCGCCGTTCGTCGTTCAGGTGACGGCCCCCGAAGCGGCAGGCGCGCTGCTCGCCGCGCGCTTGGAGGCCGCCGGCGCGGTCGGGGCCGACCCCGCCGCGCTGGAGCTGAGCCGCATCCTCGCTGGCTGGCCGCGTCTCGGCGCCGAGGTGGACGAGAAAACCATCCCCCAGGAAGCCCGCCTCGACGAGATCGGCGGCGTGTCGTATACGAAGGGCTGTTATACGGGCCAGGAGACCGTCGCCCGCTTGCACTTCCGCGGCCACGTGAACCGCCAGGTCCGCGGCCTGCTGTTCGATCCGGAGCCGCCCGCCACCCCCGCTGGCGGCTGGAGCGTGGTCACCTATGTCGATCGCGACGTGGGCCGGGTGACCAGCCTCGCGTTCGTGCCCGAGACCGGCGTCGCCGGCGCCGGACGCTGGATCGGCCTCGCGCTGATCCGGCGGGAAGTCGGGCCCGGCTCGGTGGTGCGCGCGGCCGGCCGCGACGCGCGCGTGGTCGATCTCCCCTTCGCCTTCCCAATCGCCGCGCCCGCATGAGCGTGCTCGTCACGGGCGCGAGCGGCCTCGTCGGCAGTCACGTGGTCGAGGCCCTCGCCGCGCGCGGCGAGCCCGTGCGCGCGCTGGTGCGGCCGGCGAGTCGCGCCGCCGTCCTGCGGCTCGGGGCCGAGGCGGTCGTGGGCGACGTCACCGACCCGGTCGTGTGGCAGGCTGCGGCGCGCGGCGTCCGCGCCATCGTGCACGCCGCCGCCATCGTGCAGCGCCGCGCCTCCTGGGAGCAGTACGTCGCCGTCAATGTCGATGCGACCCGACTCGCCGTCGCCGCGGCGCGGGCGGCGGGCGCGCGGTTGATCCATATCTCGTCGGTGGCGGTGTACGCCGGCTCGGCGGCCTATCCTTCCATACCCGAGCGGCGGGATGAAGACTTCCCCCTCCAGCCGATCGCGACGCCCGACTTCTACGCCCGCAGCAAGCGAATGGCGGAGGACGTGGTGCGCGAAGCGGCGACGCATCGCGACCTCGCTGTGGCGGCGCTGCGCCCCACCGTCATCTACGGAGAGCGGGATCGTCTGTTCACACCCCGCGTGATCCGCGCGGCGCGGCTCCGGTTCGTGCCCCGGATCGGTCCCGGCACGAACCGGTTGTCATGCGTGTACGCGGGCAACGTCGCGGCCGCCGCCGTCGCCGCGCTCGACGCACCGCTGCAGGGCTTCCGCGCGTACAACGTGACGAGCGACGGGCCGCCCGCACTGTCGCAGCGCGAGTTCTTCGCCGCGTTTGCGGCCGCGCTCGGCCGGCGCTATTGGTCGATCCCCATTCCCACGCCGCTCGCCGGCCTCGCGATCGGCCTGTTCACCGCGCGCCGACTGGCGCGCGCGGCGGTGTCCTTCATGTCGGGGGAGAATCCGTACACCGACGAGCGCATCCGCGCCGAGCTCGGTTGGCGGCCGCCGACTCAGGCCCGAGCGGCGATCGGGCGCACCGTCGCCTGGTTTCTCGAAAACGAAAAGCCCGGGCACTAGTCCCGGGCATCGTCACTGCACGTCACTGATCCGCTTACGGCTTCTTCTTGGGGGCGGGCTTGTTCGGGGCGATCATCCTCTTCGACGTGTCGGCCTTCATCACGTGCATCGAGGTGTCAACCACCATCATGTGCGAGGTGTCGCTCATCATCATGTGCGACGTGTCGGCAGCCGTCTCAGCGGGCTTCTGCTCGGGTTTTTGACACGCGCCCATCGCCACGACGGCGAGGACCATTGCAAGACGCTTCATGCGCACTCCTCTGGAGAAAATAGTAGCGGTGCGGGGTTCGGCCGGGGAAAACCTAGCGGTGGGGCCCCGGGAGTCAAGGCCGCGGCGCGGTGCCGGGTGTATTAGCCCGACATGACCGACCGCCGCAGCTTCGTCGCATGGCTCGGCAGCCTGCCGCTCGTCGGCCGGCACCGCCCCCCGCGCGCCGCACCCCCGATCGTCATCGACGCGACGCCGACGGCGCTGTACCAGCAGCCCGATGGCCGGAACAATCTCGTACGGGTCGCCGTAACGGGCCTCGACGCGCCGGCGGCGCGCGCCCGCGTCACCGACACCCGTGGCACGCTCGTGGGCACCGCGGGTCTGCTGGCGACCGGCGCCAGCCTCGCGGGCGAGCTCTGGGTACCGCTGTCGCGGGCGGCCGGGGCCGAGTTCCAGATTGACGTCGAGGTCGGCAAGCAGCGCGTCGGGCGTCGGCGCGTCCGGCTCGCGCCGCCGCGGCGCTGGACGCTGTACTGGATCGCGTCGAGCCACACCGACGTCGGCCTCACCGCCCTGCAGCAAGAAGGTCTCGAAGCGCACCGCCGGAACCTGGATGCGGCGCTCGCCCGGCTGCCCGCGCATCCCGACTTCCGCTGGACCGCGGAGTGCGCGCTCCAGCTGATCTCGTACGTCGAGAACCGCGCCCCCGCCGCGGGTGAGGCGCTCGTGCGGGCCATCCGCGACGGCAAGATCGGCGTCTCCGCCCTGTTCGCACAGCCGCTGACGGGGATCCTCGACCACGAGACCTTCGCGCGCGTCCTCTGGCCCGCGGGTCTATTCGCGCGCGAGCATGGACTGGGCTATCAAGCGGCGCAGCTGGCCGACGTGCCCGGGCAAGCGCTGACCTTCCCTACGCTCCTCGCCGCGAGCGGTGTGCGCTATCTCGCGAGCGCGGTCAATCCGGAACGGGCGGCGCCGCTGCTCTCTCCCGCGGACGCGGCCCGCGCCCAGCTCGGCGGGGGCGACTGGACGACATACCCGCAGCTGTACTGGTGGGAAGGACCGGACGGGAGCCGCGTGCTGCACTGGCGGGCCGACCAGTACGCCGATGGCCTGCGCTTCGGGTTCGACGTGGGTGCGGCCGAGATGGGTCGACGCCTCTCCGACTGGCTGCTGACCCATCCCGTGTTCCTGTCTCCCGGCTATCCCTACGACGTCGCGCTGCTGTCCGGCGCCACGGGCGACAACGGCCTTCTGGACGAGCGGGTCGTCGCGAACGTGGAGGAGTTTTCCCGCCGGTTCGCCTACCCCCGTCTCGTGGCGGCGCGACCCGAGGAGTTCTTCCGCGAGGTGGAGCGGCGCTGGGGCACGAAGCTGCCCGTGCGGCGCGGCGACACCGGGTGCTATCGCGAGGACGGCGCCGCGTCCACCGCGGCGGAGCTCGGGCGCTACCGCGCGGCCCAACTGGTCGCCCGGGCCGCGGAGCTGCTCGCGCTGTGGGACGAGCAGACCGAGCCGCGCGAGGGCGGCGCGACCGACCGAATCCAGCAACGGGCAGCGGCGCGCCGGCGGATGTGGCGCGATCTGCTGCTGTTCGGCGAGCACACCTGGGCCTCGTCGGCCAGCGGAGCGGACCCCGACGGGGCGGACACCGTCGCGCAGTGGCAGTACAAGCGGCGGTTCCTGGACGCCGGCGCCGCCGCGGCCGACGCCCAGGTCGCGGCCGCGCTGGTCCGGATCGGCCTCTCGACCGGCGGGAGCGGGGGTCCCGGCCGCGTCGTGCTCAACGCCTCGAGTTGGGCGCGGAGTGAGGTGGTGCGGGTACCCCACGGCGCGGCGCGGCGGCTGGTCCACGACGGCCGGGAATGGCCGGCCGTGGATCTCCCCGATGGGTCGGCGCTGGTCGTGGCGCGAGACGTCCCCGCGCTGGGCTACCTGACGCTCGCGGAAAGTGAGCGGGCGCCGAACCCGCCCCGGGACGACGGCGCGACGCTCGAGGCGCAGGCCGGCGGGTTTCACGTCGTACTCGACCCTGCGAGCGGTGCGATCCGTTCGCTCACGACCGGCGACGGCGCGGAGCGCGTCCGGCCAGCCGGCTGGTCGGGGCTGAACCAGCTCGTCTACGTGCAGGGTGGCGCGCACAGCGCCCTGTGGACGGGTCGGGCGCGCGACGAGCTGCGCACCGCGCCCGACCTCACGCTGCACCAGGCGGAGCTCGTATCGGCGCGCCGCGAGCGGCTCCCGGGAATCGGCGCCCGGCTCGTGGTCGAGCGCACGCTCCAGGGCTGCACCAGCGTCACGACCATCGTGACGCTGTACGACGACCTGCCCTGGATGGACATCGCGAACCGGATCACGAAACCCGCCACGCTCGACAAGGAAGCGCTGTACGTCGCCTTCCCGTTCGCGCTCACGAAGCCGACGGTCGAGGTCGAAGTACCGCTCGGGCGGATGACGGTGGAGCGCGATCAGCAACCCGGCAGCTGCCGGGACTGGTACTGTCACGCCCACTGGGCGTGGCTGCACGACGCGGCGGGCGGCATGCTCTGGAGCGGACCGGACACGCCACTCCTCACGCTGAACGACATCTTCCGCGGCCAGTGGCGCCGGAAGATCGAGCCCGACGGCACGCTGTTCGCGTATGTCCTGCACAACTACTGGCCCACCAACTTCGCGGCCCGCCAGGGGGGGGAGCTCTCGTTTCGCTACCGCATCTCGGCGCTGCCGCGCGGCGGCGACCGTGCCGAGCCGGTCCGGCGCGGCTGGGCCGCGTGCGACCCGCTGTACGTGAGCGCCCCGTACGCGAGCGTCGGCGCGGGCCCGCTCCCCCGCAAGGACTCGGCGTTGTTCATCCCGGATCAGGGCGTCGCGGTCGTGGGCGTGAAGCCGGCAGACGACCGCGCGGGCGCGGTGGTGAAGCTCGTCGACGTAGCCGGTGTGGCGCGCGCGGTGGCAGTCTGGCCGGGGGCCTACGCTTTCCGCGGCGCCCGCCGCACGAACTTCGTCGAGATGAACGGAGACCGTGTCCCAGTGGCGCCCGACGGCCGCGCCACGATCGACCTTCCTGCGTGGGGCACCGCCGCGCTGCGACTCTTTACATCGCGGGAGGGGGCCGATTAACTATCGCCCTATGACCAAGGCGACCACGCTGGGCGAGCTGCAACAGACCGAGTGGGCGAGTCCCGCCCGGATCCACCGCACCGTCAAGGACGAGCTGCGCGAGAATCTGATCTGCCTGCTCGAGAACGGCTCGCCGCTGTTCCCGGGTATCGTGGGCTACGAGGAGTCCGTCATCCCGCAGCTCGTGAACGCCGTCCTGTCGCGCCACAACTTCATCCTGCTGGGCCTGCGCGGGCAGGCGAAGAGCCGCATCCTGCGCCAGCTCGTCACGCTGCTCGACGAAGAGATTCCGATTCTCGCGGGGAGCGAAGTGAACGACAACCCGTTCGCGCCGATCTCGAAGTTCGGGCGCGAGCTCGTGGCCGAGCAGGGCGCCGGGACACCGATCGCCTGGCTGCCGCGTGAGTCCCGCTTCGTGGAGAAGCTCGCCACGCCCGACGTCACCATCGCCGACATCATCGGCGACGTGGACCCCATCAAGGCCGCGCGCGGCGGTCACCTGCTGTCCGACGAGCTGACGATGCACTTCGGGCTCCTGCCCCGGGCGAACCGCGGCATCTTCGCGATCAACGAGCTGCCCGACCTCGCCGGGAAGATCCAGGTGGGCCTGTTCAACATCATGCAGGAGGGGGACGTCCAGGTGAAAGGCTACCCCGTCCGCCTGAACCTGGACGTGGCGCTCGTGTTCACCGCCAACCCCGAGGACTACACGGCCCGCGGCAAGATCATCACTCCGCTCAAGGATCGTATCGGATCGGAGATCGTCACCCATTACCCCTACACGGTGGAGCTGGGTGCCGCGATCACGCGCCAGGAGGCCTGGCTCGAGCGCAACGGGCGGCCGCTCAAGCTGCCCGACTTCGTCGCGGAGTTGATCGAGCGGGTCGCCTTCGAGGCCCGCGAGGACAAGCGGGTGGACCGCCGCTCGGGAGTCTCGCAGCGGCTCCCGATCAGCGTACTGGAAAACGTGGTGTCGAACGCCGAGCGACGCACCGTCACCACGAAGGAAAAGACGGTAGTCCCGCGCATCTCGGACATCTACGCCGCGCTGCCCGCGATCACAGGCAAACTCGAGCTCGAGTACGAGGGCGAGCTCCAGGGTCCGGAATCGATCGCCAAGGACCTGATCCGACGCGCCGCCGGCAAGACGTTCGAGTCCCGGGTGGGCGGCGCCAACGTGGACGACATTGTCCACTGGTTCGACGAGGGTGGGGCGCTCAAGATCTCGATGGACGAGCGCTCGGAGACCTGCCTCAAGGGCTTCAGCGTCGTCCCCGGCCTGCTCGACCTGGTGGACCAGGTGGGCCTCGCCGGCAAGAAGGACCCGGGCACCATGGTCGCCGCGTGCGAGCTGGTGCTCGAGGGCTTGGTGGCCGAGAAGCGGATCTCGCGCAACGAGGAGCTCGGCTACGTGCGCGCGCGCGCGGAGCCGAAGGGGCCGGGCTACGGCAAGACCGGCGGCGGAGGGGGGGGGCCGAACCTCTTCCAGTAAGCGGTCGCTAGGCGGCCGACGTATCTTCTCCGCGTCTTCCCTCTCGGAGCTTCCATGGGCAAGCTCGTCGGCGGCGGGGTCCTGCTCGTCATCGCGTTTTCGCTCCTGCTGGCGGCGGCCACGGTCCGGGCCCAGCGTCCCGGTCCTATCTCCAACCTGTTGCGCTTCGCCGGCTACGGGGTCGCCGTCCTCGCCGTCCTGTTCGCGACCGGGTCGGCGATGGTCGTCATCGACCCGGGCGAGGTCGGGGTGCGCCACGCCTTCGGCTACGTGGACCCGGGACCGCTGCTCGCCGGTATCCGGCTCGTGGCGCCGTGGTCCACGATCGAGCGGTACTCCACCCGGGAAGAGCAGTGGCCCCCGCGCGGCGAGCAGACCGAGGTCATCGAGGCGCTTTCGAGCGAGCAGATGGGGATGCATGTCGAGGTGTCGATCCGCTGGCAGATCGATCCGTCGCAGGCGCCCCGGATCTTCACCGAGATCGGCGATGAAAACCAGATCCGCGGCGCCGTGCTCAACGCCATCCGCAAGGGCGTGCGCGACGGGATCGTGCAGTACTCCATCAACGACATCTCCAAGCGCACCCAGATCGCGAACACCATGGAAGCCCTGGTGGACTCGGCGCTCGTGACCACCCCTCGCGCGGGCGGCGGCAAGTTCCGGATTGCCAGCGTCACCGCGTTCTTCCTGCGCGACCTGCAGCCACCCGCCCAGGTCGTGCAGGCGATCAACAACAAAATCGCCCAGGAGCAGCAGATCGAGACCGAACGGCACCGCGTCGAGGTGGCCCGCCTCCAGACCGAGCAGCAGCGGCTCCTCAACCAGACGCTGTCCCCCGAAGCGCTCACCAAGCAGTGGATCGAGGTGCTGCACGACATGAAGAACTCGACCAATCTGATCATCTTCGTGCCGACCGAGGGCGGGCTGCCACTGCTCAACATCAGCGAGCTGCGTAAGAACCTGAAGCCCTGAGATGGCGCCGCCGGTCATCACGATCACCCGGCAGTATGCCTCCGGCGGTTCGGAGGTCGCGCGCCTCGTGGCGGCGGAGCTCCGGTGGGACGTCATCGACAACGAGTTCGTGGACGAAGTCGCGCGCCGGGCGGGCCTCCCCCCCGACGCGGTGGCGCAGCGCGACGAGCGCGCTCCGGGGCTGTTGGAGCGGCTCGCGCACACCCTGGCCGCCGGATCCCCCGAGCTGTTCATCGCGACCGCCGGCGTGCCGCGCGTCGAGCCGGATGAGGCGGCGCTCATCCAGCTGACCGAGCGGGTGATCGCGGAGGCCGCAGCGCACGGCCGGATTGTCCTGGTGGGCAGGGGCGCTCAGGCCGTGCTGGCACAGCGACCCGACGCGCTGCACGTATACGTCGTCGCCGCGAAGCCGTGGCGCATGAAGCTCGCGGTCGAGCGCCTGGGGGTGAACCCGGCGGAGGTGGAGAAGGTCGTCGACCAAACGGACCGGCAGCGCGACCAGTACGTGAGGACCTACTATCGGCGACATCGCCAAGACGTGGTGAACTACGACATGGTGGTGAACACGGAGAAGCTGGGAATCGACGGGGCGGCCGCGCTGGTGGTGGCCGAAGCGCGCCGGAGGAAATGGAGTTGAGGTCCGCGGCCCGCTCGGCGGCGCTCACGGCGTGTCTCTCGCTCGCCTGCTGGCACGGTCCGGCGCCCACACCACTCGTGCCGGTGGCCGTGGTCCCGTTCGATGCGTACGGAGGCGCGATCTACGTGCCCGCGCTGATCAACGGCGACTCCGCCTGGCTGATGCTCGACACCGGCCTCTCCCGCACGGGGCTCGACCGGGACTGGGCCCAAACGGTCGGAATCGTTCCCGGTCCGGCACCAACCGCACCAGTCGCACCTGCCGCTTCGACCGCCGTCGTGGACACGATCCGCATCGGAGAGCTCACGCTCCGGAACCACCGGGTGGCGCTGTACCCCCTCAACGGCCTCAGCGAAGCCAGCGGGCGGCTGCAGGTGGGCCTCCTCGGGCACGACGTGCTGCAGCACTACACCGTGGAGATCGACTACCGGCAACGGCGTGTGCGGTTGTTCGACCCCGCGCGGTACCGCTACAAGGGCACGGGCGCCACGGTGCGATTCACGCCCGACGCCGATCTCCCGCTGCTGCGCGCGCACGTGAAGGTCCGGGGCCGCCGCGCCATCCCGGCCCGGCTGCTGCTCGATACGGGCGCGTCGGGCCTGTGCCTGATCGTCACCACTCCCTTCACGGAACAGCACGGCCTGAACCAGGTGACGCCGGCCATCGAGGCGCCGATCGGCACGGGCCTGGTCGGCGAGCTCCACGGGACCATCGTCCGCTTGCAAGAGCTCCGGCTGGGCGGCATAAAGGTCCCCTCCCCTACCACCGGACTGGGGGGCGAGTACAAGGGTTTTCTGGCGCGAACCGACATCGATGGCGTCGTCGGCAACTCGGTGTTCGAGGGATCGCGTCTGATCGTCGACTACGCCGGCCACCGCGCCATCGTGGAGCCCCGACCCGCCGACAACTCGCCGTGCGATTTCGACATGAGCGGGTTGCGGCTCGCCGCCCGGGGACCGGGGCTGAGGCACATCGTGGTCGATTACGTCATCCCGCAGAGCCCGAGCGCGGAGGCCGGGATCGCCGTGGGCGATGAGCTCCTGCTGATCGACGGACGCGGGGTCGCGGAGGGGGACCTGAGCGACGCTCGGAAGGCCCTCCGCTCCGCCGGCGCGGTGCGCCAGCTCGTGCTGCGCCGCGACGCGGATACGATCCGGGTGGCGCTCAAGCTGCGGCGGCTGCTCTGACGCCCCGACCTCCGCTACGCCGTCCGCCGTAGCGCCGGCACCCGCCAGGCGGCCAGCACCACGGCGATGAGACACCCCGCGCCTCCCAGGGCGATCGCATGGGGCGCGCCCGTGTGCTCCGCGACCAGCCCCGCCTGGAACGCGCCGAGCGGCGCCAGGCCCACGAACACGAAGGCATAGAACGCCATCACCCGGCCGCGCAGCTCGTCGGGAACCAGGGTCTGCAGCATGGTATTGGCAAGCGCGGTGGTCACGATCATCGCGCAGCCGGCGAGCGCCAGGAGCGCCAGCGCCACGCCCACGGAGCGCACGGCCGCGAACAGCACCAGCAGCACGCCGAACGCCGCGCCGCCTTCCAGCAGGACGGTGCCCTTGCGGACGCGCGCCCCTCGAAGGGCGAGCCCCAGGGCCCCGAGCATCGCCCCGATACCCACCGCCGCCATCAGCAGGCCATAACCGCGCGCATCGGTGTGCAGGACGTCCCGAGCGACGACCGGCATCAGCACGATGAACGGGAAGCCGAACACGCTGAATACCGCCACCAGCACCACGAGCACCCACACGCGGGTATCGCCCCGGATGAACGCGACGGCCTGACGGACGCCCTCCCAGGCCGAGGGGGGCATGGGGCGCGTCACGAACGGCGGGAGCCGCATCGCGAGGAGCGCGGCGATTACGGCGACGTAGCTCACGCCGTTCAAGAAAAAGCACATACCGACGCCGGCGACTCCGATCAGCACGCCCGCGACCGCCGGGCCGACGATCCGCGCGGCGTTGAACATGGACGAGTTGAGCGCGATCGCGTTCATGAGGTCCTCTTTGCCGACCAGCTCCGCGATGAACGCCTGGCGGGCGGGAATGTCGAACGCGTTGACGATCCCGAACAGCAGCGCCAGCACCAGTACCTGCGACGTGGTCACCCTTCCGGTCCACACGAGGGCCGCCAGCGTCAGTGCTTCGAGCATCTGCAGCGCCTGCGTCCACACGATCAGGCGACGCTTGTCCACGCGGTCCACGATGACGCCCGCGTACACGGTGAACAAGAGCACGCCCAGAGAGCGGAACGCCTGAGTCAGGCCGACCGCGAACGGCGAGTTGGTGATCTCGAGCACCAGCCAGCCGAGCGCGACCGCCTGCATCCAGGTCCCGATGAGCGAGATGCCCTGACCAAACAGGAAAAGACGGAAATTGCGGTGGGAAAGCGCTCCGAGACGAAACGTGCGGGCGGCTTGGTCCATTGCGGGAAAGCTCGCCGCCGCCCGATATTTCGGGTAGGGAGACCGATTGAAATACACGACGTACAGCCGCTACCTCCCCGAGCTGGCCGACACGGTGAACCTCCAGGCCTTGCTCGATCAGCTCGCTGACTTCCTCCTCCAGTCGGGCTTCGCCGGAGGCGCGTACTCGCATCCGTTCTGGGGCGAGTTCGGCGAGGAAGAATCCGACCGCTCGCTCGACGCGCTGCGGCAGGCGATCCTCCAGGCGCTCATGGACTCGGGCCAGCTGACGCCCGAAATGCTCAAGGTGTTGCGCGGCGAATCGACCGGCGACGCGGCGCGCGACGCCGATCTCGAGCGCCAGCTGGGGGAGCTGCTCGACAAGATCGTTCAGAAGCTCATGGACGAGGGCTACCTGAACGTGACCGAGGCGCCCAAGATGCCCTCGGGCCAGCAGCCGTTGTTCGGTCCGGGCGGGATGGCCAAGGAGGCCGCTCAGCAGGTTCAGTTCAACCTCACCGAGAAAGGCATTGATTTTCTCGGCTACCGAACCTTGAAACATCTGCTGGGGAGCATCGGCAAGTCGAGCTTCGGCGCGCATGAGACCGAGCACCTCGCGACCGGCGTCGAGGTCGACGCGGTGAGCAAGCCCTACCAGTACGGCGACACGCTCAACCTCGACGTGAACGCCACGCTCACGAACGCGCTCCAGCGCGAGGGCCTGGGCGTGCCGATCAACCTCGAGTACGATGACCTCATGGTGCACCAGGCCGAGTACCGCTCGTCGTCGGCCACGGTCCTCATGCTCGACTGCTCGCACTCCATGATCCTGTACGGCGAGGACCGCTTCACGCCGGCCAAGAAGGTGGCGCTCGCGCTCACCCATCTGATCCGCACGCAGTTTCCGGGCGACACGCTGCGCGTGGTCCTGTTCCACGATACGGCCGAGGAGATCCCGCTCGCCCAGCTGGCGCGCGCGCAGGTGGGGCCGTACCACACGAACACCGCCGAAGGCCTCAAGCTGTCGCGCCGCATGCTGCTGTCGCAGCGCAAGGACATGCGCCAGATCATCATGATCACGGACGGCAAGCCGTCGGCGCTCACGCTGCCAGACGGCCGGATCTACGTGAACTCGATGGGCCTGGACCCCCAGATCCTCCAGGCCACCTACCGCGAGGTGGCGCTGTGCCGGCGCTCCGGGATCATGATCAACACCTTCATGCTGGCTCGGGACCGGAGTCTGGTGGAATTCGTGAAGAAGGTGTCGGCGATCTGCCGCGGGAAGGCCTACTTCACGAACACGATGACGCTGGGGCAGTTCATCCTGATGGACTTCATGCGGCGGAAGACGCGGCGGGTCTCCTAGCCCACCTCGCTTGGCGCCGCGAGGCGGCGGCGTGAATCAGCCTGCCATCTTCGGTACCCACGAAGAGAAGACCCTCGCCCAGCTGCGCGACGTGGCGACGCGCGCCGAGCGCGTCGCGCTCATGGCCGACGGCCATCTGGGCTACGTCATGCCCATCGGTGGCGTGGCGGCATACCGCAACAAAGTGAGCGTCGTCGGCGTGGGCTTCGACATCGCCTGCGGCAACGCCGCGATCCGCACCGACCGCCGCGTGGACGACTTCCCCCGCCCCGAGCTCGAGCGCCTGGCGGACGAGATTCAGCGTTCCATCTCGTTCGGCATCGGCCGCTCGAACCGCGCGAACGACGCGCCCACCGGCCACGCGCTGTTCGACCATGCCGCCTGGGACGCCGTCCCCGGACGCCACGAGCGGGATGGCCTTCGCGCCAAGGCGCGAAACCAGCTCGGCACCGTCGGCGGCGGGAACCACTACGTGGACGTGTTCGCCGACGAGACCGGGGCAATCTGGGTGGGCGTGCACTTCGGCAGCCGCGGCCTCGGCCACACCGTCGCGTCGGGCTTTCTGGCGCTGTCGCAAGGGAAACAATGGGGCGAGCGCGTACCGGAGGCGGAGGCGCTGCTCGCGCTCGACCAGCCGCTCGGGCACGACTACTGGCACCTCATGACGCTGGCGGGCGAGTATGCCTACGCGGGACGCGAGTGGGTGGCGCGCAAGGTCGTGTCCCTGCTGGGCGGCCGGGAGCTCGAGCTGGTCCACAATCACCACAACTTCGCATGGAAGGAGACCCACGACGGCACGCAGTACGTCGTGGTGCGCAAAGGCGCGACGCCGGCGTTTCCGGGGCAACGGGGCTTCGTGGGCGGCTCCATGGGGGACGACGCGGTCATCATCGAAGGCTCCCGGTACGACTCGGCGCGGCAGCGCGCGTCGCTCTATTCCACGGTGCACGGCGCGGGCCGGGTGATGTCACGCACCGAAGCGCGTGGCAAGGTGAACCGCCGGACCGGGGAGCTAATCCGGCCGGGCAGGGTAACGTGGGAGATGCTGCGGAAGTGGGTCGGTGAGAAAGGCGTGATCCTGCGCGGCGGCGGGCTGGACGAATCGCCGCACGCGTATCGCCGGTTGCCGGACGTGCTCGCCGCGCAGGGCGAAACGGTCACGGTGCTCCACACCCTCACCCCGCTGATCGTCGTGATGGCGGGCGAGAAAGAGTTCGATCCGTACCGAGACTAGCACCTCCCATCAGAAACGTCCGCCTTGCGCCCACATGGATTGTGGTCGCAGCTTAAGCGCACCTTGGACGAGCTCCTGAACACCCCCCGCGACGCGTTCACCTTTTCCACCGCTCCGGAACCCCATCGGCTCAGGACGCGGGAGCTGTTGCGGCGCCATCCCGAGATCAGGGAGCTGATCGGCCCCAACCCCGCCACGTTCTGGTGGACGGCGGGCATCGTCGCGCTCCAGATCGTCGTCGCGTGGCTCGTGGCCGACCAGCCGTGGTGGGTCGTGGCGGCCGTGGCTTACACCGTGGGCGCGTTCGCCGACCACGCGCTCTTCGTCATGATCCACGAGACCGCCCACCGGCTGGTCTTCAAGCGAAGGGTGCCGAACATCCTGACGGCGCTGCTCGCCAACCTGCCGCAGGTCTTCCCGGGCGCCGTGTCGTTCACCAAGTATCACCTCAAACACCACGCGTTCCAGGGCGTGTACGAGCTCGACGGCGACCTCCCCTTCCGCTGGGAGGCGCGACTCGTGGGACGGTCGCCGCTCCGCAAAGCGCTCTGGCTGCTGCTGTTCCCCATATTCCAGGCGATCCGGCCCTGGCGCGTGAAGGAGGTCCCCCTGTGGGACCGTTGGACGGCGACCAACGTCGCCGTAGGGGTGGCGTTCGACGCCCTGGTCTGGGTCGTGCTCGGCCCGAAGGCGCTGGTCTACCTCGTGCTGTCGCTCTTCTTCTCGATCGGCCTGCATCCCCTCGGCGCGCGCTGGATCCAGCGCCACTACCTCACGGCGACGGGCGGGCAGGAGACCTTCAGCTACTACGGCCCGCTCAACCTGCTCGCGTTCAACGTCGGGCACCATAACGAGCATCATGACTTCCCATCGGTGCCGTGGAATCGGCTGCCCCGAATCCGGGCCCTCGCTCCGGAAGTGTACGCGTCGCTGGCCTCGCACACCTCCTGGGCGCGATTGCTGTGGCGCTTCCTGTTCGACCGCGAGCTGACGCTGTTTTCCCGCGTGGTGCGCCACAATCGCAACCACGTGGCGCTCGACGACCAGGTCAAGCCGGACGTCGACGCGCTCCGCGGCCCGGCCCGGTAGTTGAGGTGGATGCGTAAGGCGTGATCCACCTCGCCCTCCTCAGGGGCATCAATGTCGGCGGCCACAAGCAGATCTCGATGGCTGATCTGCGCGATCTCCTCACGCAGCTGGGCCTCGCGGACGTCCGGTCGCTGCTGCAAAGCGGGAATCTCGTCTTTGGCGCGACCGGGCGAACGTCGACCCAGCTGGAGCGCCTGCTGGAGACGGAAGCCGAAAAGCGTCTCGCGCTCAAGACGGATTTCTTCGTTCGCACCGCGAAGGAATGGGAGGACGTCGTCGCGCACAATCCATTCCGCAAGGAAGCCGCGCGCGATCCGGGCCATCTGGTCGTGATGTTTCTCAAGCATGCGTCCAGCGCTACGCGTGTCGAGGCGCTGCAGCAGGCCATCAAGGGCCGGGAAGTGGTCGCCGCTGCGGGCAAACATCTCTACATCGTCTACCCGGACGGTATCGGCCGCTCGCGCTTGACCAATGCCGTCATCGACAAGCAGCTTGGCACTCGCGGTACGGGGCGCAACTGGAACACGGTCCTGAAAGTCGCAGCCCTCGCTGCCGGGTGATGTGCGCCTCTTCCCCCGGCGTAGAATCGAGAAGAATCCCGCTTCCCTTTTGATTAAATTGCAGCTGTGAGCGGGTTCGTCTTCGGTACCCATAACGCCGCCTTCGTGCAGGTCATGTACGAGCAATACCTGCGCGACCCCGCCTCGGTCGGGGAGGAATGGCGGCAGTTGTTCGACAACGGGAAGCTTGCCGAGCTCCCGATAATCCCGACGAGCTCCGCCGACGTGCTTCGGGAAACGGGAAGCGGGAAGCGGGAAACGGAGCCCATCGGCGCGCCGACATCCACGTCTCCCGTTTCCCGTGTCCCGTCTCCCGGCCTTACGCCCATCACCGGCCCCGCGGCCCGTCTCGCGCAGAACATGACGGACTCCCTCGCCGTCCCGACGGCGACCTCGTTCCGCGAGATCACCGTCGACGTGCTGGACGCGCGGCGCCGGGGGCTGAACGCCCAGCTCGCGGCAGCGGGCAAGAAGATCTCCTACACGCATTTGATCGGATACGCGATCGCCCAGGCGGCGCGCGAGCTCCCGGTCATGACGCACGCCTTCCAGGATGTCGATGGGAAGCCGCACCGCTTCGATCCGCACGCCGTGAACCTCGGCCTGGCCGTGGACGTGGAGAAGAAGGACAGCAGCCACGCCCTGGTCGTCCCCGTGATCAAGCACGCCGAGGGCATGGACTTCGCCACCTTCCACGCGACGTACGAGACGCTGGTCGACAAGGCGCGCACCAACAAGCTCGTCCCGGACGACTTCGCGGGCGCCACGATCACGCTGACGAACCCGGGGACCATCGGGACGGTCGCCTCGGTGCCGCGCCTCATGAAGGGACAGGGCTCGATCATCGCGACCGGTGCGATCCGCACGATCGGTAGCGCGAAGGTCATGACGATCACCTCGACCTACGATCACCGGATCATCCAGGGGGCGGAGTCGGGGATGTTCCTGCGAAGACTGGACGCCCTGCTGCAGGGAGAGGAACGGTTCTACGAGGGAGCGGCGGAGACTCTGGGGATAGCGGGACTCGGGGCTGGGGGTTTGGGTCTCGGAGCACCGACAGCGCGGGTCCTCCCAAGCCCCGAGCCCCTAGCCCCGAGCCCCGATCTCAAGCACGTCGCTGCCGCCATGGCACTGGTGAAAGCCATCCGCAACTTCGGCCACATGGCGGCGCGCCTGGACCCCCTCGGCTCCGAGCCGCCGGGCGACCCGGCGCTCGATCCCGGACCCCTCGGGCTCACCCCCGAGATC
>DATHKX010000189.1:0-5458 GCA_035488835.1 Gemmatimonadales bacterium
CTCGCGGTGGTGGGCGTCGCCATCGCCGGCCTGTCGCAGCTGCGGCACACCCACTCGCAGCTCGAGCTGCTCGCGACCCAGGACCCGCTCACGAACGTGCTGAACGCCCGGG
This sequence comes from Gemmatimonadales bacterium, assembly GCA_035488835.1. Classification (GTDB taxonomy): domain Bacteria; phylum Gemmatimonadota; class Gemmatimonadetes; order Gemmatimonadales; family GWC2-71-9; genus AG41. The sequence goes on from DATHKX010000189.1 coordinate 113, forward strand.
CGTTCTCCCATGAGCTGGCGCAGGAGCTGGGCCGTAACCGGCGCTACGGCCGCCCCCTGGCCCTGATCTACCTCGATCTGGATGATTTCAAGTCGGTCAACGACGCGCACGGCCACGCCACGGGCGACGCCGTACTGCGGCTCGTGGCCGACGCGATGCGGGGCGCCGTGCGCCAGGCGGACGTGGTCGGCCGGCTGGGGGGCGACGAGTTCGGGGTCCTGATGCCCGAGACCGACGGCGACGTGGCGCACGCCGCGGCCAACCGGCTCGGCAGCGGCATCCGCACCGTGTTCCGGGGCACGCCCTCCGTCACTGCCAGCATCGGCGTCGTGGCGGTCTCGGGCACCGAGGCCGGGACGGACGAGCTGCTCCGCAAGGCCGACCAGGCGATGTACGCGGCGAAGCGCGCCGGCAAGGACCGCGTCGTGCAGGTCGCGATGTGAGCGACACGCTCCGGATGCTCCAGGACCTGTTCCTCATCTTCACGTCGGTCCTGTTCATCGTCGATCCCCTCACCGCGGTTCCGACGTTCCTCGCCATGACGGCCCGGGACCCACCCGAGGTGCGACGGCTCATGGCCAAACGGGGCGCCTGGGCGTGCGCCATCACGCTGACGGCGTTCGCCCTGGGCGGCAGCCTCATTTTCCGTCTGTTCGGCATCACCATCGGGGCCTTCAAGGTCGCCGGCGGCATCCTGATCGGCCTCAACGCGCTCGACATGGTCCAGGCGCGCCGCAGTCAGCAGCGGGAGACGGCGGTCGAGAAAGCCGAGGGGATCGAGAAGGAGGACGTGGGTATCATGCCGCTGGGCGTCCCGATGCTCGCCGGGCCGGGGGCGATCTCGACGGTCATGGTGCTGGCGGGGGCCTCGAAGAGCGTGGTGACGACCGTCGGGGTATACGTGGCGATCGCGCTTACGGCCTTCCTGACCTATGTCACGCTCGCCGCCGCACCGCGGGTGGAGCAAAAGCTCGGTCAGACGGGCATGCGGATTCTGACGCGGCTCATGGGGCTCGTGCTGTGCGCCATTGCCGTGCAGTTCATTATCGACGGGATCAAGATGGCGGGTCTCTAATTCGAAACAGGGGACACGGGAAAGGGGGAAACGTTATGCAGTTAAGGGCATGGATCGCGATCGTCGGTGTCGGTCTCGTCCCGACTCCGTCGATCGTCGAGTACGACATTCCGACGCCCAATAGCGCGCCCCATTGCTTGGTGGCGGCGCCCGACGGGATCATCTGGTTCGCGGAGATCGGCGCCAACAAGCTCGGCAAGTTCGATCCGAAGACCGCGCGCTTCGTCGAGTGGCCGATGCCGACCGAGGGCTCGCGCCCGCACGGCATCGCCTGGGCTTCGGACGGCCGGCTGTATGTCACGGAGCAGGGCGGCAACAAGATCGCCGCCTTCGACTCGAAGACGGAGCGCTTCACGGAGTATCCGGTGCCGAGCCCGCGCGCCGGCCCGCACACGCCGATCGAGGGCCCCGACGGCGCGATCTGGTTCACCGAGCAAAGCGGCAACCGCATCGGCCGGCTCGACCCGGCGACCGGCAAGATCACCGAGTATCCCGTCCCGACCCCGAGCGCGAACGCGTACGGGATTATCACGTCGCGGCCGGAGAACGCCGTGTACTTCGCCGAGCTCGAGGGGCACAAGCTCGGCCGGGTGGACGTGAAGACGCGCAGGATCGAGGAGTTCCCCACCCCGACGCCGACCTCGGGTGTCCGACGGCTCGCGATCGACCGGAGCGGGGGCATTTGGATGACCTACTTCGTGGCCGGGAAGGTGGCCCGGTTCGACCCTTCCACCAAGACGTTCAAGGAGTACGACGCGCCGGGCGGGCCAAGGAGCGGTCCCTATTCGATCGTGGTGGACTCGACGGGGCACGTGTGGTTCAACCAGTTCGACGGCAAGCTGAATGACTTGGTGGAGCTCGACCCCGCCACCGGCAGAATGACGAGCTACAAGATTCCCACCGGGCCGGCGCTGGTGCGGAAGCTCAGCGTCGACGCCAGCAACACGGTCTGGTACGCGAACAACGGGCAGGGAAAGATCGGAAAGGTCGTCGGCCGGTAGTCAGCCGCCCCGGGACTACAGCTTCAAACGCTGAAAGCCTTCCGGGTCCGAGTTGCGCCGGCCCCCTTGGGCGCGACGCGGAGCGCCCGCGCGCCGCTCGAGGCCGCTGCGACGCTCTAACGACACCTCCACCGTCTCGCGTCGACGGTCCCGGACCATGCGACGGCCGCGATCGGCCCGCCGATCCCAGCCACGCCGCTTGGGCTGCTCATGCAGCGTGGAATCGCCACGCATGTGAAATAGCCTCCGTCTCATCTAGGGGCGCGCTGAACCGAGCAGTCGACGCGCGGATCCACAGGGCTCCGCCCCGACGGTCTTGCATACCCAGTGCCATGCCGAGTCGGCAATCCCATGCAGGCTATGGTGTTGGTAGGATTGGCGATACCGAACCAGAGCGGCTAGGAACCGTGGCCGCTCGCTCGAATATGGTGCGGTGGTGCAAGTGGAGACTGTGGCGCCGAGTCCTACATCCGCTTGTACTTCGGCCCGCTCCCGCCTTCCCGCGGCGTCCACCGCGGGCCCAGCACGTCCGTGGCCTTGCAGTCGACGCAGTTCGGGGCATTCACGCGGAGGGCGCCCTGCGCCAGCTCGTACACCCCGGCTGGGCACATCCGGGCGTAGAACTCGGCGACCGCGGCCGGCACATCCTTCCCGACCACCAGATGGATGGGAATCGTATCGCGCGTGGCGTTTCCGGATTTGAAAACACCATCAACCTTCGAAAACGTCAGACGACCATCAGGGATGATCCCCGGGCTTGCGCCCGGGATCAGTGAGCGCTCCACGTCGGCGTCGCGCCGCATGGCGATCTTGCCACCCGGGAACCGCCCCCCGGTGAGCGTTAGCAGCGCCGCCTTTACCCCGCCCGCATAGAACCCGTCCTTGAAGGCGAGCCGCATGTTCCGGGTGCGATACAGGTCCTTCATCATGAAGGATTCGTTCACCAGGTGGTCGTACTCGGCGAGCCCTGCGGCGGACGCGTGCCCCGCCTTGAGCCCCGCATGGATGGCGCGCGCGGCGAAGATCCCCGACTGCATGGCGTAGTGGATTCCCTTGAGGGACGGGACGTCCACGAAGCCGGCCGAGTCACCCAGGATCACGATGCCGTCGCCCGAGCGGCGCGCTGGGACCGCGTAGTAGCCGCCTTCGGGGATGGTCTTCGCGCCCCACTCGACCATCTCGCCACCCTCCAGGTACTGCCGGAACAACGGGTGCAGCTTCATCCGCTGGAGCAGCGCGTGGACATCGAGCGCGGCGTCTCGGTAGTCGAGCCCAACCACTAGCCCGAGCGCCACGAGGTTCGGCTCGAGCGGATACATGAAGCTGCCACCGAAGGCATCGGATGGGACCGGCCAGCCAAGGGTGTGGACGATCGTGGCGAGCGGCCGCTTCGTCTCCCAGATCTCCTTCACGCCGAGCGCGAAGATCTGCGGATTCTCGGACGTCACCGCCTGCCACTCGAGCCACGCCTGTGCCAAGCTGCCCCGCGTCCCCTCGGCCAGGGCCGTCACCTTGGCAACGAGATCGTTCGGCGCCATGTAATTCGAGAGTGACCGCCCTTCACGGTCCAGGCCGGTCGCCGTGGTGCGGACGCCCGCGACCCGCTCCCCGTCCACCAGCAGGCTCGCCGCCGGAAAGCCGGTGAAGACGTTCACCCCCAAGGCCGCTGCTCGCTCGCCCAGCCAACGCACGATCTCGCATAACGAGGCGACGTAATTGCCGGCGTTGTGCATGGTGGGCGGCGTCGGAAGCGTGAACGCCCGGCGGGACGTGAGGAGGGCGACCCTTTCCTTCCCGACGGGCCCGCGGAACGGGAAGTCGGCATCCTTCAAGTCGGGGAACAGCTCGCGGAACGCGCGGGGGTTCACGACCGCGCCCGAGAGGCAGTGCTCTCCCAGCGCCTCGGCCTTTTCGAGCACGCCAATGTTCACGTCCGTGCCCTCGCGCTGTGCGAGGTGCGCCAGCTCGATCGCGCAGGCGAGCCCCGCCGGTCCGGCGCCGACGATCAGCACGTCGAGCTCCATCCGGTCGCCCGCGCCCTCGGCGCCGTCCTTGAGGATGAGCCGGTCAGTGGGCAGCGGCGGCTGATGCTGCGCCGGAACGAACCGCTCCCCGGGACCGCCAGGGACTCCTTTTGGGCTCCCCGCTCCCTCAGCCATGGAGCTTGCGGATCTCCTCGGTGAGCCTGGGCACGACTTCGAACAAGTCGCCCACGATTCCGTAGTCCGCCACTTTGAAAATGGGCGCGTCCTTGTCCTTGTTGATGGCCACAATGACCTTGGACGTGCGCATCCCCGCGAGGTGCTGGATCGCGCCCGAGATGCCGACTGCGACGTACAGGGTCGGGCTCACCGTCTTGCCGGTCTGTCCCACCTGGTCCGCGTGGGAGCGCCACCCGGCGTCCACCACGGCGCGCGATGCACCCACCGCCGCGCGTCCGGCGAAGGCCGCAGCCAGCTCCTCCAGCACCTTGAAGTTGGCCGGCTCCTTGAGCCCGCGACCGCCCGACACGACGATCGGTGCTTCGGCCACGTCGAGCGTACCCGCTTCCGCCGCCTTGATGGCTCTCACGACGACCCGGCCCGCCGGCACCGCCGCGGTCGCGCTCTCCTGCGTCCCCGCCTTCGGGCGCTCGACCGGCGTGAACACGCTCGGCCGCAGCGAAATCACTGCCGGTGCTCCGTTGATCTTGAGCTTGAGCAGGGCTTTGCCCGCGTAGACGGGCCGGATGACCGTCACCGCGCCACCCTCGACGGCAAGGTCGGTGACCTCCTGCGCCAGCGGACGCCCCAGCCGCGCAGCCACGCGGGGCGCGAGATCCTTTCCCGTGGCGCTGGCGGCGAACACCACCGCGCCGTATCCGCCGCTCTGGACGCGCTCGGCGATCGCGCGCGCGTACCCCTCCGGGGCGTACATGCCGAACGCCGCATTCGTCAGCGTGATCACCTTGTCCGCGCCGAAGCGGCCCAACTGGTCAGCCCCGCGCACCGCGCCCGCGGCCAGGATCAACGCGTCGACGTTCCCACCGAGCGCGTCGCCCAACCGCCGGGCGCCCGTCACCACCTCGTGAGACACCTTGCGCAGCGCGCCGTCACGCTGCTCGAGCACCGCGAGGACGTGGCTCACAGAACCTTGGCTTCCTCTCGCAGCAGGCGCACCAGCTCCGGCACCGCGGCCGGGCCTTCGCCCACGATCTTCCCTTCCTTGCGCTCCGCCGGTGGCGTGAGGGCGAGGATCTCGAGCTCCCCCGCTCCACCGCCAGGCGACACC
>DATHKX010000190.1:0-64545 GCA_035488835.1 Gemmatimonadales bacterium
CGTGCCGGCGACGCCCTCTACTGGGCGGCGTTCGCCCTCTACAAGAACGACAACCTGGTCCGCGCGCGCGACCTCCTCGTCACCCAGCAGCAACGCTACCCCAAGGCGGCGACGCTGCGCGACGGCGACGCGCTGCTCGCCCGGATTCAGAGCGCGCTCGCGACGCAGGGGGACGAGGACGCCCACCGTTGGGTAATCATCCACGCGCAGCCCCCGCAACCCCCACAGCCGCCGCAGTCGCCGCAGACACCGCAGACACCGCAGACACCGCAGACGCCCCGGCCGGCGGGCGCCCACAGCTGTCCCGATGAAGACGACGAGGACGACGTCCGAGTCGCCGCGCTGAACGGGCTGCTCCAGATGGACGCGACCAACGCGCTCCCCATCCTCAAGAAAGTCCTGGCGAAACGCGATGGGTGCTCGGCTGGCCTGCGTCGCAAAGCCGTGTTCATCGTCTCCCAAAAGCGGAGCGCCGAGACGGAGGACATCCTGCTCGACGTCGCCCGCAACGACCCTGAGTCCGAGGTGCGCCAGCAGGCGGTGTTCTGGCTGTCACAGGTGGGCAGCGACCGGGCCGTGACCGCCCTCGACTCGATCCTGCGCAGCGCCAGGGATCCCGAGCTCCAGGACAAGGCGATCTTCGCGCTGTCGCAAATTGATCAGCCGCGCGCCGGGCAGATCCTGCGCGACTACGCCGCCAACGAACGCGCCCCGGACGAGGCGCGCGAAAAGGCGATCTTCTGGCTGGGGCAGCAGGGCTCCCCGGAGAACGCCGCCTTCCTGCGAGGCATGTACGCCAAGCTCACGGGCGAAGACTTGAAGGAGAAGGTGATCTTCTCGCTCTCCCAGATGGGCGGCGCGGACAACGGTCGCTGGTTGATGGATATCGCGCTCAACGAGCGCGAGCCGGTGGAGATGCGCAAGAAGGCGCTCTTCTGGGTGGGCCAGACTGGCGGGAACTTGGACCAGCTGGCCGGGCTGTACGACCGGATGCAGAACCGAGAAATGAAAGAGCAGCTGATCTTCGTGTACTCGCAGCGCCACGAGGCCGCCGCACTCGATCAGCTGATCCGCATCGCGAAAACGGAGCCGGACAAGGAGCTCCGTAAGAAGGCGATCTTCTGGCTCGGCCAGTCGCATGACCCGCGCGCCGCGCAGGTCCTGCTGGAGATCATCAACCCGTGACCGGCCGGCTGGTGCTCGTGTGGGCGCTCGCGGCGGGGCCCGCGGCCGCGCAGCGCCTCGGCGCCCGGGTCGCCGCCGCACCCGACGGCACCGTCCGGCTGAGTTTCGCCGCCCGTCCCGGGGTATGCGGCGACGGACACAGTGTGATCGCTTTCGAATGCACTGGCGGGAAGTGTGGGCGGGGAAGATGGGGACGCAAGATCACTCTCGACCACGGCTTCGACGACGATGAGGTCGAGTACGATTGCGAGCCGGGACCGGTGCGCGTCTCGCTCAGAGTCCGGGCCGGCCGGGTACAGTCGCTCCGCACCTACGTAGGAGGACGCTGGGTCACCCCGCCTCGAGACGCCGCCGTCACCGATCTCGGCACCACGTCGGCGCGCGAGGCCGTCGACTTCCTGCTCGGCCTCGCCACCCGGGAAGACTCTCGCGGAGGCGAAGAGGCGATACTGCCCGCGACTCTGGCGGATTCGGTCACCGTCTGGCCGATGCTTTTGAAGCTCGCCCGCGACGATCGCGCGCCCGGGCGCACCCGCGGTCAAGCGGTATTCTGGCTCGGGCAGGCCGCCGGCGACGCCGCGACTCGCGGCCTCACCGACCTGGTAGACGATGCCGACCTGGACCGGGACGTGAAGGAGCAGGCGGTCTTCGCCCTGTCACAGCAGCCCCGCGAGGCCGGTGTCCCCGCCCTCATTCGGATCGCCCGCACACACCCCGAGCCGGGGGTGCGGCGCAAGGCACTGTTCTGGCTCGGCCAATCCGGCGACCCGCGCGCACTTGCGCTGTTCGAGGAGCTCCTGACCAAGCCCTGAGCGATTCCGTCTCGCGCTGTCCCCCTTCCCTCTATCCCCTTCCCTTGTTGTCTTTCCCCCATGCCTTTCTGGACTCTGCGCCGCAAGCTCACCGCAACGGTGATGGTCCTGGTCGCGCTCGCCTTCGGCTGGGCGGCGGTCGTCGTCGCGGTGGCGCTCGCGGGCGCGCACGACCAGGCGACAACGGCCGACGCGATCGCCGTGCTCGGCGCGGCCCAGTACAACGGCCGCCCGTCGCCCGTGTTCCGCGCGCGACTCGACCACGCGGCCGCGCTGTACCAGCGCGGGCTCGCACCCGTGGTCCTGGTGACCGGCGGCGTGGGATCGGGCGACACGGTGAGCGAATCGGAAGTGGGTCGGCGCTACCTCCTCAAGGCCGGACTCCCCGACGGCGCCGTCGTCGGCCTGCCAGCGGCGGCGACCACGTCGGCCTCGCTCGAAGGCGTCGCCCAGTGGTTCGCGGGGAAGGACAACCGCCGGGTCCTGCTCGTGTCCGACGGCTTTCACATGCTGCGGCTCCGGATCATCGCCACCCGGCTGGGACTCCTGCCCTTCACGTCGCCCGCCCCCAATTCCCCCATCCGGTCGAATCCGCGGCGCAACGCCGCCTACTTCCTCGCCGAAGGGTTCAAAGTCCCCGTCACCTGGGTCTTCAACCGCTGAGGGTGCCCATGCAGCTCGAGAGCCGCCGGGTCTACACCGGCCGGGTCGTGCGGGTCGACGTCGACACGGTGCGATTCCCCGACGGCTCCACGGGGGAGCTGGAGATCATCCGCCACCCGGGCGCCGCCGCCATCGTGCCGTGCGCTTCCGACCCGCAGGGGGATCCCGATCCCACGATCCTCTTGATCCGCCAGTACCGCTACGCGGCGGGCGGTCTGTTGTGGGAGATTCCCGCCGGCACGCTCAACCCTGGCGAAGATCCCGAGGCGTGCGCCCGCCGCGAGCTGCTCGAAGAGGCGGGGGTCACCGCCGGCCGCCTGCAGCGGCTGACCTCGATCTGGACCACGCCGGGCTTCACCGACGAGGTCATCCACCTGTACCTGGCGAGCGGGCTCACCGCGGGGACACCGTCGCCCGAGCGCGACGAGTTCATCGAGGTGGTGCCACAGCCGTTGTCGCAGGTCCTGGCCCGCATCCGGGACGGCGAAGTCCGCGACGCAAAGACCGTGGTGGCTATCCTTTATATGGCCGGGTTCGTCCTCGGGATGTAGCAACCCGATGTCCCCCGACGAGGACGGACGTGTCGGGCCGACTCGATGCTGGATCGGTGAAGCTGTGATCGCATTGAGGGTTACGTAGGTGATGCGACAGGTACGGTTCGTGCCGTATCTTTATATAGAGGAAGTGCACGGGCTTGAAACCATGGAGCGGTCCATGCGAGCAACCCTCAGGCGGAATAGCCAGGCAGTCGCGACGCCGCGCGCGCTCGAGCGCCAGGCGCTGCACGAGTTCGACGACGGCCGGCTAGTGCTTGAGCACCTGTCGGGTGACCCCCAAGCCTTCGGCACCCTGGTGGACCGCTACCAGACCCGGCTGCTCAACTTCATCAATCGGACCATTGGAGACCGCGAACGGGCGGAGGACCTCGTGCAGGAGGTCTTTATCCGCGTGTTCCGGCACCTCCACCGCTTCGACCAGACCAAGAAGTTCTCGACCTGGATCTACACCATCGCGTCGAACCTGGCGAAGAATGAGCTGCGGAACCGCAGCCGGAACCCGCTGGTGCTGTTCCAGACGATTAAGAAGCACTGGGAAGCGGATCACCGGCCGCTTCAGTTCGAAGACACGACGGCCCGGCCGGACGACCTGTACCGCAAGCGCTTCCTCAAGGAAGCGGTGGATCAGTGCGTGGATCAACTGCCCACCCACCACCGGGCCGTCTTCGTCCTCCGCGAGCTGGAAGGCAAGAGCTACGCCGAAATCGCCGACATCACGGGCTGCAACCTTGGCACGGTGAAGAGCCGCCTCAATCGGGCCCGGAACAGCTTCGCCCAGCTCATCGGCCCGCTGCTGAAGTAGGATCCCCACAACCCCCCCGCCCCCCGCACCTGCGAGGGGCGGGGCCTTTTTTGGGGGGTCCGGGAACCCCGTCCCGGCCGGACGGTAGTAGATTCTCGCCATGACGTGCGCCGAATTCCTCGAACGCTATACGGACTTTCGTGACGGCCTGATCACCGCCCCGCGCGAGCTGCGCCGCTTTGACCGCCACCTCGTGCGCTGTGCCGGTTGCCGTGGGTACGACGCGGCCGTGCGGCGTGGCGTGCTCGCGTTACAGGCCGCGGGGACGATCGAGCCCTCACGCGACTTCCGACGCCGCCTGGACGCCCGGCTCGAGCGGGAGCGCCGCGCCGCCCGGGAGGTTCCGGCGAGTGCGGGCGTAGCGGCGGCGCTGGTCATCGCGGCAGCGCTCGCGATGCTGGCGCTCGAAGGCGTCCGGCGGCCTGAGGTAGCGCGGGCCCCGGTGCTCCCGCCCGTTCCCTTCCCGAATCCGGTGGTACAGGCCGGTGTGCCGTTCGTCTCGTTCCAGGACCCGCGCGCGAGCGTGTTTGCTGGGCCCCAGGTCCCAGACGGCGCGGTGCTCGTCGAGCCCGCATCCGCGGGGCGGTAGGCTTTCTCTCGACTCGAGGCCACGGTAACTTCCGCCCCGTATGGGGGCTCTCACCTTTGACGCGCTGCTCCGGAGCCTGAAGCAGGGCGCGCCGGATCCTGTCTACTATCTCCATGGCGAGGAGGACGTGCTGAAAGACGAGGCGGTGCGCGCGCTGCTGGAGCGCGCCGTCGACCCGACCGCCCGTGACTTCAACGTCGACCAGCGCGCGGCCGCCGATCTCGACCCCGAGGCGTTCAACGCCCTGGTGAACACGCCTCCCATCGTCACCGCCACCCGGGCCGTGGTCCTGCGTGGGATGGACCAGCTCCGCAAGACTGCGAAGGTGCGCCAGGAGCTGCTGCACTACCTCGATTCACCCAATCCCACCACGGTGCTGCTGCTGGTCCACGGCACCGCTGAGCCACCCGACGCCGAGCTCGTGCGCCGGGCGACCGCCGTGGAGGTCACGGCACTGCCCCCGGAGCGGGTCGAGCGCTGGATGACACACCGCGCGAAGCAGCTTGGTTTTACCCTCGCGCCCGAGGCCGGGGAGCTGCTCCTCGCCAGCGTGGGGAACGACCTCAGCGGCCTCGCCCGTGAGCTCGAGAAGCTCGCACCGCTCTGCGCAGGGCGGCCGGCCAGCCGCGACGAAGTGGCCGCGCTCGTGGGCGTGCGCCGCGGTGAAACGCTCCAGGATCTTGTCGACGCGGCCCTCGAGCGGCGCGCAGCGGACGCCGCCCGGCTGGTCGAGCCTGTGCTCGAGCAGGCAGGGATGAGCGGCGTCCGCATGCTCAGCGCGCTCGGCACTGCCCTCGTCGGCACAGCGCTCGCCCGAGCAGAGGTCGACCGCGACGCGCCGCGACACGATCGCCTCGAGGGTGCGTTGCTGTCGCATCTCCGGGCCGCGCGACCGTACGGCCTCGGGAGCTGGGAACAGACCGCTCGCCGCTGGGCTCGGTGGGCGGGGCTCTGGACCGCCGGCGAGCTGCGCGGCGCGCTGCGCCTGGCCCTCGACGCCGACCGCGCCCTCAAGTCGAGCACGCTGACCGGTGAAGCCGGCATCCTCGAGCAGCTCGTACTGTCGTGGGGCGTGAGCGCGAGGGAGGCGGCATGACGGCCGGACGGTCGGACGGTCGGACAGTCGGACGCGTACTCGTTGTCGCAGCCGCGCTGCTGACCGCCGGTCCGCCCGTCCCACTGTCCGCGCAACGCGACACCGTTCGCGCAGCCGCTCTCCGAGTCGCACCGACCCGCCCCGACTCCGCGCGCGCCATGGTTCGCCGGCTGCTCGCGAGCCTATCGCCGCAGGATTCCATCTATCCGGGCGCGCTCTTCACCGCGGGCCGGGTCGCGGCCGACGCAGCGACCGCCGCAACGAACCTGCAGCGCGTGGTGGTCGAGTACGGGCGGTCGGTATGGGCCGACTCGGCGCTCGTACTACTCACCCAGCTCTATTTCGCCCAGGGCGATCCCGCGGCCACCGTGCAAGCGGCGGAGCGGCTGCGCCTCGACTATCCCGATTCCCCGTTGCGGGCCCGGGCGGACTTCTGGGGCGCGCGCGCCTACTTCGACCTCAAGGATGACGCCCACGGCTGCCCGTTGATCCGCGAGGCGCTGGACGGCGCGGGTGCCGACGTGGAGTTCAAGAATCAGGTGAGCTTCTACGCCTCTCGCTGTGTCTCCGCGACCGTCGCCCCGCCGGCCGCTGCGCCCGCCACGGCAGGCGACACCCAGGCCAAGGCCACACCCCCGGCCGCGACGTATGCCGTCCAGGTGCTGGCCGTAAAAAGCGCGGCTCAGGTGGACGAGATGCTCACTCGTCTGAAGGTGATGGGCTTCGACGCCCGCGTGGTGCGTGACACGAGCGGCCTCTTCAAGGTGCGCGTCGGGCGGTATGCGTCGCACGATGACGCCGCGCAAGCACAGCGCCGTCTCAAGACCCGGCTCGGAGGTCAGCCGTTCGTGGTGGAGGAGCCATGACGCCACGAGTCGAGGTGGACACACCGCTGATGCAGCAGTATCGCGAGATCAAGGCGCGACACCCCGACACCATCCTGTTCTTTCGGATGGGTGACTTCTACGAAATGTTCGAGGACGATGCGCAGCTCGCCGCCCGGGAGCTGGGGCTCACCCTCACGTCGCGCAACAACGGCGGCGCAGCGGAGGTGCCCCTCGCCGGCGTTCCCGTCAAGGCAGCGACCGAGTACCTGCGGCGGCTGATCGGCCTCGGTCACCGCGTGGCGATTTGCGAACAGGTGGAGGATCCCAAGCTCGCCAAGGGCCTCGTGCGGCGCGCGGTCGTGGAGACCGTCACTCCCGGCACCGTCCTCGCCGACGACTGGCTCGAACGCAGCCGGAACAATTTCCTGCTGGCGTTCGACGCTCGGAGCACACCGGCCGGGATAGCGGCCCTCGACCTCACGACCGGCGAGCTGTTGCTCGAGACCGTGGCACCGGAGGACCTCGCGGCGGCGCTCGCTCGCTACGAACCCCGGGAAGTGGTGCTTCCCGGCGGCACACCCGCCGGCGTCCCACTTCCCGGCGCCGTCCGCACGGAGCGTGAGGCATGGGAGTTCGATCCCGAGCTCGCGCGCGAGGACCTGGCACGCACGTTCCGTGTGGCCTCGCTCGATGGGCTGGGCGTCGAGCCGGGCGACGGCCCGGCCCTGGGTGCGGTGGGAGCACTGCTCCGGTACGCACGGGAGCTCAAACCTGGGGGCCTGCCGCACCTCGCTCGCCCCCGCATGCTCCGGCGCGGCGACCGGCTGTCGCTCGACGAGATGACCCGGCGCAACCTCGAGCTGGTGGAGCCGCTCCGCGCCGCCCTCCCCGGCCTTCCCGGCGCGGCCGGGACAACGCTGCTCGACGTCCTCGATCGCACCCTGACGCCGATGGGCGCCCGCCTGCTACGGGGATGGCTGCTCGCACCGCTCGTCGATCCCGCGGCTATCACCGCCCGCCTGGACGCGGTGGAGGTGCTGGTCGACGACGTCCGTGGGCGGGACCGCCTGCGCGAAGCGCTCGACGGGGTGCGCGACGTCGAGCGTCTGGCGGGCCGCGCCGCGCTCGGGCGCGCGACTGTACGCGAGCTCGGCGCGCTGCGGGATTCGATCCTCCGGCTGCCCGACGTCCGCGCGGCGCTCGACGGCCTCGAAGCGCGGGGGCGGGCGTCGCTGCTGGAGGAAGCCGCGGACCGCCTCGATCTCCTCCAGGACGTGGGCGATGAGCTCGCCCGGGCGCTCGTGGAGCGTCCACCGGCCCAGCCATCCGACGGCGACGCGATCCGGACCGGGTACGATCACGAGCTCGACCAGCTCAAGGACGCTCGCGACGGCGGGAAGCAGTACATCGCGGGGCTCCAGGCACGCGAGCGCGAGCGCACCGGCATCTCCTCGCTCAAGGTCGGGTTCAACAAGGTCTTCGGTTATTATCTCGAGATCACGAACCCGCACCGGGACCGTGTGCCGGCGGACTACGAGCGGCGTCAGACGCTCACCGGCGCCGAGCGGTTCGTCACACCCGAGCTCAAGGCGTACGAAGCCAAGGTGCTGGGCGCCGAAGAGCGCATCGCGCTGCGCGAGGCGGAGCTGGTGGACACGTTGCGCGTCCGTGTGACCGAGGCGATCGCCCGGGTGCAGACGACGGCGGGCGTGCTCGCCCGGCTCGATGTGTGGGGGACCCTGGCCGACGTCGCGCACCGCGAGGGGTACGTCCGCCCAGAGGTCAACGATGGCTTCACCATCGTGCTCGAGGGAAGCCGCCATCCGGTGGTCGAGCGCATGATGGCGCGCGAGGCATTCATCCCGAACGACGTGCTGCTCGACGCGGCCGGTCGCGTGATCCTGCTCACCGGGCCGAACATGGCGGGGAAGTCCACGCTGCTCAGGCAGGTCGGGTTGTGCGTCCTGCTCGCCCAAATGGGGGCATTCGTCCCCGCGCGACGGGCTGTCGTAGGCGCGGTGGACCGGTTGTTCACGCGGGTAGGGGCGTCGGACAATCTGGTGCGCGGCCAGTCGACGTTCATGGTGGAGATGAGCGAGACCAGCGCCATCCTCCACGGCGCGACGTCGCGGAGCCTCGTGCTGCTCGACGAGATCGGACGGGGGACATCGACCTACGACGGCGTGGCGATCGCCTGGGCGGTGACCGAGTTCCTGCACAACACGATCGGGTGCAAGACGATCTTCGCGACCCATTATCACGAGCTCACGCAACTCACCGAGGAGCTCGCCCACGCGCGCAACTTCAACGTGGCCGTGCGCGAAGCGGGGGACGAGATCGTGTTCCTGCACCGCCTCGAGCCGGGCGGCGCCGACCGGTCGTACGGCATCCACGTGGGGCGGCTCGCGGGGCTTCCGGCGCCCGTCGTCGAGCGGGCGTGGCAGGTGCTCGCGCTCCTCGAGGCGGGGCACCACGTAGCGCATCAGACTCCGCCCGCCCGCCCGGACGCGGCCCAGCTCGCCCTGTTCAGCCACTCGGCCAGCCCGCATCCGCTGCTCGAAGAGCTCGACCGGCTCGACCTGAACGCGCTGTCGCCGCTCGAGGCTTTGAATCGGCTCGCCGCGTGGAAGAAGCAATTCGCGGAGGGACCATGAGAGTCTGGACCGTCGCGCTCGCAGGCTTCGTGACCTTGAGCCCGGCCGGATGCCGCCAGGCGCCCCCGGCCGAGCAGTCAGGAAGTGGGTCACCCAGCGTTCCGCCGGACCAAGAGCCCCCGGTTGCCCTGAACGCCGACTCGCCGATCCAGTATCCGCCCCGCCTGTACGACCAAAAGGTGGAGGGCGACGTGATGCTGCGCCTGGTCGTCGATTCCATGGGGCGTCTGCTGCCGGAGTCGAGCCGCGTGGCCGAATCGAGCGGCTACCCGGCGCTCGACTCGGCGGCGCTCACCGGCGCGCGTAGGCTGCGCTTCGCTCCCGCCCGGCGACACGGCCTGTCCATCGCCACCGCGTTCCTCCAGCCGGTCGAGTTTCGGCACCCGCAAGCGAGTGGCGTCGTCTCGAAGGGGGAACCGGACACCACACGTCCCCGGCCGACTCCGGTCCGTGCGCCCGCCGCTCCCCCTGCTCCCGTCCCCGTGCGGCCGGCGCGGCGCGACACGACGCCGGCGCGGCGGGACAGCTTCCCGCCGCTGCTGGACACGACACGCGCGGTCCCGGACAGCGCGGCGAGGCCGGATTCGAATGCCGTCCCACACTAAGCCGTACGGCAACATCCTCGAAACGATCGGCTGGACACCGCTGGTCCGGCTGAACCGCGTGACGCAGGGGATCCGGACCCCGGTCTACGCCAAGGCGGAGTTCTTCAATCCCGGCGGCTCCGTGAAGGACCGGATCGGGTTGGCGATGATCGAGGCCGCCGAGCGCGAGGGGCGCTTGAAGCCGGGCGGCCTGATCGTCGAGGCCACGTCCGGCAACACGGGGGTAGGGCTCGCGCTCGCCGCCGCGGTGAAGGGGTACCGCTGCATCTTCACGATGCCCGACAAGATGTCGCAGGAGAAGGCGCGGCTGCTGCGCGCGCTCGGCGCCGAAGTGATCATCACGCCGACCGCGGTGCCCCCCGACCATCCCGAGAACTACATCATGAAGGGACGGGCGATCGCCGCGGCGCACCCCAATGCCATCTTCGCCGACCAGCACTACAACCCGGTGAACCCCGAGGTGCACTACCGCACGACCGGTCCCGAGCTGTGGGAGCAAACGGCGGGGAAGATCACGCACTTCGTTTGCGCGCCCGGGACGGGCGGCACGGTGAGCGGAGCGGGCCGGTTCCTCAAGGAGAAGAACCCCCGGGTCCGCGTGATCGCGGGCGACCCGGTCGGCTCGATCTACACGGAGTATGCACGCACCCGTCAGAAGACCGAGGGTCACCCCTACAAGGTGGAGGGGATCGGCGGCGACAAGTTGCCGAGCTCGCTGCACTGGGACGTGATCGACGAGTGGATCACGGTGTCCGACAAGGACGCGATGCTCATGGTGCGCCGGCTGGCCAAGGAAGAAGCGCTGTTCGCCGGGGGCTCGACCGGCGTCAACGTCGTGGCGGCGCTCGACGTGGCGCGCCGGGTGAACGATCCGCAAGCGCTGGTGGTGACCGTGCTCGCCGACACCGGGGAGCGGTATCTGTCGAAGGTCTTCAACGACGAATGGCTGCGGGAGAATCAGATCCTGGAAGCGGAGCGGGTGTCCGTGGGAGAGCTCCTCGAGGCGCGGAACTCGGGCGCGCCCCCGCTGATTTCGGTCGCTCCGACGGCGACGGTGCGCCAGGCGTTGAACCTGATGAGTACCTACAACGTGTCGCAGCTCCCGGTGCTGGACGTCGGCGACGGGGTGGGCGCGGTCTCCGAGCAGGGGCTCATGGCCCGGGCGCTCGAGGAGCCGGCGACCCTGGACCAGCCGGTCGAGGATGTGATGGATGGGCCGTTCCCGGTGGTCGATGCCGACCTTCCCGTCGAGCGGCTCGCCACCCTCCTGTCGCGCGAGACGCCGGCGGCGCTGGTGCGACGCGAGGGCAAGATCGCGGGAATCGTCACCCGCTACGACGTGCTCCACCAGCTCGCCGGGATCCACTGATGCGGGTCGCGGTGATTACCGGCGGCGCGACGGCGGAGCGCGCGGTCGCGTTTGCCGGCGCCGCCCAGATCGTGGAGGCACTGCGGGGGCGCGGGCATACGGTGCGGGCCGTCGATACGGTGACCGGGCTCCTCTCGCCGACCGACGAGCAGCGGCTGCTCACGACTGCGGTGGGCCGGGAGCCGCCCGCCGTGGCCGAGCTCGACGAGCGCGAGCGGGCGATGCTGTCGAACGGGCTCGCCCGGCTCACGGAGGTCACCGGGGCGGACGTGCTGTTCCTCTGCCTGCACGCGGGACGCGGTGAGGGGGGGATCCTGCAAGCGGTGCTCGACGTGATCGGCGTGCCCTATACAGGCAGCGGGGCCTTGGCCAGCGCGCTCGCCATGGACAAAGACCTCGCCAAGCGGCTGTTCCGGGCGGCGGGAGTGCCGGTGCCGGGGTGGTTCATGGCGCCGGTTGCCGCCGAGGACGTAACCACGGCGCTGGGGTGGCCGGTGATCGTCAAGCCGTCGAAGATGGGCTCTTCCGTAGGGATGACGCTGGTGCGCAACGCCGAGGGGTTGGACGCGGCCGTCCGAGTCGCGCGAGCGTACGATGCCGAAGTCATGGCGGAGCAGTTCATCCCCGGGCGGGAGCTGACCGTGGGGGTGCTGGGCGACGTGCCGTTGCCGGTGGGCGAGATCATTCCGAAGCACGAGCTGTTCGACTACGAGTGCAAGTACACGCCGGGGATGTCGGAGGAGATCTTCCCCGCGAAGCTCGACACGGCGCTGGCGCGCCAGCTACAGGAGCTGGCGCTGACGGCACACCGGGCGCTCAAGCTCGGGGGGTATTCCCGCGTCGACTTCCGATTGAGCCCCGAGGGCGACATCTTTTGCCTTGAGGCAAACACGCTCCCTGGCATGACGCGCACCAGCCTCTTGCCGCAGGCCGCCCGGGCCGCGGGGATCGAGTTTCCGGAGCTGTGCGAGCGGATCTGCCGGCTCGCGGGGAACTCGGGGAGCGCGCGCGGGGGATAACTACGCGATGGGCCCGCAGCGGATGTTCGGCATGACTCCGTGGGTGTGGCGGCTGATCGTCGCCAACCTCGTCGTCTTCCTGCTCCAGAAGACGCTGTTCGTCAGCCCGGCCTTCCTCGCCACGTTCGGGTTCGTGCCGCTCACCGCTCTGGCGCGGCCGTGGACCTTTTTGACCTACATGTTTCTCCACGCCAACTTCCTGCACCTCGCGTTCAACCTCCTGGCCCTGTTTGTGTTCGGGCCGCAGGTCGAGGAGCGGATGGGCGGCGGCGCGTTTCTGCGCTACTACCTGTTGTGCGGGCTGGGCGGCGCGGCGCTGTCGTACGCGCTCATGCAGTTCCGGCCCGTGACCTTGGTCGTCGGCGCTTCGGCCGCGGTGTACGGCGTGCTGCTGGCGTTCGCTTGGGCGGCGCCGGACGCCCCGATCTACGTGTTCCTTCTCCCGGTGCCGATCGCGGCCAAGTGGCTCGTGACGTTCTTGGTGGCGATCTCGCTCGTGCTCGCGCTGCTGCCCACCAGCGACGGCGTGGCGCACCTCGCGCACTTGGGCGGCTTCGCGACCGGCTTCCTCTACCTGAAGGTCGGCGACTGGCGGCTGGGACGAGCCGAGCGCACCCTCCGGCGCCGGTCCGAGCCCAGCGTGCTGGTCCATCCGGGGCGCGCGGCACGGGCCAGCGACGCGCCCAAGCCGCCGCGCCGCGTCGAGCGCGATCCCGCGCAGGCCGAAATCGACCGCGTGCTCGACAAGATCTCGGCGCGCGGGATCGACAGTCTCACCCCCGCCGAGCGGCGGTTCCTCGCCGAGATGAGCCGCAAGATGCGCGACCACACCTGAGGGCCATCGCTCGAACCGTCGCGCCGTAAAATGTCAAGCCGGTTGTTCCCGTCGCACCGGGTCCCGGGGCGGGGGCGCGCTTGTCTCCGGCGAGGCCGGTTCCCAAATTGGGGCCGGCCGACTCATGCTCGTCAATCTCGTGCCGGAGTTCCTCGCGATCCTCGCCGCGCCCGACCCCGTCGCGGCCTATCACGAGTATCTCGAGCGCCACAAGCCGGTACTGCACAGCTACTGGCACAACTACGTGCTGGACCCGACGTCGCCGCACGCGGAACCGGTGGTCGCGGCTGCGTTGCGCGCCGAGCGCGCGGATCTCGAGCGGCTGCTCGAAGACGTGGACGTCGCCGCCATCGCAGAGGATGCGCTGCAGCGCTCGCTCGAGCGCTTCGAGGCGGACTGCGCGGTGGACCTGTACCTCATGGTGGGCGTGGGCGCCGCCAATGCGGGCGAACTGGTCGTGGGCGGGCGCGGGATTGCCGTCGTATGTCTCGAGCACTTCACCGGCCGGGCCAATCCCCAGACGTACGGCATGGGGCTCGCGCCACACCTGTTGCCGCTGTGGATCGCGCACGAGGTAGCGCACGCGGTGCGTTACACCTCGCCGACGAGCCGGGCCGACCTGAAGCGCCTGGTGATCGACCTGCGCGGCTACTATGACTACTGGGACACCGGCAGCCGGGCCACCTTGAGGGAGCTGCTCGCGAACGAGGGGGTGGCCGTGGCGGCGGCGCAGGCGGTGGCGCCCGGGTTCGAGCCGTGGGAATACTTCGGCTACACGCGCCGGCAGTATCGGCGCATCCGGGAGCTCGATTCCTTCCTGCGACGCGCGGCGGCACCGCTCTTGGACGAGACGGGCCTGGGGCTGCGCCTGCGCTTCCTGTCGGGGGGCATGAGCCCGGCCGCGCGACTGACGGCGGGGAAGGTGTTGCCGGAGCGCTCGGGATACTATCTCGGCCTGCGGCTGGTCGAGAGCTACCTCGCCGAGCGGGGGCTCGCCTCGACGGTGCGCGCTGCGGCAGGGGAGTTCAAGACGGCCGACGAGCGGGCCCTCGGGATCCAAAGCGCATGAGCCCGCGGCCCCGCGCCGAGCGTCGCCAGAACCGGCCGCTGCGAGAGGTTCTGGACGACCTGCTCGGCCACGCGCGAGAGATCTCCCGCCGGGCGAAGGAGATGTCGCCCGCGGAGCTCGATTACGCGCAGCAGCGGCTGGAGTGGCTCGCCGACGAGGTGTGGCGGGTCGCCACAGGCGAGGCACCACCGGACTAGCTCGCCAACGTACCGTTTTGGACCCCCGGCCCGCGGCCTTGACACCCGTGGGAGCGGCGGGCAGGTTAGCACCCCATCGATACGGTTCCGTAGGAGCTACCCGCAGACGCGGGACGGCGTGGCTCTCCACACCCCCTCTGGCCACGCTGCTCTCAACACCGCATTCGTGACGGCCGGCAAGTGAAACTCGTGGACCCCATCCGGATCGGGAGGTAGTTATGGCAGCGGATTTCTTTCTTGGAGAGTCTCTGGTAGGCGACGGGAATGAGGTCGCCCACATCGATCTGATCATCGGGTCGAAGTCGGGCCATGCGGGGCAAGCCTTCGTCAGCACGTTGGCGAACAACACCGACGGTTTCACCAAGCTGCTCGCCGTCGTTACACCCAACCTGCCGGCGAAGCCCGACACGCTCCTCTTCAACAAGGTCACCATCAAGAACGCCACGCAGGCCGTGCAGATGTTCGGCCCGGCGCAGGCGGCGGTCGCGCGCGCGGTGGTGGACAGCGTGTCCTCGGGCATCATTCCGCGGGACAAGGTGGACGACTATTGCATCCTGGTGGGGGTGTTCATCCACTGGGAGGCGAAGAACGACAAGAAGATCTTCGACTTCAACTATCGGGCGGTGAAGGAATCGATCGAGCGCGCCCTCAAGGGGCAGCCGAAGATCGACCAGGTGATCTCCCAGGCGAAGACGGCGTCGCATCCGTTCGCCGGTGGCGCGGACAAGGGTTGATCTCCCCGGCAGTCGCCTGATTCCACGTCGAGGGGCGGGCTGCCGCCCCTCGACTGCTTTTCGAGCCCTGCGCCGACTGATCGTGGAGCATGAACCCTGATGCGTAAGCTCCTGCTGCAGCTCGACAGCTCCCGGCTGCCGAGCGTGTTCGATCGAGTGGTCGCCTACGACGGCGGCGCCGATGAGGTGATGAGCTACGGCGGCATCACCGAAGCCGACGTCCGCGACCTGATCCACGGCTGCATCTTCACGCGAGGCCCCAAAGACCTGAAGAACACCGCCGTCTTCGTCGGGGGCGCGGACATCGCCGTGGGCGAGCAGCTGCTCACCGCGGCGGTGAAGGCGATGTTCAAGCCCTTCACGGTGTCCGCCATGCTCGACTCGAACGGCTCGAATACGACGGCGGTCGCGGCCGTGGCGAAGATGGTGCAGGCGGTGGGCGGCGACGTGCGCGGCAAGCGCGTCCTGATCGTCGCGGGAACCGGGCCGGTGGGGATTCGGGCCGCCGGGCTGTTCGCCAAGGCGGGGGCGGACGTGTGTATCACGTCGCGCAAGGCCGACGCGGGCGAGCGGGCGCGTGAGCTCGTGCTCAAGCGCTTCGGCGGGACGGTGCGCGCGATCGCGATGCCGGATGCGAAGGAGGCCATTCGCGCCTGCGAGCGCGCGGAGCTGCTGCTCAACGCCGGGCCCGCGGGGGTGATGCTCGTGCCGAAGCAAGCGTGGGCCAACCGGCCGGGTCTCAGAGTGGTCGCGGACGTGAATGCGGTTCCCCCGCTCGGCATCGAGGGGGTCGAGGTGATGGACGACGGGGTGACGAAGGAGGGTGTGGTGTGCTTCGGCGCACTCGCCATCGGAAACCTCAAGATGAAGGTGCACAAGGCGTGCATTGCGCGCCTGTTCGAGCGCAACGACCTCGTGCTGGACGCCGAGACCATCGCCGACGTCGCGCGGGAGTTGATGGCGCCGAAGCCGTGAGCCGATGCCCCGCGTCATCGGCATCGACCCGGGAACGGTGAGCATCGATCTCTGTGGGCTCGACGACGGCCGCCTGTTTCTCGATCGCTCCTGGCCCACCGCGGAGGCGCTGGCCGATCCGGCGCGCTTCGTGGCCGAGCTCGAGGCGGCCGGCCCGCTCGATCTCGTCGCCGGCCCGTCCGGGTACGGGCTGCCGCTCACGCGGGTGCAGGACGCCACCGAGGAAGATCTGCGGCTCGCCTTCCTGGCGGCCCCGGGCGAGACCGGGGGCATCGGCGGACTCCGCAACCTGGTGCGCGCGCTGGCGCGCTCCGCGCTGCCGGTCGTGCTCACGCCCGGCGTGGTGCATCTCCCCACGGTGCCGCCGCACCGCAAAGTGAACCGCGTGGACATGGGCACGGCGGAGAAGGTGTGCGCGGTCGCGCTCGCGGTGTCCGAGCAGGCCCAGCGTCTCGGGCACCCGCTATCGAACGTGTCGCTCGTGCTGCTCGAGCTCGGCGGCGCCTTCACGGCCGTCGTGGCGGTCGCGGCGGGCCGGATCGTGGACGGCGTGGGGGGCTCGGCGGGACCGCTCGGTTTCCGCGCGGCGGGGGCGATCGACGGCGAGGTCGCGTATCTCGCAGGCGAAGTGTCCAAGGCGCTCCTGTTCCGGGGCGGCGCGGCTACGATCGCCGGTTGGGACGAGACGACCGCCTCCCCCGAGCGACTCGCCCAGCCGGCGACGGCGGCGGAACAGGTCGCCCGCGATGCACTGGTCGAGAGCGCCGTGAAGACGGCGGTTGCGCTCGCGACCGCGGTCCCCTCGCCCAAGGAGTTCCTGCTCTCCGGCCGACTCGCGCACATCGAGCCGCTGGCGCACGCGATCCGCGAGCGGCTCGAGGCGTTCGCGCCGACGCGACTGCTCGAGGGATTCGCTCGAACGGCAAAGGAAGGGGCGCAAGGGGCGGCGCTCATTGCCGACGGGCTCGCCGGCGGCGCGAATCGCGAGCTGGTCGAGCGACTGGCGATCCGTGAGGCGCGGGGCAGCGTGCTGGACCATCTCTATGTCGTGCCGCGCGAGCATGCGCGGCGCCGGCTGGGGCTGTCATGACGCGCGTGCTCCTCGCCGGCGTGTCGACTCGAGGCTTCGCGGAGTCCGCCGCACGAGCGGGCTACGCGGTGGTGGCGGTCGATGGGTTTGGAGATCTCGACCTCGTGGCCTGCGCGACCGAGGTGCATGTGGTCCGGGCCCACGGTCGGTTCAGCGCCCGCGCCGCGGCCGCCGCGGCGCGGGACGTATCCTGCGAGGCCGCCGTGTACGGCGCGAGCTTCGAAAACCATCCCGGTGCCGTCCGCGCCCTCGCGGCGAACCGGCTGCTGTGGGGAAACCCACCCGCCGTCCTGACCCGAGCACGCGACCCGCGCCATCTCGCCCGCGTGGTCGGCGACGCCGGCCTGCCGGGTCCGCGCGTCCGCCTCACGCGGCCAGCGCCGGGCACGCGCAGCGGGTGGCTCGTCAAGCCGTTGCGCTCAGGGGGCGGCGACGGCGTCGCCGTCTGGCGACGCGGCGCGCCCGTGCCGCGCGGCAGCTACCTCCAGGAGCGCATAGCCGGCGTGGCCGGCTCCATCGTGTTCGCGGCAGACGGGCGGCGCGCGGTGCCGCTGGGGCTGTCGCGCATTCTCGCGGGAGAGACTGCCTTCGGGGCTGACGGGTTCCGCTACTGCGGTAGCATCCTCGGGTCCGCTGGGGATAGGCAGTTCCCGGCGGACGAACGCTTGCTCGACAGGGCGACGTTGCTCGCCGAGAGCGTCACACGGGCGTTCGGCCTAGTGGGAGTGAACGGGGTCGATTTCATCGCGCGCCGTGGCGTGCCCTACGCAATCGAGGTGAACCCGCGCTACACCGCCGCGATGGAGTTGGTGGAGCGGGCGTACGGGCTGTCGCTGTTCGACCTGCATGTCCGGGCATGCCGGCGCGCACTGCCGGCCTTCGACCTGGCGGCCGCCCGGCGTCGCACGCCGGACGCGGTCGGCAAGGCGATCGTGTACGCCCGGCGCCCCACCGCGCTGGGCGACACGCGGTCCTGGCTCCTGGACTCGGAGGTGCGGGATATCTCGCCGCCCGGGGCTCGCTTCGCGCCGCGTGAGCCGATCTGCACGATCTTCGCGCGCGGACGAAACGCCGCGGCGTGCTTCGCGGCCCTCGCGCGCCGCGCCGCCCTGTTGTACCGCGATGTCGAGCGCCGCGAGGCGCGCAGCGCATGACCGATCGCACCGTCGCGAACGTCACCTGCCTCGGCTGCGGTTGCGCCTGCGACGACATCACGGTCGTCGTGAAACAGGATCGCATCGTGGACGCCCGCAACGCCTGCGCGCTCGGGGCCGCGTGGTTCGGCGACGGGACTGTTCCCGTGGAGACGCGCGTCAACGGCCGCGCCGGGTCGCTCACGCAGGCGCTCACCGAGGCCGCAAGACTTCTGAGCGGTGCGAAGCGCCCGCTCGTCTATCTCGCCGGAGACGTCTCCTGCGAAACGCAGCGGGAAGGGG
This sequence comes from Gemmatimonadales bacterium, assembly GCA_035488835.1. Lineage (GTDB taxonomy): Bacteria > Gemmatimonadota > Gemmatimonadetes > Gemmatimonadales > GWC2-71-9 > AG41. Next base: position 18,515 of record DATHKX010000190.1, read on the forward strand.
TCGCCATCGCCGATCGGCTGCACGCCGCCATCGACAGCCTCGCCGCGACGGCCGCGACGGCAGTGCTCGCGGCCCAGCGGCGCGGACGCGCCGGCGCCACCCTCGGCGAAATCCGCCAGCGCGCCGACCTCGTCGTGTTCTGGGCGGTGGACCCGAGCGCGCGCTATCCGCGGTACGGTTCCCGCTACGCGGTGGAGCCACGCGGCGTGGCGGCGCCCCAGGGCCGAAACAGCCGCACGCTTATCGCCGTGGACGTGGGGGAAGCCCTAGGTCCCGCCGAGGCCGACGGACGGGTGGCGATCGCGTCCGTCGACGAAGTGGACGGCCTGGGAATGATGCGGGCGGCGGTGCAAGGGCGCGCTGTGGAAGCGGACGCGCGTTTCCGCCCCGTGGTCGACCTGGCCCGCCGAATGACCGAGGCGCGCTATGTCGCCATCGTGGCCGACAGCGAGCCGGGCACGACTCCAGCCGACCCGGCCCGAGCGGAGGCGCTCGTGACGCTCGCCCAGGCCTTGAACGCCCCCACGCGGTGCGCCTTGTCCACGCTCCGGGGGGGCGGCAACCGCTCCGGCGCGGACGCCGTGCTCACGTGGCAGACCGGGTTTCCCTTCGCCGTGGACTTCGCGCGCGGGTACCCAACCTACCACCCGCGGGCGGGCGCAGCCGCTCTGCTCGACGGAGGCGAGGTAGACGTCGCGCTCGTCATCGGTACGCCGGCGAGCCTCCCCGTGCCGGTGGCCACCGGGCTTACCCGGTTGCCGTGCGTCGTGATCGGACCGCGGGCCAGCGCGGCGCCGTTCCAGCCCGCCGTCGCGGTGGACACCGGGGTGGCGGCGATCCACGAGGGAGGCACCGCGTTCCGGATGGACGACGTCCCGCTGCCGCTGCGGCCGTCGCTCGAAGGTGCGCGCGCCGCGGTCGTCACCGTCCGCGCCCTGCGCGATCGGCTCGGCGCATGAGCAAACTCACCCGGCTGCGCATCGCCGGCGGCACGGTGTACGACCCGGCGAACGGAGGGGGGGCGGACGGCGTCGTGCGCGATGTGTGCATCGAGGGCGACCGCATCGTGGCCGAGCTGCCGTCAAGCGCTCCGCGGCTCGACGCCCGCGGTATGGTCGTGATGCCCGGTGGCGTGGACATCCACGCGCACATCGCCGGGTCGAGCGTGAACCACGCCCGGCGGCTGCTCCCGGAAGAGCATGCGGCCGATCCCGTGACTGGCCCGCGGCTCGCGGATGGCGCGGTCGCGCGCTCGGGCACCGGGGGCACGCTGCCGAGCACGTTCGCGACCGGCTATCGCTACGCCGGACTCGGCTATACCACGGTGATGGAGGCAGCGGTGGCGCCGCTGGGCGCACGGCACGCGCACGCGGAGCTCGACGACACTCCCATCATCGATGCCGGTTTCTTCGTGCTGCTTGGCAACGACGACTACCTGCTCCGCCAGCTCGCCGCGGGTGAGGCCGCGCGAGCACACGACTACGCGGCGTGGCTTCTGGGGACGACCCGGGCCTACGCGATCAAGATCGTGAACCCGGGGGGCGTGGCGGCGTGGAAAGGTGGCGGAGATCGGCGCAACGTGAGCGGTCTGGACGATACGGTCGGCTCGAGCAGCGTCACGCCGCGGAACATCCTGGAGACACTCGCCGGGGCCGCCAACACGCTGGCGCTGCCGCACCCGGTGCACATCCATTGCAACAACCTGGGGCAACCGGGAAATGCCGCGACTACGCTCGAAAGCATGAAGGCCCTCGCGGGACAACGCGCCCACTTCACGCATCTGCAATTCCACAGCTACGGCGGAGCGCCGGGCAAGGGGTGGGCGTCGGCGGCACGCGAAGTGATCGAGTACGTGAACGCCCACGCCGAGACGAGCGTGGACGTCGGACAGGTGATGTTCGGGCCGGCGACGACCGTCACCGCCGACAGCCCGGTCGAGCATCTGTTGTACGCGAGCAGTGGCCGCAAGTGGGTGAACGTGGACATCGAGCTCGAATCGGGCTGCGGCATCGTGCCCTACACGTACAAAGAGAAGGCGGGTGTCGCCGCGCTGCAGTGGGCGGTGGGACTCGAGCTGTTCCTGCTCGCGAACGACCCGTGGCGCGTGGTGCTCTCGACCGATCATCCGAACGGCGGGACGTTTCTCTCCTACCCCGAGCTGATCCGGCTGCTGATGGACCGGGCGTACCGCGACGAGCGGCTCAAGGGCGTGAACCAGAAGCTGCTCGCGGGCAGCGCCCTGCTCGACGGGCTGCCGCGCGAATACACGCTCGGCGAGATCGCCATCATCACACGGGCCGGCCCAGCCCGGCTCCTGGGGTTGAAGACCAAGGGGCACCTGGGGCCGGGGGCGGACGCGGACGTGACGATCTATGCGAACGACGCCGACCGCGCGAAGATGTTCAGCACGCCGCGCTACGTCATCAAGGCGGGGACGCTCGTGGTCGAGGAAGGGCAGCTGCGCCGCGCGCCCGCGGGGCGGCGACTCGCCGTTCGGCCCGAGTACGACGCGGCGGTCACCACGGACGTGAAGCGATTCTTCGATCAGTACGCATGCGTCGCGTTCGAGAATTATGGGGCGGAGCCGGTTGCATGAAGATCAACGGCGTCGCGATCGCGGACACGTTCGCCGAGGCGTTCACCATGCGGGTGGCGCGGCTCGTGATCACGGGGCGCACGGCGAAGTGGGCCCGGGAGGCGGCGACCAAGCTCACCGGGTTCGCGACATCGGTGATCGGCTGCAAGTGCGAAGCGGGAATCGAGCGGGAGCTCACGCCTGCCGAGACGCCCGACGGGCGACCGGGGATCAGCGTGCTGTTTCTGACCATGGACAAGACGAGCCTCCCCGAACAGCTGATCGTGCGAGTCGGTCAGACGGTGCTCACCTGCCCCACCACGGCGTGTTTCGACGGCCTCCCCGATGCGCCCGATCGGCTCGCGGTCGGGAAGGCGCTGCGCGTGTTCGGGGACGGGTTTCAAGCGAGCAAGGTGATTGGAGGGAAACGCTACTGGCGCCTGCCGGTCATGGAGGGGGAGTTCCTCGTCGAAGAAACATTCGGGATGTTGAAAGGCGTGGGCGGCGGGAATTTCCTCATCCTCGCGGCAGATGCGGATGCCGCGCTGGCCGCCGCAGAGGCCGCAGTGGCCGCGATGACCGGTCTTCCGGGCGTGATCCTCCCGTTCCCGGGCGGCGTGGTGCGGAGCGGCAGCAAGGTGGGCTCGAAGCGCTATAAGAGCATGGTGGCGACGACCAATGACCCCTTCGATCCCACGCTTCGGGCGATAACCCCGACCGAGCTTCCCGAGGGCGTGAACAGCGTGCTCGAGATCGTGCTCGACGGGACGGATGCCCCGTCGATCGAGGCAGCGATGCGCGCCGGCATCCCCGCGGCCTGCCGGCCTGGGGTGAACACCATCACGGCGGCGAACTTTGGCGGGAAGCTCGGGCCGCACCACTTCCACCTCCGGAAGATCCTGGCGTGAGCGACGCCGTCACGTTGTCGCTCGCCGCGCGACCCGAGCACGTGCTCGTCGCCGACTGCATCGCCGCGGACCGGTTCGCGGGGCTCGACGCGAAGCAAATCGCCGAGCTGCCGGTGGTGCATGGGGGCCGGCCGGGGACGCTGGGGGAGTTTTTCAAGATCCGAGGCGGACACTCGAGCGTCGTCCGCATCGAGGGAGACGTCCCGAACGTGGAAGCGATCGGCGCCGGGATGGCGGGAGGTGAGTTGACGATCGACGGCAGTGTGGGCCGCGATCTGGGGCTGGCGATGTCGGGGGGCCGGATCGACGTGCGCGGTAACGCGAGCGACAACGCCGGCGGCGCCCCGCCCGGCGCGGCGCGCGGGATGACGGGCGGCGAGATCATCGTGCGCGGGAACGTCGGCGACGAGGCGGGCGCGCGGATGCGCCGGGGCATGATCGCCGTGACAGGGGATGGGGGACGGGGGACGGGCGAGGGCATGATCGCGGGTACGGTCGTCGTATTCGGGAAAGCGGGACCGGGCGCAGGGCGCTTCCTGAAACGCGGCTCGATCGTCGCGCTCACGCCGATCGATCGACCGGGCACGTTTCGCTACGCGTGTACCTACCGCCCGCCGCACGTCGGGCTGCTGCTCCGCTACCTGCGCGGCCGCGCCGGCGTACCGGTCGCCGATCGTTACGTCGCCGGCAAATACGAGCGGTACTCCGGTGATCTCGCCGAGCTCGGCAAGGGGGAGATCCTGCAATGGGCGGGGGAGTGAGCGGCCCGGTGGGGCTGGGCCTCAACGAACGAGCGTGGCGGATCGCGGACGCGATGGCCGCCAACGCCGAGGCACTGCGCGTCGTGGTGCGGAAGCTTCCCGGGGGCGCGCGTGTGATCGACGCAGGTGTCGATGCCCCGGGCGGTTTCGGCGCCGGGCGCGCGCTGTCCGAAATCTGCACGGGCGGGCTCGCCGATATCGCGTTCCCGCCGGTCCCGATCGGCGGTGAGACGTGGCCCGGCGTCCGCGTGTGGACGGATCACCCCGCGGTCAGCTGCATGGCGTCCCAATATGCCGGCTGGGCCATCCAAGTCGGGAAGTACTTCGCGATGGGATCGGGGCCGCTGCGCGCTCACGCCAGGGTCGAGCGAGAGCTGTTTGCGAAGCTCGGCTACGCGGAGCGGGCGGAGCGCGGCGTGCTGGTGCTCGAGACCCGGACGCCGCCCACCGACGAGGTCGCCGCCTGGGTCGGGCAGAAGGCGGGCCTCGCGCCGGCGCAGCTCACGTTCGTCGTCGCGCCCACGGCGAGCGTCGCCGGCGGCGTGCAGATCGCCGCGCGCATCCTTGAAACGGGCTTGCACAAGATGGACACGCTCGGCTTTGACGTGAACAAGATTGTGAGCGGGATCGGCACGGCGCCGCTCCCGCCGGTCGCGAAGAACGATCTTCGGGCAATCGGCCGCACCAACGACTGCATCCTGTACGGCGGCCAGGCGCGCTACACCGTCCAGGCCGACGACGCCGAGCTCGCCGAGCTGGTTCCGAAGATTCCCGCGTCGGCGTCGAAGGACTACGGGACGCCGTTCTATGACATCTTCAAGCGATACGACGGTGATTTTTACAAGATCGATCCGCTGCTTTTCAGCCCCGCCGAGGTGTGGCTGACGAGCGTGCAGAGCGGCAAGACGTACCACGCGGGACATCTGAACCCCGATGTGCTGCGCGCATCGTTGCTTGAAACGTGAACCTCAATCAGGAGCTCGACATGCGTTCGTTCCTCTGCGTTTCTCTCGCCGCGTTCGCCGCGGGAGCCTGCTCGGCACCCAAGGAGCAGGCCGCTGCGCCCGCCCCCCTCGGGGTGCAGTGGGTGCTCATCGTGCAGTACAACCAGCCGAAGGACACGGCGGCGTTCGAGAAGTACTACGCCGAAAAGCACGGGCCGCTGCTCGCGGCGCACGCCCAGGAAATCGGATTCACCCGAGTCGAGTACGTGCGGTTCTCGCCCTCGGCCGACGGCAAGCCGGCGGCGATCTACCGCGAGGCCGATCTGCGGTGGGACTCGAAGGAGGCGAGGGACAAGGGCATGGCCACGGACGGGTTCAAGGCCGTCGCGGGAGACATCCCGAACTACGCCACGGGCGGCGTCACCGTGCTGCTCGGCCAGAAGACCAACTAGCGGCCGTGCGGGTCGCGATCCTCAGCGCGCGGCAGGGAGGGGGCTGGCACACAGACCAACTCTGCCGCGCGCTGGCCCAGCGGGGGCACGAGGGGCGCGTGCTCCCCTACGAGGCGCTGGTGGCGCGCTTCACCTCGCGGACCGCGGGCTTCGCGGTCGCGGGGGAGGATCTGGCGTCGTGCGGCGCGGTGCTGGCGCGCATCATTCCCGCCGGCTCGCTCGAGCAGATCATTTTCCGGATGGACGCGCTGCACGCGCTCGAGGAGCGGGGCATTCCGGTGATCAACTCCCCTCGCGCGATCGAGCGCACCGTGGACAAGCTGTGGACCACGGCGCTCCTGCAGCACGCCGGCCTCCCAGTGCCGGAGACGGTGGTGTGCGAGGATCCCGACGCAGCGATCACGGCGTTCCGCACGCTCGGGGATGTCATCGTGAAGCCGCTGTTCGGCTCGATGGGACTCGGGATGGTGCGGGTGAACGACGAAGAGATGGCGTTCCGCGTGTTCCGAACGCTGGAGACGCTCCGGAGCGTGTATTATCTTCAGCGGGCGATCGATCACGACGGCTGCGATGTGCGAGCTTTCGTGGTGGGCGGGCGCGTGATCGGCGCGATCGAGCGAAGCGCGCCCGGGTGGAAGACCAACCTGGCGCGCGGCGGCCGGGCGCGGGCCGTCACACTGCCTGCGGCGCGGATCGAGTCGGCGCTGGCCGCCGCCAAGGCGGTAGGCGCGGACTACGCCGGCGTCGATCTCCTGCCCGCGCGTGACGGCACGGTATACGTGGTCGAGGTGAACGGGATCCCCGGATGGCGCGGCTTGCAGGAAGCGACGTCGAGCGACGTGGCCGGAGCGATCGTCGAGCATCTGCTCGGACGCGTGACGCCGCGGTGACCCGGCCCCCCGCGTGGCAAGCCGCGGACGTGGCGGCCGCCGCGCAGCTCGCCTGCCTGCTGGAGGCGAGCGCCCCGAAGCCCGGCAACGTCTCCCCGTTCGCCTCGTTCCGCGACGCGACGTACGAGGATTTCCTCGCGAGCGCCGCCGCGATCGGCCCGGCCCTTGCCGCGGCGGGCGAGCAACCGCTCGGGGCCACGATCCGGGCTGCGGTCGAGGCCACGGCCCGCTGGGCGCCCTCCAACACCAATCTCGGCCTGGTGCTGCTCCTCGCGCCGCTCGCCCGGGCCGCGCTCCGGCCGGGACTCGAAACCTTGCGCGCGCAGCTCGCCTCCACACTCGCCGACACCACCGTGGCGGACGCGCGCGACGCGTACGCGGCGATCCGATCAGCGGCACCGGGGGGCCTGGGTCGGGCAAGCGAGCAAGACGTCGCCGACACGCCGACGGCCACCCTGCGCGAAGCCATGGCCCTGGCGCGCGACCGGGATGCGATCGCCCGCGAGTATGCGACCGATTTCGAGGCGACGTTCGGGGTCGGCGCGCCCGCCCTCCGCCGCGCGCTGTCCGATGGGCTCGGCTGGCGGGACGGGATCGTCGAGGCCTACCTGACGCTGCTCGCGGTGGCTCCCGACACTCACATCGCGCGCAAGCTCGGGAGCGACGCAGCGGTCACGGTACAGCGCCGCGCGCGCGCCGTGCTCGACGCGGGCGGCGTCCGCACGATGGCGGGCCGGGACGCGACCGCCGCGCTCGACCGCGAGCTCCGGGACGAGGCCAACACGCTGAACCCCGGCGCCACCGCGGACTTGACGGGTGCGTCCATCTACGTCGTGCTGCTGGAAGGAGGGTGGCGTGGCCGCCCATAAGGAATTCAAGGTCGCCGTGACCAAGGACTATCTCGTCTTCGCCTCGGCCCACTTCATCACGTTCCCCGGGCATCGTTGCGAGAAGCTGCACGGCCACAACTATCGCACGCGGGTCGTGGTCGAAGGCGGGCTCGACCCCGAGGCGCACTACGTACTCGACTTCTCGATGTTGAAGGACATCATGAAGCGGCTCACCGACGAGATCGACCACAGGGTGTTGCTCCCGCTCGAGAGCACGAAGATTCAGGTGCGCGAGTCGGGCGACACGGTGAGCGTGGCGGTGGCGGGGAAGCCGCGCTACGTCTTCCCCCGAATCGATTGCGCGCTCCTCCCCGTGCCCAACACCACGGTCGAGATGCTGGCGCAGTACCTCGCCGGCCGGTTGTGCAAAGAGCTCGCGTCTTCCGGCGGGGTGGCGCTGCGAGCCGTGGAGGTGGAAGTGGAGGAGAACTTCGGGCAGTCCGCCACCTACCGCGAGTCGCTCGGGTGATCCGCGCGCCGTATGGCCGCGACGTCGTCCCGCTTGATCCTGCCGTCGTGCAACGCTGTCGCCACCAACGCTCCATCGAGCCCGGCGTGCGCGAGGCGCTCCAGGTCGCGTGCCGTTGCGATGCCGCCCCCGGCGAGGAGCTCCACGTGGGGGAGGGCGCGCCGCAGCGCCTCCACCAGCACGAGGTCCACGCCGCGCCCGCTGCCGACGCGGGCGAGATCGAGCACGATGATCGCCCCCGCACCCGCGACGACCGCCGCGTGTGCGACCTCGAGCGGCGTCCCGGAGAGGGGGGCCTCCGCCAGCGTCGCGCCGTCCCGCAGGTCCAGCGAGAAAGCGACGCGTTTCGGTCCGATCGCCCGGGCGACCAGGGTGAGTGCGTCGAACGACGCCAGCGTCTCGAGGCCCACCACCACACGCGTGGCCCCGTCCGCGACGAGCTCGCGGGCCCGATCGGGCGTCGTGACCGCCGCGTCCACGAGCAGCCGGCCGCGCAGACCAGCGAGCGCCCCCAACAGGGCACGCTGCACTGGGCCTCCGGCCAGGGCGTCGAGATCGGCCACGTACCACTCGTCGCAGTCGAGGATGTCGTGATAGGCGCGCGCCAGGGTGAGGGGATCGCCCACCGCGCCGCCGCGAACGAGGAGCGAGCGGACCGGCGCGTACGTCTCGCGCCGGCCGCCTCGCGCCAACACCGCCCGGCCGGCGCGCACGTCGAGCACCGGGATCACGCGCAATGAACGCCGTCCTGGGCTGGGACATCGGCGGCGTGAACACCAAGGTGGCGCACGTCGTCGACGCCCACGTACTCGCCGCGCGCGCCGCCCCCTATGAGCTGCAGCGCGATCCGGCGGCGCTCGCGCCGCTGCTCGGGCAGCTCGCCCACGATCTCGGCGCCGGACCCGCCGTCGCACACGCCGTCACGATGACGGCCGAGCTGTCGCAGTTGTTCCGCACGAAGCGGGAGGGCGTGGGGTTCGTCCTCGACGCCGTTGCGACTGCCTTTCCAAATGCCTGCGTGCGGGTCTGGGGCGTGGACGCCCGGTGGCGCACCCCGGCACAAGCGCGGTGGGATCCTTTGGCGGTGGCGGCGGCGAACTGGGCCGCCACGGCGCACGTCGTCGGACGATTCTGCTCCGACTGTCTGCTCGTAGACGTCGGCTCCACCACCACGGACGTCATTCCCATACGGGATGGGGTGCCGGTCGCGTATGGCCGGACCGATGTGGAGCGCCTGCAGGAGGGCGAGCTCTTGTACACCGGCGCGCTGCGCACACCGGTCGAAGCGATCGCCCCGGCCGTACCGGTGCGTGGCCGGTCGACCGGCGTGTCGTCGGAGGGATTCGCGCTCGCGGGCGACGTGCACGTGTGGCGCGGAGAGCTCGCGCCCGCCGACTACTCGGTCCCGACCCCGGACGGACGCCCCGCGACCAAAGAATTTGCCGGCGAGCGGCTGGCACGGGTCGTCTGCGCGGACCGGGAGATGCTCGACGAGACGGACATCGGTGTGATCGCGGATGCGCTGTGGGACGCACAGGTCACGCGCATCGAGGCGGGCCTCGAGCGGGTGCGCGCGCGGCAGCCCGCGTTGGCACGCGTGGTCGTCACGGGGCTCGGTGAGTTTCTCGCCGCCGCGGCCGCCCGACGGATCGGGATGCAAGTCACACATCTCTCCGACACCCTCGGGCCCGCAGCGCGGCACGCCCCCGCCGCGGCCGTGGCGCTGCTGTTCCCATCATGACGGATGAGACGCCCTCAATCCACACGGTCGTGAAGGTCGGCGGCGGGCTGCTCGGCAAGGCCGGCGCCTTCGAGCTGGTGATCGAATCCCTGACGGCTTTCCGGCGCGGTCGCCGAATCGTGGTGCTTCCGGGGGGCGGACCGTTCGCCGACGCGGTCCGCCAAATGTTCAAGCGGGTCAATATCGGCGAAGACGCGGCGCATTGGATGGCCGTGCTCGGGATGGACCAGTACGCGCACGCGCTTGCCGCCCGTCTTCCCGAGTCCGCGCTGGTGGACGGCGAGGGCGGGATCGCCGCGGCGGTGCAGGCCGCGCGGCTACCCGTGCTCGCCCCGTACCGCTGGCTCCGGGCCGCGGATCCGCTGCCGCATTCCTGGGAGGTCACGAGCGACAGCATCGCCGCGTGGCTGGCGGGCCAGGTGGGCGCGCGGCGCGTCGTGTTGATCAAACCCGCACACGCCGACCTCGCCAGGCTCGTCGACTCGTTCTTCCTACGCACGCTCCCGCGCGGCGTGGAGCACCTCGTCGTCACGGCCGACGATCTCGGGCAGCTCGACGTCGCGCTCCGCGAGGATCCCCCTCCCGGCCAGCGCACGGGGGGCGGGCGCCGCGCCGGCTAGGGCCCGCAGCGTTGCGACCCGGGTGCGCGATACCCGGCCTGTCCGTCCCCCGACACACGCGGCCCCCCGCACGCCCACGACATCGACGCCGAGCGACCGCGCGAGCGGGAACTCCGGGCCGGAGAGGCCGCCGGCGAGTGCCGCGAACAGTCCTGCAGCGTGCGCGGCGACGATCCAGGCGGCCACCGAAACAGGGGATTCGATGGTGAACAAGGGCGCGCCCTTGTTCGCGGTATCGAGCAGCACGCCGGCCGCGCCGGCGTTCGCGGCGACGGCGACGACGCGCGCGGGCGCGAGGCTCTTCGCGCGCCGCCAGTCCGCATAGGCGACCAGCACCAACCGCGTTCCCACTTCCGTCGCGGCCCGCTGAGCGGCAACCGCCAGGCGGCGCGCCCGAGTCTCGCTCACGACGCCGGCGAAGCCCACTTTTACGAACGCGACGCCGAGCGAGGCCGCCGCGGCCACCGCCCCCGCGAGCGTTTCCTCGCTTGCGGCGTCCCCCAGGGCGGCACTGAGTGGACGCGCCCCGGCCACCGCCGCCCGGATCGACGCGAGCCGGTGCAAGGGTACGGGGCCCAGCGCGCCATGCCGGGGGTCCTTCGCGTCGATCACGTCACCGCCGCCAAGCAGCGCGGCGCGTGCATCGGCGGGTCCGGCAACGCTGATGAGAAGCTGCATTTCCGGCCGCTCCCTTGTGGCTGTCCCGAAACCGCCGGTAGGTTAGGCATTCGGAGGCACGATGTCAAAACAACAGTCGAATGAAGTGTTGCCGGCGTCGACGGGGAGTGCAGTCGACGCCCCGGGGGTGCTGTCGTTGGACGGCAAGGTGGCCCTCGTCACCGGCGCGTCCAGCGGCATCGGGCGGGCGATCGCCCTGGCGTATGCGGCGGCAGGTGCGGACGTGGCGGTCACGTACCGGACCAACCGCCGCGGCGCGGACGAGACCGCCGACGGCGCCCGCGCCGCCGGCCGGCGCGCGGAGGCGATCCGCGCCGACGTGGCCGAGCCGCGCGACCTGGACGCGCTCGCCGACGCGCTGCGCCGCACGTTCGGGCGTGTGGACGTGTGGGTGAACAACGCGGGAGCGGACATCCTCACCGGCGACGCCGCCCGCCTGTCCCGCACCGAGAAGCTCGACCGACTCCTCGCCGTGGACCTGCGCGGTACGGTGCTCGCCTCCTGGAAGGCGGTCGAGCTGATGGATGCCCACCCGCCCGCCTCGGGCGGCGTCATCCTCAACATGTCCTGGGATCATGTGCTCGGGGGCGGGATCAAGAGTGACTACGCGCAGGTGTTCTGCGCCGCGAAGGGAGGCGTGTACGCCTTCAGCCGGGCGCTGGCGCACTCGGTGGCGCCGCGGATCCGGGTGAACGTGCTCGCCCCCGGCTGGATCGAGACCGCGTACGGCAGCGGGCTCGACCCGGCGGTGAAGCAGCGCATCTCGGCGAAGATCCCGCTGGGACGCTGGGGCACGCCGGAGGACATCGCCCACGCCGCCGTCTATCTCGCCTCCGACTCAGCCGCCTATGTGACCGGCCAGATGTTGATGATCAACGGCGGGGGCGTGGTCTAGCCCTCGATAAGGAGACCGTCATGGCAGCGAAAGAACCGACCTACTCCGATGCGCAGATCGAGGCGAAGCTGAAGGACTTCCCGGGCTGGTGGTACGAGGACGGCTGGATTCGCCGCAACTACAAGACGGACGGCTGGCCCACCACGCTGATGCTCGTGAACGCGATCGGCTACGTCGCCGAAGCGGCATACCATCACCCCGACCTCTCGGTGACGTGGGGGCGGGTGATCGTGAAGCTGCAGAACCACGCGGCGGGTGGCATCACCGACAAGGACTTCGAGCTCGCCCGCAAGATCGAAGAGACGGTCTTGTGGCGCCCCAAAGGGGGTGCGCTCGAAGGAACGCCGAACAAGTTCGTGCGCTCGGGCGATCCGCGGTGACATCAGGTGCGGCGGTGCGCGCGCCGCGCCGCGTGTTGTTCGTCACGGGGAAGCTCGCCGAGCCTGCGCTGCGCCGGACCATCGCCGAGATGGGTCCGGCGTTCGCGTGGGAGGTGGCGGTCATGAAGATCACGGTCGCCGCCCTGATGACCACCCCGTGGATCGCCCGGTTCCTCGAAGTCCCGGCCGGTACGGACCTCGTGCTCATCCCGGGCCTGTGCGAGGGCGACCCCACGGTGGTCGCGCAGCGGGTGGGAGTCCCGGTCGAGAAAGGGCCCAAGGATCTGCGGCAGATCCCGGAGTACTTCGGGCGCGCCGCGCTGGCCCGTGATTACGGGGGCTACGACATCGAGATCGTAGCCGAGGTGAACAATGCACCACGCCTCGCGCGCGAAGCGATCCGCCGTGAGGCGGAGCACTATCGCTCGAGCGGCGCCGATGTGATCGACATCGGCTGCACGCCCGGGCGCGAGTTCCCCGACCTCGGCGAGGTGGTGCGCGAGCTCGTGGGCGAGGGGATGCGGGTGAGCATCGACTCGTTCGACCCCGGCGAGATCCGCGCGGCGGTGGCGGCGGGCGCGGAGCTGGTCCTCAGCGTCAACGGCTCCAACCGGGACGTGGCGCGCGAGCTGGCCGGCAGCGGCACGCGCGTCGTCGTGATCCCCGATTTCGGCCAGGGGATCGAGACCCTGGAGCCGAGCGTCGCCGCGCTCGAGCAGTGGGGGGTGTCCTATCTCATCGACCCCGTCATCGAGCCGATCGGGTTCGGGTTCATGCGCTCGCTCGAGCGGTACGCGGAGGCGCGGCGGCGCTACCCCGGTGCGCCGCTCTTCATGGGGGTCGGGAACATCACGGAGCTCACGGCGGCGGACACGACGGGCGTGAACGCCCTGCTGCTCGCCGTCTGCCAGGAGCTGGGAGTGCGCGCCGTGCTCACGACCGAAGTGATCCCCTGGGCCCGCGGCGCCGTACGCGAGATCGATGTCGCCCGGCGGCTCATGTACCACGCGGTCACTCACAAAGCGCTCCCCAAGGGCGTCGACGACCGGCTCGTGACGGTGAAAGACCCGGCGATTCTGGCTTACGCCGAAGCCGAGCTGCGGGAGCTCCAGCGCGCCGTCACCGACCCGAACTTCCGCATCTTCACCGACCGCGACACGATCACCGTGTTCAACAACGAGCGGTTCGTGCGCGGCACGGACATCCACGAGATCTTCGCCCAGCTCGACGTGGACGAAGCGACCCACGCCTTCTACCTCGGGCGTGAGCTCATGAAGGCGAAGCTCGCCATCACCTTGGGGAAGACGTACCGACAGGAAGGCGCGCTGCAGTGGGGCTACCTCACGCCCCCGGACGACCGTGGGCCCGAGCATGTGAAGCTGACGCAACAGTCGGCGCGTGCCCGCGCGCGCGCCGGGCGCGCCAAGGGGAGCCGATGAGCGTCGTGGCACCGCTGGTCCATGAGCTCGTGCCCGCCCCCGACCCGCTCGACACGTGCGCGCGCTTCCAGGACATGCCCTTTCTGCTGTTGCTCGACAGCGCGAGCGATCCCGAGCACCTGGGGCGCTACTCGTTTCTCGCGGCCGACCCGGCCACGGCCGTGCGCTCGAAGGGGCTGCTCACCCAGCAGCTCGTGGAAGGGACCTGGATCCGAGTCGCTGAGGACCCGCTGGCGCATGTCGGAGCGCTCGTGGCGGCACACGCGACCGCGCCCGTGGCGGAGCTCCCGCCGTTCCAGGGCGGCGCCGCAGGCTACGTCGGGTACGACTGGGGCATGATGCTCGAGCGCGTCCCGCGCCCGCGCTACGACGATCTGGCCGTGCCGGACCTGCTGCTCGGCCTGTATGACTGGGTGATCGCGTGGGACCATGCGGCGGGGCGCGCCTGGGTGATCTCGACGGGGATTCCCGAGCGGGGAGCCGCGGCAGCCCGGCGCGCAGCGAGCCGCCTGACGTTCGTGAAGGATCGGCTGGCGGGCGGGCCGAACGGGCGGGGTCTCCCGGAGCGACTGCGTCGTTTGGTCGCGCAAGGGGACCCCGCGCGTTCCGCCCGTCAGTCGGCCGCACCATCCTACCCTGTTCCCGACGTCCCCGACGTCCGGTCGAATTTCACGCGCGAGGGCTACCTCGATGCCGTGGCGCGCGTCATCGAGTACGTGTACGCGGGCGATATCTTCCAGGCGAATCTGTCGCAGCGGCTCGAAGCCCCGCTGGTCGGCACGCCGCTCGACCTGTACCGCCGGCTGCGCCACCGCAATCCCGCGCCGTTCTCCGCCTTTCTCGATTTCGGCGACCTGGTGGTGGCGAGCTCGTCCCCGGAGCGCTTCCTGCAAGTGCAACCGGACGGCCGGGTCGAGACCCGGCCCATCAAGGGGACTCGTCCCCGCGGGCTCTCCCCCGAGCATGACGCGGCGCTCGCACGCGCGCTCGTGGAGAGCGACAAGGACCGGGCCGAGAACGTGATGATCGTGGACCTCCTCCGGAACGACTTGTCGCGCGTGTGCCGCGCCGGAACCGTGCGCGTGCCGGAGCTGTTCGCGCTCGAGCACTACGCCACGGTCCACCACCTCGTCTCCACTGTCGTGGGCGAGCTCGCGCCGCAGCACGGCGCCGTGGACCTGTTGCGGGCGGCATTCCCCGGCGGCTCGATCACCGGTGCGCCCAAGGTCCGCGCGATGCAGATCATCGCGGAGCTCGAGCCCACCCAGCGGGCCGCGTACTGCGGCTCCATCGGCTATCTCTCGCTCTCGGGTGCGCTGGACACGAGCATCGTGATCCGCACCTGCCTCGTGCTCGGCCGCGACGTGTACTTCCAAGTCGGCGGCGGCATCGTGGCCGATTCCGATCCCGAGCAGGAGTACCGCGAGACGCTCGACAAGGCCCGCGGACTCATCGCCGCCCTGGTTCCATGATCCTGTTGATCGACAACTACGACTCGTTCATCTACAATCTGGCTCGCTACGTGCGCGAGCTGGGAGAAGAGCCCGTTGTACGACGCCACGACGCGACGACGCTCGAGGAAATCGGGGCACTGCGGCCCTCGCACATCATCATCTCCCCCGGGCCCTGCACGCCGGGGGAGGCAGGGATTTCGACCGACGTCGTCCGACGCTTCGGTCCCAGCACGCCCATCCTCGGCGTGTGCCTGGGGCATCAGTGCATCGGCGCCGCGTACGGCGCCGGCATCGTGCGCGCCGGGCGTCCAATGCACGGCAAAGCATCCCGCATCCACCACGACGGGAACGGCCTGTTCGCTGGTCTCCCGAACCCGTTCCCGGCGGCGCGCTACCACTCACTCGTCATCTCCCGCGCGGGGTTGCCCGCGGAGCTGCGCGTCACCGCCAGCGCCGAGGACGGGGAAATCATGGCGGTCGAGCACGCGCGCCACCCGGTGATCGGGCTGCAGTTCCACCCTGAATCCGTGCTCACCGACTACGGCTACGTCCTGCTTGACCGCTTCCTGCACGGCCCGGCGGCGCGGATCGAGGATCTGCCGGACCGCGCCGACGCCGTCGTTCCGCCTCCGGTCGAGCTCGTCCGGTGATCATCGAATCCGTGCTCACGACCATGGACGCCCGCGGCGCGATCAACTTTGCCCCCATGGGTGTCGAGTGGGACGAAGACGAGATCGTGATCAAGCCGTTCCTCGAGACCACGACGTTCAAGAACCTCGAAGCAACGCGCGTCGCCGTCATCAATCTCACCGATGACGTGATGGTGTTCGCGCAGGGAGCGATCGCGAACGTCCAGTTTCCGGCGGTCCCCGCAGCCGTGGTGCGCGGGGTCGTGCTCGAAGCGGCCTGCTCCTGGCGCGAGGTGGAAGTGCACGCCCTGGACGCGACCCCGCCCCGGGCGCGGATCGCGACCCGCGTCGTGCACCGCGGCACGCGACGCGAATTCCTGGGCTTCAACCGCGCCCGCCACGCCGTGCTCGAGGCCGCGATCCTCGCGACCCGTACCCATCTGCTGCCCGCGGAGGAGATCCGCGCCGACTTCGCTCGGCTCCAGGTGATCGTGGACAAGACGGCCGGCCCGCGCGAACGCGAGGCGATGGCCCTGCTCACCGATTACGTGCGCCGGGCGCCGCGCCCGCCCCGCGAGCAGCCGGTGACCCCGTGAGCGCCGGGGAGGGGCCGCGCGTGTTCGTCGAGGCCCCGGCGCGGCTGCATTTCGGCGTGCTCGACCTGCGGGGTGACCTGGGGCGGCGCTTCGGCGGGATCGGCGCAGCGGTCCCGGCTCCGTCGCTCCTGCTCGAGGCCCGCCCTGCCGCGGAACTCAAGGCCGAGGGGCCCGACGCGGCCCGGGCGCTCGAGTTCGCACGCCGGTTCGCGCGGCACCACGGGCTGGACCTGCGGCTCCACATCTGCGTGCATCGGTCGATTCCGAGCCACGCGGGGCTCGGCTCGGGCACGCAGCTCGCGCTCGCGGTGGCGCGCGCGAGCGCCGAGCTGTCCGGTCTGCCGACCGATGTGACGGCGCTGGCGCACGCCGTGGATCGCGGGCGCCGCTCCGGCGTGGGCACGTGGACATTCGCCTTCGGGGGGTTCGTGCTGGAGGGCGGCCGGACGGCAGACGCGGGACGTGTTGCACCGCTCCTGGCACGGCTCCCGTTCCCTGATGCGTGGCGCTGCGTGGTCGCGGTGCCGCGGGGCAAGCCCGGGCTGGCCGGCAACGACGAGGCGGCGGCGTTCGCCCGCCTTCCGTCCCCGAACGCGGGCGACGTCGAGCGAGTGTCACATCTCGTCTTGATGCAGCTCCTTCCGGCGCTCGCCGAGGCCGACCTGGCGGGGTTCGGGGCTGCGCTGGGCGAAGTCCAGCGCATCACGGGCGGCTGGTTCGCGCCAGCGCAGGGGGGGGTGTTCGCACCAGGGGAGACGGGCGAGTTGGTCGAGCGGCTGCGGGCGTGGGGTGCGGTGGGCGTGGGGCAGAGCTCGTGGGGACCCGCCGTGTACGGCATCATGGGCGATCCGGGTGCTTCCCACGCGTTGGCGGAACGGGCGCGGAGGGCCGTAGGTCTCGGAGGCTTCGTATATGAAGGCGGCTTCAGCGTGGGCGGCGCGCGCGTGTGGCGCGAAGGGGGTGCCCTTCCAGATCGGAAAGGGGGGTCTTTTCCCGGTGATTGAGCTCGCTCGAACGCGTGATTGACAGTGGGTGCAACTCGGGATATAACCTCTATCCCTAACAGAAGTCCCGGTGTGGAGGCAGTCGGACGATGGTTGTCGCCTGTTGGGAACGCGGGCCCCCCGCTGTCGCGCGGGTCTCCGGATTCTGACGGGCAAAGTTTGTCTGGGCCGTTTTTTTTCACACCCTCATCCTCAACATGAGGTCAGCTATGAACCGCTCCAAACTGTGGTCCGGTGGACTCGCGGCGAGCTTGCTGGTGCTCGTCACGGCGCCCGCCGTCGGCCAGGGCGCGGGCGAATGGACGATGACGGGTCGGACTTCCGACCTGCAGCGTTACAGCCCGCTCACCCAAATCAACAAGGCGAACGTGAAGAACCTCAAGGCCGCCTGGACGTTCTCGACCGGCGTGCTGAACGGCCACGAGGGGAACCCGCTGGTGATCGGCACGGTGATGTACGTGCAGAGCGCGTTCCCGAACATCGTGTTTGCGCTCGACCTGACGAAGGAAGGCGCACCGATGATTTGGAAGCACGTCCCGGCTCAGCCGCCGGAGGCGAAGCCGATCGCATGTTGCGATCTGGTGAACCGCGGCCTCGCTTATCATCCGAGCGGCAAGCTGTTCATCGAGCTGCTCGCCGGCGATCTGTTGGCGCTGGATGCGAAGACGGGCAAGCAGCTGTGGCGCGTGCCGAACGCCGATTACAAGACCGGCTCGACCATGACGAATGCGCCGATCGTGATCAAAGACATCGTGATCGCGGGCATCTCGGGTGGTGAGTTCGGCGTGCGCGGTCGCGTGACGGCGTACGATGTGAACAGCGGCAAGGAAGTGTGGCGCGGGTATTCGACGGGTCCGGACGCCGACGTGAAGATCGTCGGCGATGCCAACCCGAACTACGCGTCGCACCGCGGCAAGGACCTCGGCGTCAGCACCTGGCAGGGCGACGAGTGGACGCGCGGCGGCGGGACCACGTGGGGCTGGTACTCCTACGACCCGCAGCTGAACCTGTTCTACTACAGCTCGGGCAACCCGGGCAGCTGGAACCCCGATCAGCGTCCCGGCGACAACAAGTGGTCGATGACGATCTTCGCCCGCAACCCGGACAATGGCGAGGTGAAGTGGGCGTACCAGATGACGCCGCACGATGAGTGGGACTATGATGGCGTCAACGAGAACGTCTTGGTGGACCTGACGATCGGCGGGAAGCCGGTGAAGGCGCTGGTGCACTTCGACCGCAACGGCTTCGGCTACACGGTCGATCGGACCAACGGCAAGGTGCTCGTGGCCGAGCCCTTCGGCCCGGTCAACTGGGCGTCGAAGATCGATCTCTCGACGGGCCTCCCGGTTCGCAACCCGCAGTACGGGACGACCTCGAAGAAGAACACCGAGGGTATCTGCCCCGCCGCAATCGGATTCAAGGATCAACAGCCGTCCGCTTACTCACCGCAGACCAGGCTCTTCTACGTCCCCACGAACAACATCTGCATGGACTACGAGGGCGTAGAGGTGAAGTACTCGGCCGGTCAGCCGTACGTCGGCGCGATCGTGCGCATGTACCCGGGCCCGGGCGGTAACCGTGGCCGGTTCATCGCGTGGGATCCGACGATCGGCAAGGTGAAGTGGGAAGTGAAGGAGAACCTGGCGGCGTACGGCGGCGCGCTGGCGACGGCCTCGGGCATCGTGTTCTACGGCACGATGGAAGGCTGGCTCAAGGCGGTCGATGCGACCACCGGCACGCTGTTGTGGAAGTTCAAGACACCCTCCGGGATCATCGGCAACCCGATGACCTATCTGGGGCCCGACGGCAAGCAGTACGTCGCCGTGCTCTCCGGCGTGGGCGGCTGGGCGGGCGCAGGTGTAGCGCTCGGCATCGGCCCCGAGGATCCGACCGCCGCACTCGGCGCGATCGGTGCCTTCGGTGACTACATCAACATCAGCAACGCGGGCGGCACACTGCTCGTGTTCGGATTGTAAGCAGTCGAAGGGTAACACCAATCGCAGTAGGCAGATGTGTAGCGCACCCGGTGCCGGAGCGAACACGCTCCGGCACCGGGTGTAGTACTTGGCCACCGCTTTCACCTTCTGACGGATCCGCAGGGAGCACGCATGCATTCCATACGGGGTAGGCTCACGGGGGCGCTGCTCGTCGCCGCCGCCACCGTCGCACTCATCGCCGGCGCGCCGCCGCGGCCGCCCTCCGACCTGCGAGTCTGCGCCGATCCATACGACATGCCCTTCTCCAACAATCAGGAGGAGGGATTCGAGAACAAGATCGCCCACGTCGTCGCGCGAGATCTCAATGCGACGGTCATCAACTACTGGTGGCCCAGCCGCCGGGGCGTCCTGCGGAACTCGATCCTCGGCGGATTCTGCGACGTCATGATCCAGGCGCCCGTCGGCTTCGACCCCGTGGCGACGACGAAGCCGTATTACCGCTCCACCTACTACTTCGTGTACCGCGCCGACCGCCGGTTCACCTTGCGCTCGCTCGACGACACAATCCTCAAGCGCCTGAAGATCGGCGTGAACATGATCGGCTACGACTACACCAACACGCCGCCGGCGCACGCGCTCGGCTCGCGCGGCATCGTGGGCCTCGTGGGGTTCGGGAACTTCCTCAATCCGGACCCCAAGGCCGATCATCCCGATGACATCATCAACGCGGTGGCGAAGGACTCGATCGACGTCGCGATCGTGTGGGGGCCCCTGGCGGGCTATTGGGTGAAGCGCCAGTCCGTCCCCCTCACCATGGTCGCGTTGCCCGACACGGACGCGGTGTCAGGCATGCCGTTCGCGTTCAGCATGGCAATGGCCGTGCGGCACCGCGACAAGGCGCTCAAGGCCACGCTCGATTCGGTGATCGACCGCCGGCGCGGCGAGATCACCGAGATCCTGCGCCAGTACAACGTGCCGATGATCGAGCTGCGCGCCGCCGCTGCCCCCGCCCCGGCCACGCCGGCCGGCGACACCGTGCGCGACAGCCTGCTCGTGTCGGACTCGGTGTACCAAGGCTGGAAGTGGTTCGCCGTCTACTGCTTCCGCTGTCACGGCGAGGACGCGATGAACCCCATCCTCCCGACTGCGCCCGACCTGCGCTGGGCGGTGAGCCCGACGGGCGCCAACTTCCCGCGCGACAGCTTTGTGAACACCGCGCTGAACGGACGCCCGGACAAGGGGATGCCTGCCTGGAAGGTGCTGCTCGACACCACCGCGATCCAGGAGCTCTACCTGTACGTCAAGGCGCGCAGCGACGGCTGGCTCAAGCCGGGACGGCCGCACCGGCTCTCCGACCTGCAGCAGAAGACCAAGAGTCCGTGACGGGCCGCGCCGGGAGGCTGTCGGGGGTGGTCCTCGCCGTCGTGGTGGCGAGCGTCGCCCCCGACTCCGGCCGCGCGCAGCAGCGCCTCACCCGCGAGCAGGTGCTCGCTGCGCTCGACCATGCTACGCCCGCGCACCCCGCCGACTTCACCGGGCAGGACCTCTCCGAGCTCGATCTGTCGGGCGTCGATTTCAAGCGCGCCAATTTCACGAAGTGCCGCCTGGTGCGCACCAATCTGGCGAAGGCGCAGCTCTCGTCCGTCACGCTCACCGACGCGGTGGCGACCGACGCCGACTTCACCGCGGCGAATCTGGACGTCGCGGTGGCCTATCGCGTCGATTTGCGGCGCGCCGTC
Organism: Gemmatimonadales bacterium; assembly: GCA_035488835.1. Taxonomy (GTDB): domain Bacteria; phylum Gemmatimonadota; class Gemmatimonadetes; order Gemmatimonadales; family GWC2-71-9; genus AG41. The sequence goes on from DATHKX010000190.1 coordinate 39,516, forward strand.
CTGCGCGATGCCAGCGTCTTCGCCGTCATCCTGTACGACGCGGATCTCTCCGACGCGGACCTTTCCGGCGCCCGCCTGATCGGGCCCATGAACAACGCCAAGGCGCAGCGCGCGAAATTCGTCAAGGCGAATCTGGGCGTGGACCCCGGGAACCAGTCGATGGGTATCATGCGCGTCGACGCCAGCGGCGTGGATTTCAGCGGCGCCGACTTCACCGGCGCGAACCTGTTCAAGGCGTTGCTGGTCCGGGCCGACCTCACGGGCGCCGACCTCACGGACGCCCTGGTGGCGGGCGCCGATCTGGCTGGGGCGATCCTCAAGGGCATCCGGGGGCGCGACCGCATCCGCGGGCTCGACAAGGCGCTGCACGTGGACCAGGCGATCTTCAACGACTGACCGGGACGTTCCATTGACTCAGACCACTCGCTGGCGGCTCGCCGCCGCCCTGGCTGCACTCCTCGTTGCCGCAAGCGCGTTCGGCGCGAGCTCACGCGAGCCGCAGCTGTACGTCACCAATGAAATCCCCAACACCATCTCCGTCGTCTCCCCACGCACCAACGCCGTCGTCGCGACCATCCCCGTGGGCAAGCGCCCGCGCGGCATGGCGCTGAGCCCCGACAAGAGGACGGTGTACGTCGCCCTGGGGCAGGACGACGCCCTAGGGGTGGTGGACGTGGCGAGCGGCCAGATGACGCGTACGATCCCTGCGAACCGCGACCCCGAGCTCGTGGTGCTCAGCCCCGACGGGAAGACGGCCTACGTATCGAACGAGGAGATCGCGCACGCGTCAGCGATCGACATCAAGAGCGGTAAGACGCTGTTCTCGAGCGCCGTGGGCGTAGAGCCCGAGGGCGTGGGGATCACGCGCGACGGCACGAAGCTCTACGTCACCGCGGAAACGAACAACACCGTCTCCGTGCTCGACGCGAAGACCGGGCGCCTGCTGCACACCCTGCACGTGGGCGACAACCCCCGCACAATCGCTTTTACCCCCGACGGCACGCGCGCCTGGGTGTCGGCCGAGGCGGGTGGCAATGTCTCGGTCATCGACGTCGCCACCGACAGCGTGGTCGTACAGTTCCCGATCCGCGACGGCAAGACCAAGCCGGTGCGCATCGCGTTCAGTCCGGACGGCCGGCTCGCTTATCTCACGGAGGGCGCCGCCGCGAGCGTGAGCGTCGTCGACGTAGCTCGCCAGACGGTGGTCGACTCGATTGTGGTGGGGCGGCGGCCCTGGGGGATCGCGCTGTCGCCCGACGGCCGATGGCTCTACACGGCCGATGGACGCTCCAACACCGTCTCGGTGATCGACACCGGAATTCGCAAGGTGATCGCGGCCATCCCGGTGGGCGAGCGGCCCAACGACCTGTTGTACATCCCCTAACCCAGCGGCACCCGCGCCAGCCACCAACCGGGGCGATGGGCCCGCACCCAGCCGTCCACGCCCCACACCCGCCCCGCCCGCGCGCCGAGCATCACCACCAGGGTGGTGATGAGCATGTAGTGGAACCCCTGCTGTGCCGAGCCCTGCCATTGCACGGCGAGGCCGTAGTTCACCACCAGCACCAATCCGATCGCCGCCGCGAGCGTCGTGCAGCATCCGAACACGAGCCCCAGACCCACCGCTGCTTCGCCGAAGGCCGTGAGCTGAGCGTATGTGCTGCTGTTCGGCACGACATGGTTCAGCAGGAATTCCTTGAAGAAGCCGATCGGATTGCCCTCCGCATACTTGGTGACGAGAATCGGCATGACGTGCAACCAGCGATCCGACGCGGTGGGTACGGGCAGGAAGCCCCAGGCGAGCGTGACGCTCAGCTTGGTGAAGATGGACTTCGCGAACCACAGGCCGACGGCGATTCTCAGACCTGCGAGCCAGCGCTCGGGAGAGCGCATCGCGGGAAGCGCGCCTGCTGGAGCGTCCATCAGCCTTCCTCCTTGGGCCTCTCAAAACGTCAGGGCGGCGGTCCTCGCGCGAGCGGCCGCCGCCCTGGAGACTCCAAATCTAGACTAATCCGTCACGGGATGGCACCAACGGCGCGCGCCACATTGAGACGACCCTTCCCGTAGAACGGCGTCGTGCCGTTGCCGGCCACGTTGTCGGCCGTCTGCTGGATCCGCGCCTTGATCTGACTCGGGTTGCGGCCGAGGATCGAGACCAACAGCGCTGCGGTGCCCGCCACATGCGGGGCGGCCATGCTCGTGCCCTGAGCGCCCACGATGAAGAGCGGCGACGAGAAGCAGCCGATGAGCAGGCTCGTCTGGCTGCACGCCGCCCACACGAACACGTCCCTGCCAGCCGGCGGGGTGAGCGGCGGACCGAACGAGCTGTTGCCGCCCGGCGCGGCCACGCTGATGGCGGAGCGCCCGAAGTTGGTGTAGTAGGCGGGCGCATCGATATTGGTCCATGGGCCGTTGCGCGTGGTGATGTTGGCGTCGGAGGTCGGGCCGGTCGCCGCGACGCAGATCACCGACGGCGTATTGCAGAACGTCCAATAGGTGTTGCCATCGTGGTCCAAGTCGGCGGCGGAGTTCCCGGCGGAAACGACGACCGTGACCCCCTTGCTCCGTGCGTAGTTGAACACCTTGTTGAGCAGGCCGACGAAGCGTCCATTGCCCGCCTTGGTGAACGCGCCGCCCAGGCTCATGTTGACCACGTCGGCCCCGTTGTTCGCGGCGTAGATCACGCCGTTGAGAATCGAGCTGAAGGGGCAGTCGTTGATGTAGCCACAGACTTTCACGGCCACGAGCATCGTTCCCGACGTGACCCCCGCCGCGCGGACCGCGTTGCTGCTCACCGTCGCGCCGGTGTGCGTGCCGTGGAAGAACAGATCGGTGTAGACCTCATGGCCGGGGAAATACTTCTGAACGCTGTCTGCCTCGGTGAAGGGCACGATCACGGTGTCGTTGCCGACAACAGCCTGCGCGTCGAACGTCCCCAACAGATCCACCGAACGCGTCGCATCCACACGGCCTTCAGTGTCTGCGTGGTGGGGGTCGATCCCTGAGTCGAGCATGAAGACCGAAACGCTCGGCGAGCCGAGGAACCCGTGGGCCCAGGCCACGTCCGCCTGCACGGCCCGCATGTTCCACTGGCGGGGGTAGCGCACCGCGGCCGCGGGAACAGCGTTGCTTTGGACGCCACCAGGCTCGGCCGTCGCTTCCGTGGCCAGGCGCGGCATGTCGAGAGCGATCAAGGCGTCGGCATCCACCGCCTGAATGCCCCGCTTGCCGGCGAGCGTTGCGGCGGCGGATCCCTTTAGGCCGCTTACCGCGGCGAGGCCCGAGCCGGGCGAAACCCACAGCACCTTCCCACCCAGCGCAGCCACCTGCAAGGCGAAGTCCGTCGGCACTGAGCCGCTGAAGGATACGATGTGACGGTTGTTCGCCACACCACTCCGGGCGACGGAGGCAAACTGGGGAGTCCGAGCGGCGGCTGCCGGCTCCGGGGAGACGCGCGCGTCGTACGAGCACGCGGCTGCCGCCACCAGTCCCACGGTGGCACATCGGGAAACCCACCTGACAAGTGACATTGGCGCCTCGGGGCGAAGGAGGGGACGGAGAACATGGCGCCGATTCCCAGGGTCAGCAAGCAGGACTTCTGACGACCAGGGAGGCTCACTTCCCCACGCAAAAACTCGCGAACACGCGATCGAGCACGTCATCGGGAGTCACCACGCCGATCAGGTCGTCGAGCGCCCCGACCGCGGCGCGCAGGTGCGTCGCCGCGGCGGCCGCGTCCACCCCGCTCTCTCGGGCGGCGTGAAACGCTGCGACTTCGCCGAGGGCACGCTGCAGCGCGCTGCGGTGGCGTGCCCGCGTCACGACCGGCTCCACGTCGCCCAGCACGAGCAGGCGGCCGAACGCGACCTCGGCGAGCCGGCGCTTCAGCTCAGCGAGGCCCTCCCCCGTCACCACCGAGACGGCGACGGACGGCCCGACGGTCGGACCGTCGGACGGCGCCTCCAAGTCGGACTTCGTATGCGCGAACACGACGGGGGCGCTCACCTGCGCCAGAAACTCATCGCGCGCGTCCCCTTCCCGTTTCCCCTTTCCCGTTTCCCGATTGTCCTCACAGAACAGCACCAGATCCGCCGCCGCGAGATACCTTCGACTCACCTCGATTCCCAGCCGCTCGACGCGATCGTCGCTCTCCCGCAGCCCCGCGGTGTCCACCAGCCGGAACGGAAAGCCCTCGAGCACCGCGTGCGCTTCGACTGCGTCCCGCGTGGTGCCCGGGATCTCCGTCACGATGGCGCGCTCCGTGCCGAGCAGCGCGTTGAAGAGCGACGACTTCCCCGCGTTGGGGTGTCCAGCGATCACGAGCAGGGCGCCTTCCCGCAGCCGCTCTCCCTCGGGCGCCGTGTCGAGGAGCCGGGCGATCCGGTCGCGCGCCACCTGCCACGCGCGCACGACGCGCTCCGGCGCCACCGGACCGTCGTCCTCGTCGGGAAAATCGATCTCGTAGGCGATCAACGCCTCGAGCTCGAGCAGCTCCGTGCGGAGCTCGTCGAGCCGCGTCGAAAAGCCGCGGTCGAGCTGGTGCAGGGCCCGCCGCGCCTGCGCGGGCGAGCCGGCATCGATCAGGTCGGCGGTCGCCTCGGCCTGCAGCAGATCGAGCTTGCCGTTCAGCACGGCCCGGCGGGTGAACTCTCCCGGTCGGGCGGGCCGCGCTCCCGCGGCCACCAGCGCCGCGACCGCGGCCGCGGGGACGAGCAGCCCACCGTGGGTCGAGAGCTCGACCAGGTCTTCGCCGGTGTAGGAGCGGGGCCCTGGAAAACAGGCGACGAGTGCATCGTCCACCGGCGCGCCGGTCGCGGGATGCACGACGTGGACGCGACGGACGGTGCGGGGCGGGTCGGGGTGAAACGGGTGCAGCGCCCGCGCGGCGACATCGAACGCCCCGCGCCCTGACAGGCGGATCAGGGCGATGGCGGAGCGACCGGGGGGCGTGGCGAGGGCGACGATCGGATCAGACAGCACGCATCCCGCCTCCCGCTTCCCGCCTCCCGGTTAGGTTCGCTTCCCCTGCTCCCGCAGGCGCCGCCGCGCGATCAAATACTGTTGCGGGATACTGAAGATGTTGCTCACGGCGTAATACAGGTTCAGGCCGGACGCGAAGTTCAGGAACAGCAGCGTCAAGAATACCGGCATGAAGTACAGCATCATCTTGGTCTGCGGGTTGGGCGGCATGCCGATTTGCCCGACCTTCGAGAGCACGAACATCGAGAGCCCCATCACGATGGGGATGATGTAGTACGGGTCGGCGCGCGACAGGTCGGGCAGCCAGAGGAACGGCACGCCGCGAAACTCGATCGTGTTCGCGAACACGAAGAACAGCGCGAACAGCACCGGCATCGGCAGGAGCATCGGGAGGCAACCGCCGAACGGGTTGACGTTGTGCTCCTTGTAGAGCTTCATCATCTCGCGCTGCAGCCGCTCCGGCTCGTTCTTGTAGCGGTCCTGGATCTGCTTCAAGAGCGGCGCGACCGCCTGCATCCGGATGCTCGACTCCATGGCGCGCTGATTGAGCGGCCACAGGAGCAGCCGGACCAGGATGCCGAAGATGATGAGCACCCAGCCGTAGGCGAGCTTCAGCTGGTCGTGCATCCAGATCAGGATGTTCACGACCAGCACTGACACCGGCTGGATGATGGGCTGCAGGAACCCGCCGTACGGATTGGCATCGTCCAAATCGTGGCCGAGGTGCGACAAACGCCGATACTCGAGGGGCCCGACGTACACCTGGTAGTCGAACCCGCCCGCGGGGGGCACGGGCAGCGTTACGGCGACAGGGGCGCGTGTCGCGACCGCCGAGCGGCCGAACAGCGACGAAGCCGACGCCGTGCGTGGGCCGCCCTCGACGAGAGCCCCGCCGAACCGCGGCTGGTTGTCCTCCACGGCGAGCGCGGCGATGAAGAAGTACTTCGACTTCACACCGGCCCACTCGAACGGCCCGTCCAGGATCTTGCGCTCCCCTGGCTTGACCGACCCGAAGTCCGTGCGCTGCGTCTTCGTCGACTTGGTGACTACGCTGTAGTGCCGGAAATCGTCCATCGAGTCCGCCTCGACCGACCGCAACCCGTCCCCCAGCCCGAGCAGCACCGTGGAGCCGGCGGGACCGAATCCCTCCATGCGCCCCCGCACGGCGAAACGATAGTCGGCCGGGAAGAAACGGTACTCGAGCGTAAGCCGCGCGCCGTCTCTCGCGCCGGTGAACGTGAGCGTGGTAGTACCTTCCGACGCAACCTGCATCTGTGTCGCGCTCGGCGTCAGGTTCCAGTCGGACAGGAGCGTCGTATCGCCGCCTGCCCCCGAGCGCCGATAGACCAGCAGCGGCGCCCCGTCCCGGACCAGCTGGACGGGTCGTCCCGAATCGGCCTTGGCGAACGAGCGGTAGGCCAACAGTTCGGCGCGCACCAGGGCGCCGCCCCGCGTGGTGAAGCCGAGGCGATAGAGGGGAGACGTCACCCACACCGTCTCCGCCGGGGCACCAGCGGACGGGCGGACCGGCGGACGGGCGGTCAGCGACTCCGTCGCGGCACGTGCGGCGGCGGGGGGCGCGGCGACGGTATCACCGGCCGCCGGTCCGCCCGTCCGCCCGACGGGCTTCTTGGGCGGAAACAGGACGCTCGGCAGCACTGCCACGATGAGCATCAAGACAACGGCCAGAACAATGCGTCGTTCCACGAGCGATCCTCAGGGCACTGGGTCGTAGCCGCCGGGGTGCAGCGGGTGGCAGCGTAGGATCCGTCTGATGCCGAGCCACGCACCTCGGACCGCGCCGTAGCGTTCCACCGCTTCGAAGGTATAGCGCGAGCACGACGGCACGAAGCGACACTGCGTGAACACTAGATGCGCCAACGTCAGCTGGTAGACGCGAATCAGCGCCATGACAGCGCGCCGCGGCCAGCGTTGGAGACTCACGTGATACGCGTCACGCTCGTCGTCAATTCGGTGCGCAGCTGCGCGAACGGCGCGGCGTACGCGGTGCGTTTCGCGCGCACGACGAGATCGACGACGGGGAGCGAGGCGACGGGGTAGCGTCTGAGAATCTCTTTCAAGCGGCGACGCAAGCGGTTGCGGGCCACCGCGGTGAACTGAAAGCGGGGCACCACGATCGCCATCCGCGGGTGGCCCAGCGGACTCGGGCGCCACGCCAGGTCGAGATGCGGGGTACGCAAGCGGCGACCCTGTTCCCAGCAGGCAGCGAGCTCCGGGCCGCGCGCCAGGCGCACGCGCCGCGGGAACCGCTCTCCCGTTAGTGACTCCGGTGTTTGGACGGCAGGCGGACGGTGAGGCGCTTGCGCCCCTTCTTCCGCCGGCGGGACAGGACGGCGCGACCCCACACGTCTTTCATCCGCGCGCGAAACCCGTGCTTGTTGATGCGCCGCCGATTGCGCGGGCGATACGTCGGACCCATACATTCCTCTCGAGAGGCGGGAAACGTACACCGTCGCCGGCGCGGCGGTCAAGGTTGACTTTTCCACAAGGGCCGCGTACTTTCGGGCCGCCCTTGCAGGACGTCCCACCTCAGAGTCATTCGTGGATGGAGCAGTCAACTAAAGAAGCTTGGAAGCGACTCCTCGACGAGGCGCGGCGCGAACTCCCCGACGCTACGGTGCGGACGTGGCTCGAACCCGCGGTGCCGATCGCGCTGGACGACGGTCGCCTGATCGTCGGAGCTCCCGATCAATTCGCCGTCGAATGGAACGAGTCGAAGCACGCCAGCGTGCTGGCGCGCGCGGCCGAGCGCGTGTTCGGGCGGCCCACGGCGGTCGTGTTCCGGGTGCAGGAGGATCGCCAGCAGCGGCCTCAGATGGACTTCTTCGTGGCGCCACGCGAGCCGGCGACCGTCGACAAGTCCGGCGTCCCGACCACGCCGCTCAACGAGCGCTACACGTTCCAGACGTTCGTGATCGGCAAGTCGAACGAGCTGGCCGCGGCGGCCGCGCATGCGGTCGCGGAAGCGCCGGGCAAGACGTACAACCCGCTCTTCATCTACGGCGCCACGGGCCTCGGCAAGACGCATCTCATGCAGGCGGTGGCCCACGCGGTCCTCGCCAAGTATCCGGGCACGCGGGTGCACTACTTCGGCGCCGAGCAGTTCATCAACGAAGTGATCGAATCGATTCACGCGCGGACGATGTCCGAGTTCCGGCGCCGCTACCGGAACGACCTCGATCTCTTCCTGGTGGACGACGTGCATTTCCTGGAAGGCAAGGAAATGACGCAGGAAGAGTTCTTCCACACATTCAACGCCCTGTTCGAGGCGCACAAGCAGATCGTGCTCACGTCGGACCGCCCTCCCAAGGAGATCCCGGGGCTCGAGGATCGGCTGATCTCCCGGTTCGAGTGGGGCCTGGTGGCCGACATCGGCCACCCGGACCTGGAGCACCGCATCGCGATCCTGCGCAAGAAGGCGGAGCAGGATCATCTCGAGCTCACGATTCCCGACGACGTGCTGCGGTTCATCGCGGAGCACGTCCGCTCGAGCGTGCGGGAGCTCGAGGGGTGCATCATCAAGCTGCTCCTCTTCGCGTCGCTCAAGAACCGCGAGGTCACCATCGAGCTGGCGCGCGAGGCCCTGTCCGACAAGATCCGCCAGGGCGAAGACGCGTCGGGCTACGGCGCGCAGCCCACGCCCAGCATCGATCGCGTCCAAGAGGTGGTGGCACGCCGCTGGGGCGTGACCCCCGAAGGGCTGCGCTCAAAGGCACGCACCAAAACCCTGACGGTCCCGCGGCAAGTCGCGATGTACCTCGCGCGCAATATGCTGAGCATGCAGTTGGTGGAGATCGGGCAGGCGTTCGGGGGACGGGACCACTCGACCGTGATCCACTCGGTCGACAAGGTGGAGCGGCAGATGATGCGGGACCGGACGTTCAAGGAGCGCGTCGAAATGGCGCGCCAGGAGTTGTCCGCACTGTAGCCAACATCCGGGAGCGAGCGGTGTGGGCGGGTGTGGGAAGCGCACGGAGATGTGGGGAAAGCCCGGGATACCAACAGTCCCAACAGACGGACTGGACGACGGCGGGACCCGAGTCGCTTCGCTGGACACCAGTTAGGCTGACCGCCAACATTTCCCCGCTCTCTACTACTACTACTAGTAGTTCTATCATAGTACAGTAGTAGATTCTTAGTCCACAAAAATGCGGAAGGCGACGGGACGGATGAAGTTTACGATCACGCGAGAGCAGCTGCAGGAGGGACTCAGCGGAGTCGCGGCGGCGATCCCCGCCAAGACGACCCTGCCGGTGCTCGCCAACGTCCTGGTCGAAGTGACGAAGCAGGGCCTCCGGCTCTCCGGGACGGACCTGGACATCGCGGTCACGACGACGGTGCCGGCCGAGGTCGACGCCGAGGGCGCCGTGACGCTGCCGGCCAAGAAGCTCGTGGACATCGCGCGGGAGCTGCCCCCGGGGCCGGTGCGGTTCACGGCGGCGGGCGAGTCGCGCGTCGCGATCGAGTGCGGCCGCTCGAAGTTCAAGCTTCTCGGTTTGCCGCGCGAGGAGTTTCCGTCCTTCCCCGTCGTCAAGTTCGATGGGGCGTGGAACGCGGCGGCGGGCGTGGTGCACAAGCTCGTGGGGCACGTCGCCTTCGCGGCATCGACCGAGGAGAGCCGGCCGATCCTGAACGGCGTGTTGTGGGAGCTCCGGCCCGACCACATGCGCATGGTGGCGACCAACGGGCACCGGCTCGCCAAGATGGACGTTCCGGCGAAGGGCGGCTCGACCGCCGACCTGATCGTGCCCCCCAAGGCGCTCGAGCAGATCCGTCGCCTGTTCGCGGCCGAGGACGCCCTCGAGATCGCGCGCAGCGACAACCACATCGGCTTCCGGGCGGGCGGGACGCTGGTATTCTCGCGCCTGATCGAAGGGCCGTACCCGAACTACGAGCAGGTGATCCCGCGCGAGAACGACAAGTTCGCCACGGTGGACAAAGCGTCGATGGCCGCCGCACTGCGCCGCATGAGCGTGGTAGCGAGCGATCAGACCCACCGGATCCGGCTCGCCTTCTCCGGCGGCGCCGTCAAGTTCTCGGTCCAGACACCCGACCTGGGCGAAGCGCAGGACGAGCTCGCGGTCACCTACGAGGGTGAGCCGCTCGAGATCGGGTTCAACGCGATGTACCTGCTCGAGATCCTCAAATACATGCCCACCGACGAGGTGCGGCTCACCTTCAAAGCCCCCGAGCGCGCCGCCACCGTGGAGCCGGTCGGGTGGGATGATCCGGCGAGCTATATGGCGCTCGTCATGCCCCTGCGGCTGGTCGACTAAAGCGGGGACCTGCACTACTAGACGCACAGACGCACAGGGGTGAACAGGTGGCGGTGGTCAGGGTGTGCTGTCCCGACTACTGTCCGCTGTTCTCCCCTGCGCGTCTGTTGCGTCTGTGCGTCTAGTCTGTCGTGCGTCTGTGCGCCTAGCCGTGAGACTGTCCTGAGTACTGTCCAGCGGAGCGACACTGTCGATCTGGACGGAGTCCACCGGTGGCAGGAGGACGGTCGGCACCGGGATCGTATCTGTTTCCTCTTCCGGTGGGATGTACACGTTCACCCCGTGATACCGGGCCAGGATGAGTCCCCGCCGCGCGAGCGTTCGTTCGGGACGGAACGTCGGGTTCGAGGTACGCGGATGTGGCAGCGTAGCCGCGAGCTCGGCCGCCTGCTCCTGGGTGAGGCGCGACGCCGGCACGGCGAAGTACGCGCGGCTCGCCGCATCGGCGCCCCAGATGCCCGGCCCCCACTCCGCGACGTTGAGATACAGCTCGAGAATCCGGTCCTTCGAGAGTGCGAGCTCGAGACGCAGCGCGGTCACCGCTTCCTTTATCTTGCGGAGCGGATTGCGCGAGGAGGAGAGATACAGATTCTTGGCGAGCTGCTGGGTGATGGTGCTCGCGCCCCGTAGCCGGTCGCGGTGCCGCCACGCCGCGCCGACGGCGGACCAGAACCCGTGGGCGCCGTCCACGCCCAGCGCATCCGCGATCTCAGCGGGGTCGATCCCGACGTGGGAACGGAACCGCGAGTCCTCGGCGATGATGACCATACGTTGGAGGACGGGCGAGATGCTCTCGAGGTTGGTCGGCCGGACGGCCGGACGGGCGGACTGAGAACCCCCGACCGCCTGCTCTCGCATCATCGCCGTCTCCCGGGGCCAGTGATCGCGCCACCACACGGGCGGCGGCCATAGCGCGAACAGCCACACGAGGACGACGCCGGCCGTCCCTAGCGCCGCGCGGCGCAGCTTCCTAGGTTTCGCGTCCGCCATGTCGCTCGATCTCACCACGCTGCGTCGCCGCCTCCAGAAAGCCCTCGGCAAACAATTTACCGTGGGAGATGTCCTGGGCGAAGGCGGGTTCGCCGCCGTGTTCCGCGTCCGCGACCAGACCCTGGGCCACGACGTCGCCGTAAAGGTCCTCGACCTGGGGCTCACGCCCTCGCCCGGGCTCGCCGAGCGGTTCGTGCGCGAGGCTCGCACGAGCGCGCGGCTCGAACACCCGCACATCGTGCCGATCTACAAGGTCGGGGGCTACAAGAACGAAGTCCTGTTCATCGTCATGCGCTGCCTCGACGGGCCGTCGCTCCGCCAGTTGCTCGAAAAGCATCAGCGCCTCTCGCTGCGCGACGCCGCCCGGATCGCGCGGCAGGTGGCGGACGCGCTCGGCCACGCCCACCTGCATGGAATCGTGCACCGCGACGTGAAGCCCGACAATATCCTGCTCGACAGCTCGGGCCACGTGCTCGTGACCGACTTCGGCATCGCGAAGGCCGCGCAGGAGGCGTCCGCCAGCCAACTCACCACGGAAGGCATGGTGGTCGGGACCCCGCATTACATGAGTCCCGAACAAGCCACCGGAGAAGACGTGGATGCCCGGTCGGACATCTACTCGCTCGGGGTCGTGCTGTATCAGATGCTCGCCGGCGTGCCGCCGTTCGACGGCGAGTCCGCCCAGTCGATCCTCATGAAGCAGGCCACCGCTACTCCGGTGCCGATCCAGCAGCACCGGAGCGAGATCCCGCCCACGCTCGCCGCGGTGGTCGACCGCGCACTCGCCAAGGACCCCGCAGAACGCTTCCAGACCGCCGAGGAGCTGAGCCAGGCTCTGGTCGACGCCCTCCCCACTGCAGCGCAGGACAGCGTGCGGATGCGCTCTCCCGTCCTGTCCGGGGCCCTCCACGCCCTCGTGGGCCTCGCAGTGGTGGGGGGCCTCCTCCTTGGGGCGCTCATGGTCCTGTCGAAGCCACCCCGCCTGTCGGCGCGGGCGCCCATTCCCGACAGTCTCGCCCAACCGCTCAGGCGCCAGGGTGCGCTCGCCCCCGGAGACGCGGCTCTTTACCTCTTCTCGCCCGGCGGCGCCGACGATACCACGCTACTCCTGGTGGCGCGCCGGGGCGTGGCGGTGGTAACGCCACACCGCATGCGTGCCTATCGCCGGGATTCCGTCCAGGTGCGCTATGGGGCGGTGCTGCGGGGCGGGCTCTCGTTCCAGATGGTCCTTACACTGCCGCGCGCGCGCCGCGACACCGTGTTTCGCCACCTATCGTTCCGCGATGTCTACGAGCTGTCCCGCCGACTCGGCAAACTGATCGCCGAGGACTAGCGCGCCGAGTGCCGACCGCTCGTGAAGCGCCGCGTCGACACACCGTAGAGGCTGATGGCATCGATCCCGTGGGCATCGCCGGGCGCCATCGCGACCAGACCGGCCATGTCTTCACCGCCGAGCGAGAAGCCGAACGCGAGATTGCTGCGGCGTAGCGAGCGGTCCGTGTCGAGGCGCGCGAGCAGGCCGATGGGGAGCGACGTCCCGGCCCGTAGCGTGCCGCGCAGACCGAAGGCGTAGCCCGCCACCCCATCGGACGTGAGGCGGCTGAGCGCGGAGAGGACAATCTGCCGCCCGGCCAGCTGCAGCGTCGCGCTCGGGACGTATGTGATGCGCAGCGTCGAATCGCGCACCACCGGCCGTCCGATGTTCTGGATCACGCCGCCCACCGACAGGGCCGGCGTCCAGTCGTACAGGATGCCCATGTCCCAGCCGGTGCTCGAGGTTCCCCCCCGGTATAGCACCGTCGCGAACCCGGCAGCGAGTCCCCCGCGCCCCCCGGCGTATCCAAACCGGTAGGTGTGCCCCCGCTGTCCGGTGCCGAACAGATCTCGCTGGTAGCCGAGCGACAACCCGCGGGAGTTGAGACCAAAGGTGAGCTGCCGCAGCCGCCCCTTGGCTCCGGGGTCACCGACGGTGAGGTCGAGGTGGACCGACGCTTCCGGGAAGTGGCCGAGCCCCGCCGGGTTTACCCACAGAGCGCGCGCATCGCTGACATCGGTGGGATGGAGATACAGCGTCGCATTGTTCGGGGCGACCTGGGCGAGCGCGCCCGACGCCAGCAGCAGGAGCGGAAGCGACAGTCCGACCGTCTGCCGGTCCGACCGTCCGCCCACTACGGCAGCACCGCGACGGTCGTTCGAGTCACCTGGATCACCGGGACGGCGACGCCTTGCACCGGCAGCCGCACCGTCAGGGTGGTCGAGTCCTGCGACTCACCGCCCAGGTAACGGCCGTCGGCGGCGATGTAGGCTACCCCGCTGCCCGTTCCGGCACCGGAGAGCTCGAACGGCTGCCCGGCATTCTTTCCGCCCCCGGCGACCCGGTAGGTCTGGCTCCCCTCCACCCGTACGCTCCGGGTACCGAGGCGGTCCTCCCACCCGGCCGCCGTGGAAAGCGTGATCGCGCGCCGCGACACTTCGGAGCCGCTCCCCTTCTGGCTCGTCTCGACCGTATCGGTCCAGGCGGATCCGGGCTTCAGCCCGCCGACGGGCAGCCGCGGCAGGAAGTCCCGAAAGTTCCCGAGGAGCTGGACCACGGACTGCGCCACCGCGCTGTCCGACGCCAGCGCGTTCACGAACTCGCCGCGCGGTGCCACCCGTCCCGCGAACACGAGCTTGCGCACCTTGGTGATGTTGTCCACGATCGGCGGCGGTGTTCCCGAGTCGGCCACGATCGAATCGACGAGGAAGGTGGCCGGGTAGCCGATGCTGTCGGCCGGCCCCGTGATGGCCGTCGCCACGAAGATCCGGGCACCGACGTCCTGGGCTTGCGTCTGATCGCCGAGGGCCTGCTGGATGTGGAGCCGCCGGTGCACGACGTAGCGCAGGGCGCTGGGTCCGTAGCGAACGACGTCGGCATGGTGCGCGGAGGGCGCCTCCGCCGCCGGAGCCGTCGTCGGGGCGCCCGGGGCTGGGGTGAGTGCGGGGTCCGCCACGGCGGGCGTCCCGCGACTCCCTGTGGCGCAGGCGGCGGTGAACGCCGCCCCCGCGAGCAGCAGCCGACGAATCATGGTGCGCTCCCTATGCGGTACCCGACGCGGGCGCGCGGTCGCCCTTGGTCCGGCCGAAGACAGCGACCATCTCGGTCCCTTCACTTGCGACGCGCAGCAGCTTCCAACCGCGCTTCCGCATGTCGGCGCGCCACCCGATGAGTTTTTCCCACTCCTGGGTGGTCGTCCGGAATACCCGCAGGTCCGCGACCTGCTCCCACTGCGCGGGGTAGGGTTTCAACGGCGAGGTCATCGAGAGGTGGGAGGTAGGGCCATAAGCCGAGTTCTGTTTGCCCGCCGAAGCGGGCAGATGGTCATCTCTCTGGGATAGCTGTCGCCAGCCACCTCACGCGGCCTACCCGCAGCTCAGACGACCCGGGCCGGGTCTCGCTGCTTATTTGGCCTTGCTCCGACTGGGGGTTACCGTGCCACGCCTGTTACCAGGCGCGCGGTGGGCTCTTACCCCACCGTTTCACCCTTACCCTTGGATAAAGGGCGGTCTGTTTTCTGTGGCCCTTTCCGTCGCCTCACGGCGCCCAGGCGTTACCTGGCAGTCTGCCCTCTGGAGCTCGGACTTTCCTCAACATGCCACTCCATCCGGCATGCCGCGACCATCACGCCCTACCGCCACCCGGCAGGAAAACTACCGGTCTTGGAAGGGTCAGGGCAAGCCTCGCCCCCGTTCCGCTAGCGAACGAGCCTCCGCAGCAGGCGGCCCAGGCTGTCTTGAGCCAGGCGCCTGCCCGCGGCTGGGCCGGCGGGCTCCTCCGGCGCAAGCCAGAACCCGTCACTTTCGCCGAAGACGAGCTGCTTCACTCCCGACCAGTCGCGCGCCCGGAGCGACGGCGGGATGAGCGCGACCGCGTGCACCAGGTTGAGGCCGCGCGCGCGGTAGAGCGCGAGCAGGTCGCGCGTCCAGACCTCTGGTGTGAACAAGAGCAGCGGCCGGTCCGGAAGTCCGAAGCCACGGAGCAACCCGAGCGTGAACCAGTCGGCCGGCGGCTGCGACAGCCGGAACGCGAAGTAAAGATCGCGCCGCTGCTTTAACACCCGGTCCCGCAGCCCAGCGGCGCGGGCGGCGACCTCGTCCTCCAGGGCGCGGTAGTACCGGGGCAAGAGCCCCGCGTCGCGCAGCGCCGGGTAGCGGGCTGCGTGCGGGAGCGAGTCCCAGCCCCCCCCTGCCGCGCCTCCTCGGATGAGCACCGCCAGCCCGCGCCGCCATGCCGCGTCGCAGAACTCCTGGCCCATCGAGTAGCTCCGCGGTCCACCGATGTCGAGACCGAGTGCGATAACGAGCGTGCGCTGATCCGCAGCGAGCCGGCCGAGGGCCCCGTACGCCGATGGGAGGCCATCCGCCCACAGGATCGAGTCGAGGGCGCACGGGGCGGCGAGCGCCTCGCCGCGCGCCCCCCGCGACGAATCCGCAGCGGCGTGGCGCGCGTTGCCGTAGTCCAGCAGGGGGATCCATGCCACACTCGTCGGCTGCAGCCGCTTCACCGCGTCCGCCCACGCTCGGCGCACGGCGTCGCGCTCCTCCCAGCGCACGTGCAGCGAGTCCATGCTCTCCGGGCCGGCGTCGCCGGCGAGCAGGTTGAACCCGCCGGCATCGAGCAACACGACGAGCGAATCGAGGGAGGCGCCCGAGCGCACGGCGCGCCGCCCTTCACGGGTCGCGAACAGCGGCGTCCACAGCACCCGCATGCCCTGCTGCCGTAGCCACTCCGGTGTGTTCGTGGCGCGGGCGAGCTTCGGATCCGGAACGAGGGGGAGCTCGATCGTGTCCACGCCGCCCGGTGGAGTCATGACCGGGGGCGCGAGCTCGATGGGAACGGGTGCTTGCGCCAGGGAGAACGTCACACCGCGCCCGGCGGGCGGGACGTGTGCCCACTCGGCCGGGCGTCGGGTCCAGCGGGCGAGCGCGCGGAGGAACTCGCGCGTCCGCTCCAGGGCGTCGAGCTGTTGCACGGGGGCGGTCGTGGACCGGAACTGCGGCCCCAGAGCGCCGAGCGCGTGGCGGCTGATGACCACCACGAGCCCGTGGCCGATCCGGGCGGCCGCCACCACGCCGGCGCGCGGCCGGGACGCGGGCGTACGCGGTGCTCGCACGAACGCGTGCCGCGATGTCACAGCGAGAAGTTGGGAGGAGTCGCGCGTCGCGACGACGTTGTTTCGGTCGAGCGGAAACGGGTCGAACACGGAGCCCAGCGGCTCGTCGCCCAGGACCCGGGCCTCGGCCCACGGCTGCGGGCGGCCCGTGGTGGTGGGAGTGCGCACGGTCGTGTCTTCGAGGAGTCGGTCGCCGATCGAGATCCCCGTCCCTGCGTACTCGAGCCAGCGGTTCGCCGTCCAGCGGTCGAGATACCCTTCTCCGTCCGCATCGTAGCCGAGCACTACCACGCCGCCCCGGAGCACCCACTCGGTGAGCAGCGCGAGGTCGCCGGCGGTGAGGGCGTCCGACGGAGCCTCAGGCTCGCGGCCCAGGAGGAACAGCAGCACGCGATAACGCCCGAGGTCCGCGCGCGCGAGGTGGGGATAGAAGCGGCGGTATTCCACCGCATAACCCTCGTCGCGCCAGGGCTGGACGGTGCTGTTCAGCAAGGCGGGCTCCGACAGCGCGAGGTCGAGGAGGAGCACGCGGCGGGCCTGTGGGGCGCAGCCGGCGAGGAAAAGCACGGCGGTCAGGCGGAGGGGTGGACCGGCGGACCGTAACGCGGCCACCAGCCGGCCTGCCGACCGCCCGACCGCCCGCCTCATTCGGGCGCCGACTCCGCAAGGAGCTTCGCGAACCGCGCATTGGATCTGATGGCGTTGAATTCCGGCGCCCGAAGGTAGAACCACAGCCGCGCGCCGCGCGGGCGAACCCGCTCGAGCAGCCCGAGCGCCCGATCCGACTGGCCCAGGGCCACGAGCGCGTGTCCAACCCACGCGGCGTCAGTGATCGTGGGGAGCCCCGCGGAGCGGATCTCGCGCTCCAGGCGCTCGATCCGGGCTCGCGCCGCCAGCGTGTCGGCGGCCTGCAGCTCCACGAGCGCCAGGACGGCCTCGCCGGGCACCCGGAATCCCGCCCGCAGGCGCGCCGCCGTCTCGGCATCGGCACGCGCTTCGGCGGGGTTGCCGAGGCGAAACTGGGAGACGGCCCGGAGCACGTAGGCATAGTCGGCTCCAGGGTCGATCGCCAAGGCGCTGTCCGCCCAGCGACGGGCCTCCGCGTAACGGGTCTGCCGCGCGGCGACACGCCCTAGGTTGAACAACGTGATCGACCGCTCCGGCTCGAGGTCGAGCGCCCGGTGGTACATGGCAGCGGCGGCGGAGTCGCGGCCCAGCCAGAGCAACGCCATCGCGTACTGGTGATGTGCCTCCGCGTTCCGTTGATCGAGCCCGATGGCGCGCTGCAGCGCCTCGAGCACCCCCGCGAAGGTGCGCGGGTTCCGGAAGCTGAGGAGGAAACCGCGGGCCATCCACGCGTCGGCGGAGGCTGAATCCTGCCGCACGGCGCGGTCTGCCGCGTCGAATCCGCGGGCCAGCACGGCCTCTGGCGACAGGTCGGGAAACTCCCACCCCCAGTCGAGGAACAGCCCGTAACCGACGGCCACCCGGGCGAGCGCAGGCGTGAACTGCGGGTCGAGCCGCACCGCGCTCTCGTACTGGTCAATGGCACGGCGCACGGCGCGCGGGGTCCGCTGCGCGAGTTGGTAGTTCGCTCGAAGGAAGTGATCGTACGCTGCGGGATCGCGCGGCGGGTGGCTCGCTAGCGCCGTCCGCTCGACGGGCCGGAGCGCGCCGGTGATGGTGGTCGCCACGGCGCGCGCGACGGCGTCCGGAATCGACTGCAGCGCTGTGTCGCGGCCCTCGTACTGACCTCCCCAGACGTGCATCCCGTCAGACGCCCGCAGCAACTCGACGGTGACTCCGGGGCTCTGGCCCCGACCGGGCCGCCCCACGCGGCCGCTGACGAGATACGCCACGCCGAGGGCGCGTCCCAGCGTCGCCGGATCATCCGCCGCCCCGCGAAAGCGGCGCACGGCGTTGCGGGACTTCACGCTCAGGCGTTCGACTCGGCCGAGGCTCGTGATGATCGCCTCAGTGAGCCCGTCGGCGACGTATGCGGTCGCTGTGTCCGGGGTCTCGAAGTACATGACGGCAACGCTGGTGGGTGCCGCCGCGCGCTCTGGCACGACGGCGACGCTGCGCGCGCAGCGGAACCCGGTGTGCCCGAGCCAGTCCCGTCGGTCCGGGAAGACCGCGCGATATGATGCGGTCGCGTTCTCCGGTGGCGTGTCGAAGGCTCCCCCCTTGATGATGTGACCGGGCTGCCCCCGCGCGTCGGGGGCGGCGGCCGCGGTCCATTCCCACGCGTTGCCGATCAGGTCTACCGCACCCACCCACGATCGCCCGAGGCTGCTCGCTCCCGCCGGCGCGAAGCCGTCGCGCAGCGAGGCGGCGTTGGCTCTGCCCGGCTCCCACCGATCGCCCCAGGGATACCGGTAGCCGTGCGGTCCGCGGGCGGCCGCCTCCCATTCGTCTTCGGTGGGCAGGCGGCCGCCGCGCTGCCGCCACGCGCAGTAGGCCGTTGCCTCCGACCACAGTACGCCGGTCACCGGCCATTGATCCGGCGGCAATTGTGCCCACGGCGGAACGGCTCGCGTGGAGTCCAGGTAGTGCCTGTAGGCGGCGACGCCAACCTCCGCCGAATCCATGAAAAACGCGTCGAGCTGGATGGTAGTCGAGTCACGCCGGGGGACACCCCCACCCCCCACCGGATAGCGCCCTGCGGGCACGAGCACCATCCCGGGCGGCGGATGGCCCCGCGATCCACGCCACGCGATCCACCCCAGGATCGCGGCGCCGCACGCCGTCGCAATCCACACGGCCGGTCGCGCGGACACGCGTCGCTGGGAGGGCGGGGTCGCGAGCGCGTCGACGAACGCCCGAGCGGTGCGGTGCCGGTCCGCGGGCGACTTCGCGAGCCCGCGCGCGAGCGCGCGCTCGAGATGCTCCGGCAGCCCGGGGCGTACGGTGCGGATCGGTCGAAGCGGATCGTTGACCACCCGTGCCGCGATCGCTTGCGCGCTGGGCCCGGTGAACGGCGGCTCGCCAGCGAGCATTTCGTACAGCACCGCCGCCAGCGAGTACACGTCGCTGCGCGGGTCGATCCGCTTGTCGCCGCTCGCCTGCTCCGGGCTCATGTAGGCCGCGGTGCCCACCGCGATACCAGCACCGGTCAGCGGCGATCCCTCCGTGCTGCCCCGCTCCTCCATCAGCTTCGCGATCCCGAAGTCGCTCACCAGGGCGTGGCCGCGGGACAGGAGGATGTTCTCCGGCTTCACATCGCGGTGGATCACGCCGTTTTCGTGCGCGTACTGTAGCGCGTCGCCCACCTCGGCCGCGATGCTGACGGCGTCCTCGACGGGGAGCGGCCCCTGGCGATCGAGCCGGTGCCGCAGCGATTCGCCGTCCACATACTCCATCACGTAGAACAAGAGGCCGTCGGCCTCGTCTGCTTCGAACAACGGCACGATGTGGGGATGCGACAGCTGGGCGGCGAGCAGGACTTCCCGCTGGAACCGGTCACTCCCGAGGTAGGCGCGCGTGGCGGGGGCCAGCAGCTTGATCGCGACCCCGCGTCCGAGCTTCACGTCGGTGCCGAGGTACACCGTCGCCATGCCGCCCCGGCCCAGCTCGCGCACCAAGGTGTAGCGACCCGCGAGGGCGCGGGCCAGGCGGTCGAACAGCGGGTCGGCGGGCAGCGGCCCGCCTTCACTCCGGGGCAAGCACCACCAGACGCTGCCTGCAGCAGCTGCCGCACGTTCCCCAGCTCTCGAGCCAAATGGGATCGCCTTTCGGCGACTCTTCCCTCACCAGCCAGAAACGGGCGACGGCTTGGTGCCAGTAGCCACTGCCGTGTTCCATCAACTCGAACGAATTCTTCAGCTCGATCCGGTACGCAGGCTTTTCAGATTCCGCGATGAAGACAGAGCGCCAACTGCCTCTTGGGCCATTCTTGTCCACCCACCACCAGGTCCACCGGGGCCCCAACCCCAACCTCGGCACTTCGGCTTCGCTCCTGAGACGCGCGATGATGCGTCCCTGCGCGAGCTCCTGATCCGAAAGCCGGTACGACGCGCTCTCTGGCTCGATCCGCGTCTGTCGCCCTCGTTTCGTCCCGATCCGGCCTCGCTGGAAGTCAACTGGCAACTCATCGGCCGCCCCCAGCGTCGGTTCGAAGTGCAGCTTGTCGGCATACTTCCGGATGCGGTCCAAGGGGACCTTGAGAACGCTCTCTGCCGGGAAGTTCGGCATGTAGTAAGCGGGCTTGGGGGCATACGCGCCCTGAGTGTCTTGTGGCGGCTTAGACTCTCCGCGGCACCCGCCCGTGAATGTCGCCACGATACCGCAGGCCATGATCGACGCCACCCGTCCACCTTGCAGCATACGACCTCCTAGCTGGGGGTATTACCGCGTTGCCTGGAGGATTTTCGACATGCGGAGCACCGTTGGTTGGAGCGCCGGCTCCGCGGCACCCCAGAGAGCGGCGACGGCGCTCGCCCAGCGCCGCGCCGTCGGTGCGTCACCACGCGCCGCGGCGAGTTCGGCGCGGAGCGCCATCATACGCACGAGGCATCCTGCCAGGGGCAAGTACTCGAGGGTCGCCGTATGCACCGCGACGAGGCTATCGAGCGGCGCGTCGAGGGTGCGCACGGCGGTAGCCGTGTCGCCGACAGCGAGGAGCAGGCGCGCGTCGATGTAGACGCCGTCGGGTGTCGACTCACCAGAGGCCAGACGGCCGCCGCCGGCCCGCGACAGCGAGTCGAGCAGCGCCCGCACCGACGCCGTGTCGCCGTGTGCCAGGCGCCATTGCAGAACCATCGCTTGGCGCGGCCCCGGCGGAGCGGTTCGGTGGGCGGGGCGCAGCCCGAGCGCGTCGAACACCAGCTCGGCCGGCACGTCCAGCAACGCGCTTCGTGTCGCGGTGCGACGTGCGACCGGAATATCGGGCATGCGCTCGGCTATGCGGCGCTCGTACGCCGCAATGCTGTCCGCCGGCGCGCCCGCAGCCGCATATGCGAGCAGAGTGAGTCCCGCCTGCGCGACCCCGAGCGGGATTGCCACCGACTCGTTGTCCGCGCTCCCCGACAGCCACGCGGTGTCCGCGGTCGCAAGGAAGCGGCGGGCGAGGGTGGGTCGGCCGAGTAGCACGGCCACTCCCGCAACCCCGGCGGTCGGCTTCGGCGCAACGCGCAGCAACGAGTCGCCCAAGCGGCGCGCGCCGGCGAAATCGCCCGCCTTGACCAGCACCCGTACGCGGTCTGCAGCATCGCGTACGCGCTGCCCGGCCTGCCGCTCCAAGCGCTGGGCCTCCGCGAACTCGCCGCCAGCCGAGTGGGGCTCGCCGACCTGGGCCACGAGGTTCCCGACCGACTCGAGGGCTCTCGCCCGGGCGCGATGGGCCAAGGGCTCTTCGGGGAACGCGTTGGCGAAGGAGGTCGCTACCTCCGTTAGGATGCGGCGATTCCGTGCGACGGCGGCGAGATGGCTGGGCGGCTCGGAACCGCCCCCTGCCGCCACCGCTCCCGGCACGGGGTAGAATGCCATCGTGTCCGCTGCCAACTCGGGGAAGGCGTAGTAATTCGAGCCGTCCACGAACCCTTCGCGCCAGTACCAGCGCTCGGCAAACAACAGATGCGGAAGTCGGTCGATCGCGCGCCGCCCGAAGGTCAGGTTGAACGCCGGTGCCAGCAGCAGCGCACGCCGATATGCCTGAACGGCCGTCTCGTAACTCCCACGAAACGTGAACCGCGTGGTATCGGGGAGGTACGGGATCACGGCTCGGTCGGCCGCGTTGCACTCCGCCAACCCATACCATGCGGCGAAGCTTGTCGAATCGGCGGCCAGGATCTCGCGGTACCGCTCGCACGCGTCGAGCCAGCGCCGCTCGAACATGGCTTGCTGGGCGACCAACAGGGCGCCATCCGCAGGCCCGAGTCTGACGAGCAACTCCGCCGTGCGACGAGAGATCACGGTACGATCGCGCGTCCCGTCTGCGGTGGAATCCGCCGTCCAGAGGAGCGCCTGGCCCAGTCCCAGGTACGCGCGGGCGAGGGCGGAATCGGCGGCGATCGCCGCCCGGAACTCCCGCGCCGCGCGGCCCAGGTCCCACTCCCGAATCGCCCGTTCTCCCAGCGCGTAGGCACGCAGGGCGCGGAGCGAGCGCGTCTGCTCGGCACCGGACCCTCGTGCCGCGCCAGGATCGGCGCCCAGCAGCGAATCGGCTAGCGCGTTGAACGCCGCCCCGATCGCGCCGTTCGCCGGCACCCGCGTCGTGACTTCGCGCAGGGGCGCGCCGCCCCGCGCGGCGTCGTACACGCCCGCGGTCAACCGCAGCGTGTCACCGAAGCTCCACAGCTGCCCCATCACCAGCCTTCCCGCGCCCAGCCGGCGGGCGATGGCGACCGCGGTGTCGAACGGAATGCGGAATGGAACGCGCGCGCCGTGGCGCGCCAGCGCGTCGTAGACGCGCGTCCTGTCGGCGAGCCGGACTTCCATCCAACGCGCGAAGCCCTCGATGAGCAGCTCGGCACAGTCGGCGCCGTCGAGCGTGCTCTGCTGGCCGCCCTCGCGATGCGCAAAGGGAAGGATCGCGTAGCGGGCGGTGTCGAGCGGCGCGCGCCTCCCGCAAGGAGGCGGGGACCCGTCGGGGCACTGCGCGGACACGAGGGTGGGAAGACCGACGAGCAGCGCCAGGACGGTCGCGACGACCCACGCGCGGGTCCTCACGCACCCCCCGCGCTGAACGGCAGCAACGCCGCCCGCATCTCCGTCGCGCGTTGCCACCGCTCGGCGCGCGACTTCGCGAGCGCCCGCGCCACGACCGCGGCGAGCTCCTTGGGCACGTCGCGCCGCATCCCGTGCAGATCGGGCGGAGCGTGGTGCTGATGCATGTCGAGAACGGCCGCGGCACTGGGCGAAGAGAACGGCGGGCGGCCCGCGAGGGACTCGAACAGGACCACGCCGAGCGAGTAGAGGTCCGTGCGGCCGTCCACGTCGGGGGCTCCCTGGGCCTGCTCGGGACTCATGTACTCCTCGGTGCCGACCACGAACCCGCTCCGGGTCACGCGGTCAGCGCCCGAGCTCGCGATCGCACGAGCGATACCCAGGTCGACCAACACCGCGCCCTGCGGAGGGGGTGAGAGCAGAATGTTGTCCGGCTTGATGTCACGGTGGGCGATCCCGTGCGCGTGGGCGTGCTCCAGCGCGTCGAGAACTTCCGCGGCGATCGTGACCGCACGCGGGATTGGGAGTCGGACCTCGCGCTGCAACGTCTGGCGGAGCGTGTCTCCCGGCAGGTACGGCATCACGTACCAGAGGAGATAGTCCGCCTCGCCGCTGTCCATCATCCGCGCGATGTGCGGGTGATTGAGCTGCGACGCGTAGCGGATTTCGCGCAGGAAACGGTCGGCGGCCACCGAAACGGCCAGCTCGGGATGCAGCACCTTGATGGCGACATGGGCGCCGCTCGAGTCCTTGGCCGCGAAAATGGACGCGTTCCCACCTCGACCCACCGCGGCGAGCACGGTGTAGCGGTCGCCCAGGGCCTTGCGGACCCGCTCGATCAGGTCGCGTCCCGGCATATCGTGCCGTCCCGTCGGCGCGCGCCGGGCGGGACCGGGCTAACAATAGGGGCCGGCCCCGGGCGCGCTAGATTGCCCTCATCTCTCGAGGCTTGAAGCGGCTCCCAGACGGCTGAGCCCCGCCCGAGCCGCCGCGACAAACGGCGCGAGGTCGGCTCCCGCGCCCTGCCCCACCGCCACTACGAACCGGTACGTCGTGATCGCCGTGGCGCTGTCGCCCGCGCGCTCGGCGTCGTTCGCCCGCTTGAGCAGCTTGTCGAGCGTCGCGGGCTCGCGATAGATCAGGGCCGGGTCCCGCCGCACCTGAGAGGCGAACTGAAGGAACCACAGGGCACCCCCCGCGGCGAGCACAAGGCTGGCGGCCAGCAGGAGGAGCGCCAGGCGGCGAGCGCGCCGCGGCGACGCCGGCACGGTTTCAGGCAGCATCAGCCAGCCGGGCGAGCGCTCCCGCTGTCGCCTCCGTGACCATCGCCATGAACTGGTAATCGAGTGTCGCGCCCGTGTCGGTCGCGCGGTGATAGTGCGGATTTCGGAGGAACGCCGTGTCGGTCAACATGAGCGAAGGGTAACGCGCGTCCCAGAAGGACGCGTTGTCGGAGAGACGCGTGAGCGGGAGGAGCCAGCCGCGCAGCCGGGTGGCGTAAGGGACGAGCGGCAGGTCCGGCGCGGCGGCCCGCGCTCCGATGACGAACGCCTCGAGCAGCTCGCGGGAGCGGGCGTCGCCCACCGCCGCGAGAAAGTCGCCGGTCCGCGGCACGTCGATCCCGAGAAACGGGGGGACGATCTGCGTGCCGGGCCTGACGTCGCGGTAACCGACCATCTCGAGGATCAACGCGCCCGCGAGCACCTCGCGCCGCGCCCGCTTCTCTCGCGCCAGGGCGTGGCTTCCGACGCGGTAGCGGCCGGTCACCGTCTGCAACTCCTCCAGGTCGAACCCCACGAACTCGACGCCGGCCTGCGGCTTCCGGGAGGCGATGAGGCGGGCGCACTCGAGCAGCGCGGCGACGCCGCTGGCGTTGTCGTCCGCGCCGGGCGTGTGGGCGGTCGAGTCGAAGTGCGCCCCGACCAAGAGCCGCGGCCGTCGCGCGTC
>DATHKX010000191.1:0-36348 GCA_035488835.1 Gemmatimonadales bacterium
GATCCGTCTGGCAGCTGGCGCACGTTGCACACGCCCCACTTCCGCATCCACTTCCGGCCTTCCTACCGCGACGCGGCGCTCACGCAGGCGCGCGAAGCGGAGCGGTCCTACGGGTTGCTCGCCACGGAGCTGCACCCGCCGCGCGGCGTCGTGGACATCACGTTGGCCGACGACATCGACGCCGCCAACGGCTTCACCACCGTCTTTCCCACGAGCCGGATCACCATCTTCGCCGCGCCGCCCGCCGGCGACCACGGACTCCTGTTCTTCGACAACTGGCTCCGGCTTGTGACCACGCACGAGCTGGCACACGTGTTTCACCTCGACCGCTCGCGCGGGCTGTGGGGCGGGCTGCAGCGCGTCTTCGGACGGGCCCCCGGGCTGTTCCCGAACGAGTATCAGCCGAGCTGGGTGATCGAAGGGCTCGCGACGTACTACGAGTCCAAGTTCACGAACGCGGGACGGGTGCGGGGGAGCTTCCATACCCAGCTGCTCGCAGCGGACCAGGCGGCGGCGGCCTCGCGGTCCCCGTGGAACGCGACGCTGTTCACGCGCTGGGCGGACGGACTGGTCCCGTACGCGTATGGCAGCCGCTTCTTTCATTATCTCGCCGGTGCGGTGGGCGACTCGGTGGTCCCCCGGTTCGCCGAGGCCACCGCCGCCCAGCTCATTCCATTCCGCGTCGGGCGCCAGGTGGCGCGCGTGGCGCCCGGACGCACGCTGGGCGGCGAATGGCCGCGGGGGACGGCACCCGACCTGCCCGCGATGCGTGGCGCGCCGCCCGCAGCGCGCGTGCTCGACAGCCTGCTCCGGACGGAGCCGGTGCCGCGCGTATCGCCGGACGGACGGCGAGTGGCGTACGTGCGGGACGACGGGAAGGGGACGAGCGTGCTCCGCGTGGTCGACGCCGCGACGGAGCGCCCAGTGGCCGCCCATCGCGTCAACGGCGGCGTGGACTACGACTGGCTGGGAGACACCCTGGTGGTCACGCAGCTCGATTTCACGAGCCGGTGGCGGATCCGGAGCGACCTCTACCGCTGGGTCCCGGGACGGGCATGGCGGCGCGCGACGCGCGGCGCCCGGCTAGTCGCCCCCGCCGGGGGCGGCGGACGTCTCGTAGCGATCGCGCTCGGCCCCGGCTCGAGCCGCCCGACTGTGCCCGCACCGGCTCTGCCGCGCGGCGCGGTGTGGGAGGACGTGGCGCCATCGCCCGATGGGCGCCGCGTGGCCGGCAGCCGGAGCGCGGACGGCCGCTGGGCACTGGTGCGCTGGCCGGCGGACTCGCCCGATGCCGCCGTGGTGCTCCTCGAGACCAGCGGCAGCATCGCCGACGTGGTGTGGACCGCCGGCGGGGAGCTCTGGTTCGTCGCCGACCCGACGGGGGTTCCGCAAGTGTACCGCTGGCGCGACTCGGGGGCGGGCGGCGCGCAGCCGATCACGAGCGAGTCGCTCGGCGCCCGCGCACCGGCGCCGCTCCCTGACGGCACCCTGCTGTACGCCGCGCTCAGGGCGCGCGGCTGGGAGCTGCGCCGGGCGCCGGCGCTCGAGGGAGGTGGGCCGGTCACGTTCGCGGAGCCGCAGCCGTTCGACTCCGCGCCGCCTGTGCCGGTCTCCGAGACCGGCTACACGATGTGGCCGTCGCTGCGTCCGCATTTCTGGATCCCGGTGTTCGAGAACGCCGGGCCAACCGGAAGGTTCGGTGGCGCTCTGACGGCGGGAACCGACGCCTTGGGTCGCTTCGCCTACGCCGCGGACCTGTTCATTTCCCCGCACCCGTTCCGCGCCGCGGGCGACTTCGTCCTGGTTTCCTCTGTGCTGGGCAACCCGACGCTCGACCTTTCGGCCTGGGCGTCGTGGTCGGACCTTGCATCGCCACCGAGCGCACCGAATCTCACGGTCTCGGAGCTCGACCACTATGCGGCTCTCGGTGCGTCGTTCGTGACGCGCCGCTGGCGCACGTTGGCGAGCGTGCGGGCCGCGGTGGAGTTCGAGCGCACGCGCTTCGCCACGATCCCCGACACCTCGCTCGCCGCCTTCTGCTCGGGGTGTAACACGCAGAACCTCGTCGGCGGCTCGGTGACGCTCACCCTGTCGCGGTTAGTGATGGGTGCCCTTTCGATTTCACCGGAGAACGGGGTCACGTGGTCCGCGACCTACCGGCGGCGGGACGAGCCGGGCACCGCTCGCTGGTCGAACGAGGTACGCTCCCGGCTGGCGGCGTACCTGCGCGTACCGGGTGTCGGCGGCTTCGCGCATCATGTGCTGGCGCTGCGGGTCTTGGCAGGCGGCACCACCGGTCCGCTCGGCACGCTCTTCCGGGTGGGTGGGGTGGCGCCCCAGGGCGTGAACGTCTTCTTCGCGCCATCGTTGAGCGCGACGCGCGCGTTTCCGCTCCGCGGGTATGCGTCGGGCGAGCTGCGCGGCCAGCGCGCGGCCGCGGGCAGCGTCGAGTACCGGATGCCGCTCGCACTCGTGGGCCGCGCGCTTGGCCACCTCCCCCTCGGGGTCGACAAGGTGTGGCTCAACCTGTTCGCCGACGCGGGTGACGCCTGGGCGCCCGGGACGTCGCCGCGCCTCACCCGACTTCGCTCCGCCGGACTCGAGCTCGCGGGCCGGATGACGGTGAGCTACGACTTTCCCCTGTCGGTACGACTCGGCGTCGCGCAACCGCTCGCCGATCCACCGTCCGGCGCGCCGCGGCGGCCGCAGTGGTACGCGGCACTCGCTTCCGACTTCTGAGCACGCGGGGCACTGTCGCGAGTTGACACGTCGTCCGACCAATCCCTAAGTTTCCGCGACCCTTCGGAGAATTGATGTACTGCTCCCGCTGCGGCACCCAGAACGACGACGCCAGCAAGTTCTGCCGCTCCTGCGGACTGGATCTTTCGCACACGACTCCGGTCGCCGCCGTGCGCGACGAGCAGGTCGACGCGACGGAGCTCGATCTGGTGCGGGAACAGCTGAAAGACGAGTACGAGATCCTCGAAGAGCTGGGCCGCGGTGGGATGGCCATCGTCTTCAAGGCGCGCGAGAAGCAGCTGGAGCGCGACGTGGCGATCAAGGTCCTCCCGTTCTCCCTCGCGTTCGACAAGGAATTCGTCGAGCGGTTCCAGCGCGAAGCCCGTACCTCCGCCAAGCTCGAGCACCCCAGCATCATCCCGATTTATCGCGTCGGCAAATCCGGTCGGGTGATCTACTTCGTCATGAAGTTCCTGCGCGGCAAGCCGCTATCGTCCGTGCTGGCCGCGCGGGGCACGCTCCCCCCGGCCGAGATCCGTCAGATCCTCGTCCAGGTGGCGCGCGCCCTCGCGTACGCGCACAAGAGCGGCATCGTGCACCGCGACATCAAGCCCGACAACATCATGTTCGACGAGCACGGGCTGGCGGTGGTCACGGATTTCGGAATCGCGAAGGCGGCTTCGGGCGGCAAGCTCACCGGCACCGGAATGTCCATCGGCACGCCGCATTACATGAGCCCCGAGCAGGCGCGCGCCCAGGGGCTCGACGGGCGCTCCGACATCTATTCGCTCGGCGTGGTCGCCTATCAGAGCCTCACCGGCCGCGTGCCGTTCGACGGCGAGGACTCGTTCTCGATCGGCTACAAGCACATCATGGAGGAAATCCCCACCCCGCCGCTCGAGACCTACGACCAGCGCACCGTGTTCGAGATCACCAGGAAGATGATGGCGAAGTCCCCCGACGAGCGGTTTCAGAGCGCGGACGATCTCGTGCAGGCGCTCGAGGCGGGGGGCGGCTTCGCCGCCGTCGGACTCGCGACCGCCGCCACCAAGGCGATCCCGTCGCTCGCGGGAGTCCGGATGGCGTCCGCCGCCACCACGCCCCTGCCGCGCGTCTCCGGGAAGCCCGGCGCGGAGGACCATCACAAACGCTCCGTCGCCGCCGGGATCGCGCTCTGGGTGGTCGTCCTGGCCATCGGCTTGGGCGCCCCCGGCCTGTACGCGTATAAGAAGGGACTGCTGTTCTTCGCCCGGGCCGCGCCCGCGGACTCCGCGTCGGGCGCCCCCCGCGATACGCTCGCCCAGCGCCTGCTGTCCGACACCGGCGTCTCTTCAGCGCTCGACACGGCCGCCCGGGTTGCGGGCACCACTCCGCACGCCGACAGCGCCCGCACGCGCGTGGTCCCTCCCGGGACACTCGGGCGCCTCACCCTCCAGGGCCTGCCCCAGGGCGCTCGCGTGACGCTCAACGGGATGCCGTTTCGGGGCTCGCAGGGAGACGTGCCTCCCGGCACCTACCGGCTCGCCGTGCGGGCGAGCGGGTTCGAGCCGTACGACCGCCAGGTGGTCATCACGCCGGGTGCGCCATCCACGGTGCGGATCGAGCTACAGCCCGGGTCGGGGGAAGGAGGGTCGGACGCCGGACCCTGCGACCAGTATGGGCCCGCCTACAACCAAGACAATCTCTGTTTCGACACACGTCCGCTGCCGCTCTCGCTGACACGCATCCCCGTGCCCGCCGACGCGACGATGGTCCCGCGCCAGGCAATCCTGCTGATCCATGTGTCCAAGGAGGGCTCGACGCTCGAGGCGCGCGTGTTCGGACCCTCCAACCTCGACACGTTCAACAACGAGGCGCTGGACATGGCGAAGACCCTGCGCTGGAACCCCGCTCAGAAAAACGGCGAGCCGGTAGACGCGTGGGTCCAGTGGACATTCCAGCCAGTGAGGCAATAAACATCGAGATCCACCCGACGGCCTTCATCGCTCCCGGCGCGGTCGTGCTGGGGGACGTCACGCTGGGCGCGCACGCGAGCGTGTGGTACGGCGCGGTGCTTCGCGCGGACATGGCCGCGATCGTGGTCGGCGAGAACACCAATCTCCAGGACGGCACGATCGTGCACGTGGATGAAGGGCTTCCCGCGCGAATCGGCGCGCGGGTCGGGGTGGGGCATCGCGCCATTCTGCACGGGTGCACCGTCGAGGACGACTGCCTGATCGGCATGGGGAGCGTGCTCCTCAACGGCGTCCACATCGGGACGGGCAGCGTCGTCGCGGCGGGTGCCGTCGTGCCCGAAGGCGCCCGCGTACCCCCAGGCTCGCTGGTGGTGGGGGTGCCGGCACGTGTCACGCGACCGGTGGACGACGCCCTGCGGGAGCGCATCCGAGACACCTGGGAGCACTACGTGGCCGAGGCGAAGCGGCACCGCGCGGGGGCGTTCCCGATCGCTGGAACAAGTTTGTGATGTGAATTGTTGGATGTGCCGTGGGGCTGGCGCTGTCGTGAGGTGTTGCCCGAGCGCGCCCAACGGTCTACCTTGCCCCTCCGCGCCTGTTTGGTCTGCGCGCAGCAAATTCACACATACCACACGTTTGGTGAGCAAGCTCACCTCCGCGAGGAACGAGCCCGCATGACTGCTTCCAGCCGCACTGGCACACTCGATCTGAGCCCCAACGCCGTCACCGTGCTCGAGCGGCGCTACCTGGTGAAGGACGACGAGGGGAAGCCGGTCGAGCGACCCGAGGACCTGTTCTGGCGGGTCGCGCGCACCATCGCCGAGCCGGATCGCCGCTACGGGGCCTCCGACAAGGCCGTGGAAGGGCTGGCGGAGACGTTCTTCGAGCTCATGGCCACTCGGGTCTGGATGCCGAATTCGCCCACCCTCATGAACGCCGGGCGGCCCCTTGGCCAGCTCTCGGCCTGCTTCGTGCTGCCCGTGGAGGACGCGCTCTCGAACGGCCAGAGCGGCATCTACGACACGCTGCGGGCCATGGCCCTGGTCCATCAGTCGGGGGGCGGCACCGGGTTCTCGTTCTCGCGCCTGCGTCCCAAGAACGACGTGGTGCGCTCCACCATGGGCGTGGCCTCGGGCCCCGTGTCGTTCATGAAGCTGTACGACGCGTCGACCGACGTCGTGAAGCAGGGCGGGACGCGCCGCGGCGCCAACATGGGCATCCTGCGGGTCGACCACCCCGACATCCTGGAGTTCATCGCCTGCAAGGACGACCTGACCCAGGTGACGAACTTCAACATTTCAGTGGCGGTGACGGACGCCTTCATGGGGGCGGTGGAGGAGGGGAAGAGTTACGACCTGATCCACCCGCGCACCGGCGCCGTCGTGGGCCAGCTCGACGCCCGCGAGGTGTTTCGAAAGGTGGTGCACGGCGCCTGGAAGACCGGGGAGCCGGGCGTGTACTTCATGGATCGAGCGAACTACTACAACCCGGTGCCGCAGCTCGGCAGTTACGAGGCGACCAACCCGTGCGGCGAGCAGCCGTTGCTTCCCTATGATGTCTGCAACCTCGGCTCGATCAACGTCGGACTGTTCGTGAAGGACGGCGACGTCGACTGGGATCGTCTGCGGACGGCGGTGCACCTGTGCACCCACTTCCTCGACAACGTCATCGACGCGAACAAATACCCGCTCGCCGAAATCGACGACCTCGCCAAGCGCATCCGTCGCATCGGTCTCGGGGTCATGGGCTGGGCGGACCTCTTGGTGCGCCTCGGCCTCCCCTACGACTCGGACGAGGGCGTGGCTCTGGGCCGCCGCGTGATGGAATTCGTGGATGAGGAGGCCAAGGCCGCCTCGGAGAAGCTCGCGGAGCAGCGCGGCGTGTTCCCCGAGTGGGAGCATTCGATCTGGGGGCCGGATGCGAGCTGCGCCCGCGGGCCCAAGGGCGAGCGCGTACGCCCCATGCGGAGGCTGCGCAACTGCAACCTCACCACCGTCGCTCCCACCGGCACCATCTCGATCATCGCCGGCTGCTCGTCGGGCATCGAGCCCCTGTTCGCCGTCGCGTTCATGCGGAATCAGGCGGGCGTGATCATGCCCGATGTGAACGAGGACTTCGTGGCGATCGCGAAGCAGGAAGGATGGTACTCGGATGCGCTGATGCAGCAGATCGCCGCCGCCGGGAACATTCACTTCGATCAGGTCCCGGCGAAGTGGCAGCGCGTGTTCGTCACCGCGCATGACGTGGCGCCGGAGTGGCACATCCAGATGCAGGCGGCGTTCCAGGAGTTCACCGATTCGGCGATCTCGAAGACCTGCAACTTCTCGAACGACGCGACCGAGGAGTACGTCGAGAAGATCTACCGGTACGCCTACAAGCTGGGCTGCAAGGGCGTGACCGTGTACCGCGACGGCGCGCGCGAGATGCAGGTGCTTTCCACCGGCTCGACGGCGAAGAAGGTGCAGGCGCAGGCGGCCGGCACCGGTGCCGGGGGGCCGGGGGGGCCGGACGCGCTGGCGGAGGCGCTGGGACGGATCGCGGAGCTCGAGGCCGAGCTCGCTCGCACCCGCGACAAGCTGCACGACGCGGAAGCGGAGAACCTGCAGCGGCGGGCGAAACGCTCGCGTCCCGATCTGCTCAAGGGTGCGACCCGGCGGGTCGAGACGCCGCTCGGCACGATGTACGTGAACATCACCGAGGACGACAAGGGCCAGCCGTTCGAGGTCTTCATCTCGCTCGGCAAAGCCGGCGGCGCGCTGATGGCCGATGTCGAAGCGATTGGACGCCTGATCTCACTCGCGCTGCGCTCGGGCATCCCCCTGCGCGAGGTGTACCGC
This sequence comes from Gemmatimonadales bacterium, assembly GCA_035488835.1. Classification (GTDB taxonomy): domain Bacteria; phylum Gemmatimonadota; class Gemmatimonadetes; order Gemmatimonadales; family GWC2-71-9; genus AG41. The sequence continues at coordinate 7,532 of DATHKX010000191.1, forward strand.
CAGCTGCGGGGCATCTCGTCCGATCGGGTTGTCGGGCTCGGGCCGAACAAGGTGCTCTCGGTTCCCGACGCGATCGGGATCGCGATCGAAAAGTGGATGCAGGAAAAGCAGGGCATCCAGCAGGATCTGCTGGGCGGGCCCGGGGGGGGGCTGGCCGCCACGGCCGCGGTGCGCGACGCGATCGGGGGAGGAGGGGGGCCGGAAGACCCGGCCGCGCTTCGGGGCGGCGGCCCGGAGCAGGATTTCATCGGCGCCTGTCCCGACTGCGGATCGCAGCTGGCGTTCATCGAGGGCTGCGCCAAATGCCACGTGTGCGGCTTCTCGGAGTGCGGCTGAGCTAGGGGCAGCGGCGGTCGAGCGGCGCGGCTCACCGCGCGCCGGGGTCCCTCGTCACATTCCGCGCGTCGGTCGTGCCTGTGACGGCTGTCACGACCGGCGGCGCCTCGATCGTGTTATTCTAAGGGCGTGAGCATTCCGTTCCGCCCGATGACACCCACGCGGCTCCAGGCCAAAGGCTGGGCCCGGGTCGGCAGACCCGGTGCGCATCTGCTGCGTCGGGGTGCGTGGTACCCCGTCGTGCGCATCTCGTCGAGCCACATCGTGGTGCTGGACGTGAACCGGCGCAACGTACCTGTGGATCGGCGCTTCCTCGAGATCCGCTATCACCCTCCCGAGCGCTGGAGCGTCGTGCGGTGCGAGCCGCGCGAGATTCAACGGGTGGGGCGCCTGTTCCCCCTCACGTACGCCGTGTGTCCCGCCTGCCGCCACCGGCAAGGGTTTGAGTCGGACGTGAAGGAGCTGGTCTGCGATCGGTGCAAGAAAGCGGGAGCGCTGGCGTGGGATGAGATGAGCTAGCAACACCGATTAGACCACCGCCACCCGGTCCCCGACGGAAACGATTCCTGAACCCAATCCCTGGCAGTAGTAACCGCGCGTTCCGCCCTCCAAGAACTGCAGCGTCTCCTTCAGCACCCGGCTCTCGACGACTTCCCCCAGCGCCCAACCGCTGAACGGTCGGCACGGTTCCGCGATCTGGAGCACCTCCAGCCGCGTGAGCTCCTGACCGTCAGGTGCGACCAACACGACGCCGCGCTCCAGGTCCTCGAGCGCGATTCGACGCTCGGTCTCGACGATGATGTTCTCGCCGGCGCAGCCGAGCGTGATGTGCTCCCCGAAGCGGTCGCGCATCAACGCATAATGGGATGTGAAGCCGAGCGACACGCCGTGTGCGCCGTCCTCGTTCTTGGTGCGCGGGTGCGCGCGGTGGTGCACGTCCACGAGCCACGATCCGTCCGCCCCCTGTCCCAGGGCGCCGTCCGGTCCGAGCGCCAGGCGGTCCACCGCGAGCAGCGGCGTGGGGTCGTACACGCGAGTAGGCTTCTCACCGGTCTTGAGCGAGGAGCGTTGGATCTGCAAGCGGACGATTCGGCCGACGTCGTGCATAACGGAATCTATCAAAACGTGGTATCATGTGGGTCGCTATTTCCTATGCGTGTCACCCTCGGCTGGGCCCGCTGTGCGGACAACGTGGCGGACATTCTCCGCCGCGGCGCTTGGTATCCCATCGTCGAGGAGGCGGACGGCCACGTCGTCGTCGAAGTGCGACAGCAGCGGGTGCGGCTGCCCCGCGGCGACGTGACGATTCGGACGGAGGTCCCCGACCATTGGAGCATCGTGGCCCGCACCGGCGTGCTCCGGCCCACCCTGGGAGGGCGGGGGAGTGACGTCGCCACCACCTACGCGGTGTGTCCCCTGTGTCACTATCGGCAGGATTTCGCCGGCAACCCCGGCAGCCTGAAGTGTGTCCGCTGCGGCGCGAGCTCGCCGGTGGATTGGACGGAAACGTGCTAGGCGTTCCCACGTTCCAGGTTACACGTTGCGCGGAAATGCCGGTGCTCTTGCGACATGGTATGTAGTTAGTATATTAATCATCAACATATTAACTACTACCGCACGTGCAACGCATCACCTGCAACGTGCGACGTGTAACGGACTCACATGACCGACCGCTCCGAGCTGGCCCTGCAGCTGACCGACGCGATCCTCGCCGCCAAGGCGGCCGCGGAGCGGGCGGGGGACCGCGCGTTTCGCGCGTACGGCCTGTCGCACCGCGCCCAGGCGGCGCTGGTAGCGGTCGACCAGGGTGGGCCGGACGGGGCCCGCCCCAAAGAGATCGCCGCCCACTTACGCGTGTCTCGCGCGGCCGCCACCACGTTCATTCAGCGGCTCGAGACCAAGGGGCTGGTCGAGACGACGCCCGACCCGGAGGACGACCGCGGCGTACGCGTGACCCTCACCCGGCATGGCCTCGAGGTATTGCTGCGCGCCGGGCAACTCGAGCGCCGTCTCGCGGCCCGCGCCATCGAGGGACTGCCCGCGTCGAGCATCGCCCGGGCGGTTCACCTGCTCGAGGAGTTCAAGCTGCGGCTAGAAGAGAAGCAGATCGGGGTCGTGCGGTAGGGGTTACACGTGTGCGTATCTTTATGCATGACTCCGGTCCACCGCCCTTGCCGCTCGACCGAGCGAGAGACCACTTGAAGTGCGTCATCTATTCGACCAGTCGATATCCACTTAGCTCGTCCATCCAGACCAGGCTCGCAGTCCATCGTCCGGCCTCTTGCCCGACGATCCCGGCGCATGGTTTTCCACAGTTGGGCCATGCACCTGGAATGTTGAAAACTTGATGGTTGAAAACTTGATGATGGTTGAAAACTTGATGATGGTCGAAAACTTGATGAAGGAGAGGGAAGGGGGGAACGGCTCTGATCCGTCGCACTAAGATCGTCGCCACGCTCGGTCCCGCCACGGGGACGCCCGAGGGCATCGCCGGGCTGATCGGCGCCGGCGCGAACGTCATTCGTGTGAATTCGTCGCACGGGACGCCGGAGCTGCGCGCCAGCTGGATCGCCGCGGTGCGGGAGGCGGCAGCGGCCGCCGACGTCGCGGTGGCGGTGCTCGTGGACCTACAAGGGCCGCGCATCCGGGTCGGTAAGCTGGCCGCTCCGCGGCTGCTGCGTGCCGGAGAGACCGTCGTGTTTGCGCCGGAGGACGTGGCGCGCGGCGATGAGTTGCCGACGACGTACGCCGATCTCGCCACCGACGTCCGGCCGGGCGCCCGCATCCTGCTCGACGACGGGCTCTTGTCGCTCGAGGTCACGCGGATCGCCGCCCCGCGCGTCGAAGGCCGGGTAGTGGACGGCGGGACCCTCACGGCGCACAAGGGGATGAACCTCCCGGGGCTGCACGTGTCCGCTCCAGCGCTGACGGACAAGGACCGTGAAGACGCGGCGCACGCCGTCGCCGCCGGCGCCGACTATCTGGGGCTCTCGTTCGTGCGGCGGGCCGAGGACCTGGCCGAGCTGCGCGCGCTCGTCCCCTCCGACATGAAGCTCGTGGCGAAGATCGAGAAGGCGACCGCCCTCGAGGACCTGCCCCGGATTCTCGAGGCGTGCGATGCGGTGATGGTGGCGCGCGGCGACCTGGGGGTGGAGCTGCCGTTCGAGGAGGTGCCGGCGGTCCAGAAGCGCCTGATCCGCGAGGCGAACCGTTACGGCAAGCCGGTGATCACCGCCACCCAGATGCTCGAGTCGATGGTGCACCACCCGCGGCCGACCCGCGCCGAAGCGTCCGACGTGGCCAACGCGATCCTCGACGGCACGGATGCCGTCATGCTCTCGGCCGAGACGGCGATGGGAGAGTACCCTTTCGAGGCGGTGCGGGCGATGGACCGCATCATCCGGGAGATGGAGCGGCAGGGCCCGGCGGTGGGGGTGGGGACCCGGGACGAGCGTCGGCTCGTCCCCGGTGAGACGGTCTCCGTCGAAGACGCGATCGCGATCGGCACCAGCGCGGTGGCGCGGATGCTGCGCACGCCGCTCATCGTGACGCTTACCTCGGGCGGGTTTACCTCCCGCAAGGTCGCGGCGCTCCGCACCCCGGTGCCGATCCTCGCCGTGACCACCCAGGCCACGACCTACCGGCAGCTGACGCTGGTGTGGGGCGTGACGCCGGTCCTGGTGGATCGGGTGCCGGGCTACGACGCGATGCTCGCGGTGGTGCGCGACCTGATCCTGAAGCGCGGATACGCGCGCGCGGGTGACCGCATTGTGATGACGGCGGGCCTGCCGTGGGAGGTCTCCGGGACCACCAACCTCCTCAAGGTCGAGGTCGTGTGAGGTGAGGCTCGTGTTCCTCGGCACGGGCACGTCGTACGGGGTGCCGCAGATCGGGTGTGACTGCCGTACCTGCACATCGTCCGACCCGCGCGACCGGCGCACCCGCACGGCGGCGCTCATCGAGTCGGCAGGTCGGCGCCTCCTCATCGACACCCCGCCCGAGCTGCGGCTGCAGCTCGTGACGGCGGGCGTCGGGTCCATCGACGCGGTGCTGTTCACGCACGCCCACGCGGACCACGTCCACGGTATCGACGATCTGCGCGCCTTCTCGGCGCGCCAACGGGCCCCCCTCGCCGTGTACGGCGCGGCGGGCACGCTCGCCGAGCTGGAGCGCCGCTTCGCGTACATCTTCGACGGCGCGCCGGCTCAACCGGGGACGAGCAAGCCGGAGCTCGTCGCGCGGCCCCTCGAGCCCGACCACGAAGCCGAGATCGCGGGGATGGCGGTACGTGCACTGGTTCTGCCGCACGGCGACCGCACCGTGCTCGGCTATCGCGTGGGGCCGATTGCCTACCTCACCGACGCGAAAGCGATTCCGCAGGCGGCGCTGGCCAGGCTGGCGGGGCTCGAGGTGCTGGTGCTGAACGCGCTGTTGCCGCGGCCGCACCCCTTGCACCTCTCGATCCCGGAGGCCGTCGCGGCGGCGCAGCAAATCGGCGCGCGGCAGACCTTCCTCACGCACCTCACGCACGCGACGCCCCACGCGGAGCTCGCAGCGAGTCTGCCGGCGGGCGTCGCGCCGGCCTACGACGGGCTGGTCATCGAGGTGGGCCCGGTCTAGATTCGTCGCGAGGAGGGAGGGCAAGCGATGGCGAACGCACCCGAAGCGACGCTGCGACGGTTCCAGAGCCCGGCCGCGCGCCAGAGCGCCGCCCTGGACGAGCTGGTGCGCCAGGCGGTATTCGGCGCGCCCGAGGAGCGCGAGCAGGCGCGCTGGCTGATCTGGGAGATCGGGCAACAGGCGGGGGTGCGGCCGGCGTCGATCCACGAGCTGTACCTCGCGCGCGGTCGCGGCGAAGTGCGGCCCTTCACCACCCCGGCGATGAACATCCGCGTCCTCTCCTACGACTCCGCGCGCGCCGTCTTCCGGGCGGCCAAGCGGCTGGACGTGGGCGCCCTGATCTGCGAGATCGCCCGCTCCGAGATCGGCTACACCGAGCAGCGCCCCGCCGAATACGTCGCCGTGATGACCGCCGCCGCGCTGCGCGAGGGCTTCACGGGGCCGCTGTTCATCCAGGGCGACCACGTTCAGGTGAACGCCAAGAAATACGCGGTCGACGCCGAGACCGAGCTGCAGGCGATACGGACGCTCATCGAGGAAGAGCTGCACGCCGGGTTCTACAACATCGACGTCGACACCTCCACCCTGGTAGACCTCTCCCAGGCCACGCTCGACGCGCAGCAGCGCGTCAACTACGAGCGGGCCGCCGAGCTGACCACATTCATCCGAGACCGGGAGCCCGAAGGCGTGACGGTGTCCGTGGGCGCGGAGATCGGTGAGGTGGGTGGCAAGAACTCCGACGTGCACGAGCTCAAAGCCTTCATGGACGGCTACGTGCGCGCGCTCGCGCGCCTCGGGCCCCATGCGGGGATCAGCAAGATCTCCGTGCAGACGGGCACCAGCCACGGCGGTGTGGTGCTTCCTGACGGGTCGATCGCCAAGGTCCAGATCGACCTCGATGCCCTCAAGGCGCTGTCCGCCGACGCGCGGAGCAAGTACGGTCTGGGCGGCGCGGTCCAGCACGGGGCGTCGACGCTGCCGCCCGACGCGTTCGGCAACTTCCCCAAGTGCGAGGCGATCGAGATCCACCTCGCGACCAATTTCCAGAGCATGGTGTTCGACCACCCGCAGCTGCCGGCCGACCTGCGGCGCGAGCTGCAGGAGTGGGTGAAGGCGGAGTGCAAGGACGAGTGGAAGAAGGGGGATACCGAGGAGCAGTTCTACTACAAGAGCCGCAAGAAGGCGATCGGTCCCTTCAAGCGTCGCATGTGGGACCTGCCGGCGGACGTGCGCGCCGCGATCGCCGCCGACCTCGAGAAGACGTTCGTCTTCCTCTTCGAGCAGCTCCGCGTCACTGGGACGCGCGCGGTGACCGACCGCTACGTCAAGCCGCCGTTGCAGTCACACACGCAGCCGCGCCCGGTGGCGGTGGCGGCCCCGGATGATCTGGAGGCCGGAGAATGAGCGAGCGGGGTGGGTTCGGGCCGTTCCTGCTAGGCCTGGGCGTGGGCGCGGTGCTCGGGTTCTTGTTCGCGCCCGAGCTCGGCGACGCGTCGCGCACCAAGCTGTCGCGCAAGCTGCGCGACCTGCGCGACCTCGCGGCCGAGAAAGCCGGCGAGCTGCTCGACACCGCCGAGGACGAAGAGGATGAGGCGCCCACGGCCCGCGTCGCGATCGAGCGGCGGCTGACCGAGGCCAAGCGCCGCCGCCGCGGCGCCAAGGGTGCGAGCCGCGAGGAGGAGGAAGAGCCCCTCGCGTGAAGGCAGAGCGCGGCTGGCATCGGTCGGTGACCGGCATCGCCCGTCGGACGTTTGAGGCGGCCTTCGAAGACAACATTCCCTTCCTCGCGAGCGCGCTGTCGTTCGACCTGCTCCTCACCATCATCCCGTTCGTCGCGCTGTTGCTCGCCACGTTCGGCTACCTCGTACAGCATCAGATCACGACCCAGCAGGTCGAGCTGCACGAGCTGCTCGCTCGGCTGCTTCCTTCCACCGCGGGCGGCGCCCCCGACACGGCGTTCACGCAGGTGGAGGGCGCGCTCGCGAGCGTCGTGCGCCAGCGCGTCCGGCTGACCGCCGTGGGCCTGCCGCTGTTCTTGTGGTTCTCGACCCGCCTGTTCAGCGGCCTGCGGGCCGCGCTCAACGAAGTGTTCGACACCGACGAGCGGCGCTCCTGGCCCGTCGCGAAGCTGCTGGATCTCGCCATGGTACTGGGCACCGGCACGCTGCTGGTGCTGGGCGGGCTGGTGGCCACCTGGGAAGCGCGCAACGCGGGCAGCGTGAGCCGCAGCTTCGCGATCGACTGGCTGTGGCGGTTGAGTCTTGAATTGATCTCCTTCGCGCTCGGCGTCGCGCTCTTCTTCGCCATCTTCAAATTCCTGCCCAGCCGGCGCATCGTGTGGCGGACCGCCCTCGTCGCGGCCGTCTTCTGCTCGCTCGGCTTCGAGGTGGCGAAGCGACTGTACGCGCTGTACGTGACCCGGTTCGCCACCCTCGACCGCGTGGCCTCAGACGCGAACATCATCGCGTTGTTCCTGTTTCTCCTGTGGGTCTACTACACGGCCTACCTCTTCCTCCTGGGCGGCGAAGTGGCGGAGACATACGATCTGGTCCGCATGCGGCGGTCGCAGCGGGTGCAACTGGGATGACGCAGGGCCGCGGAACGTTATCTTGAGGCGATGAGCACGGGCGGTCCGCTGCGTCAGCCGATCCCTGTTGCCCGGTCGATCCTGTGGAGCCCCGAAAGCGCGGGAGGGGGCGCCCAACGACCGGGTCACATGCCGTTTCCGGTCTTCCTGTCGCAGTCCGCGCTGACGGCGATCCATGAGCACGTGGCGACGCCTGCGCGACCCGGCCAGGGCGTCCTGGGCTTCCTGCTCGGCGACCTGTGCGAGTGCCCGGAGACCAACGTCTCCTACCTGGTGATCGACGCCGCCCTGCGGCTCAACCAGGCGATCTACGGCGACCGCACGCGCGACGTCATCACCCGGTTGTGGGATCGCGTCCAGGAGCAGCTCGAAACACAGCAGGCGCATCTCATCGGCTGGTACCACACACACCCGCCGCTCCCGCTGAGCCTCACCGAGCACGACGTCGAGACGCACGAGCACTACTTCGGCGAGCCGTGGCAGGTGACGTTGCTGCTCGGGACCGATGCGGAGGAGCCCGCGGCCGGGTTCTTCCGCGCCGGCCCCGACGAGTCGTGGCTCGCCACCCCACTGCCGTTCTATGAGCTCCTGGCCCCGGAATCGATCCGCCCGGATGGAAAGAAGCGCTCGTTCGTGACGTGGAAGAACCACCGCGCCTACAACCCCGTGACTCCACCGGCCGCACCCACGCTGCGAACCCCGGCGGCGAAGCCGCCCTCGGAGCCGAGGTTCACGCCGGCGTCGGCAAAACCGCAGCCGCCCCCACCGCCTCCCCCGCCGGCCCCGCCGGCCTCGCCGCCCAGACGGGAAGACGATAGGCACGAGCTCAAGTTCCTCACCGCTGCGGAGGACATCCCGCCGCCCCCGCCGCCCCGGGCGCCGCCGCCCCCGCGACGGCACACGTCTCCGCCGCGTCCGGCGCCCCCCCTCCCGCCCGAGCCGGAACCGGAGCCCGAGCCGGACGCCGTCGAGCCGATGTCCACGGACGAGGGAGGCGCGGCCGCGCCCATATGGCCCGACGAGTTCGAGGACCGGGAGCACGCCGCGGAGGCTGAGGCCGCCGAGGAGCTGGCGCAACCTGTCCCCCGGCGCCGCCGAGGGAAGCGTCGGAGGGGATTGTGGGTGACGTTGTTCGTGCTGCTGACCGCGGCAGGCGGCGCAGGGGCCTACTGGTGGTTCCAGCCGGAGCTGCCACTCCCCGAGTGGTCCACGATCACCAGTAAGTGGTCTGCGATCACGTCCACTATCAGCGGGAAGGTGTCCGCCATCAGCGGGAAGGTGTCCGCGCTCAAGGCAAAGCTCCGGCGGGCGCCACCGACTCCCGCTCCCCCGCAGCCCCGCGCACAGACTCCATCACGCCCGGCCACGCAGTCCGCGACTGCCGCCGCGCCGACGGCTCCCGCCCCGTCGCAACGACCTCCGTCGCAGCCCGCGCCGTCGCCTCCGGTGCCGCGCGCGCGCCTCGACGTAGCCGGCGACTCCCTGACTCAGGTCGTACGAACCTTCGACGAGCGGGCCTCCCAGTTCGCGCGGGGCCAAGTCCCCTGCGCGGGGCTGGCGCGCGGCCTGACGGCGGTGGAGAACCGCTGGATCGCATACAACACCGCGCGGCGCAATGCCGGGGTACTCGATGCCGCCCACGCGGCCCGCGACCAGACGCTGTACGCCGGCGTGGACTCGGTGGAGCGGCGGTTCGAGCAGTCAGGCTGCCCGCGGCCGTAGCGAGGAGCGTGGTACGCTGCCCATAGAGAACGGGGAGCCGGCATGCTAGCTTTCGGTGCCCCAGGTCCGCAGGTCGTCCACTCGTGAACCGCGTCAGGCCCTCGCAGGGAGCAGCGCTAAACGATGTCGGGCGTCGCTGCGGGGTTGCCTGGGGCATTCCTTTTCAATGCGGAATGTCGAATGCGAAATGCGGAATGGAAATGCGAGCGAACTCTCGCGGCCCATTCCGCATTCCGACTTCCGCATTCCACATTCTGTTAGATTGCCTCCCATGATCGCACTGGCTCGCAAGTACCGTCCCAAGCGCTTTTCCGATCTGCTGGTCCAGGATCACGTGGCCGCTGCGCTACGTGGAGCCGTGGCCGGGGCCCGTGTGGCGCACGGGTACCTGTTCGCGGGTCCCCGCGGGGTGGGCAAGACCACCGCGGCCCGCATCCTCGCGATGGCGCTGAACTGCGAGCGGCGCGGCGCGGCAGGCACGCCGGCGGGTGAGCCGTGCGGCGAGTGCGATTCCTGCACTCGCGTCTGGACCGGCGCCGCGAACCTCGACGTCGTCGAGCTCGATGCCGCGTCGAACCGGGGCGTGGACGACGCGCGCGACCTGCGTGAGCGCGCCATGTACGCCGCCTCCGCGGAGGGCCGCCACAAAGTGTACATCGTGGATGAGGCCCATATGCTGACGCGCGAGGCGTGGAACGCGCTCCTCAAGATTCTCGAGGAGCCACCCCCGCGCGTCGTGTTCGTGTTCGCCACGACCGAGCCGCAGAAGATCGCGCAGAGTGCGGCCCCGATCCTGTCACGCCTGCAGCGTTTCGATTTCCGGCGGATTGGTCCCCATGCGATCGCCGATCGCCTCCGGCACGTCGTCACGGCGGAGGGGCTCGCCGCGGACGACGAGGCGCTCCACCTGATCGCCAAGAGCGCGGACGGCGGCATGCGCGACGGGCTCTCGATCCTCGACCAGGTCGTGTCGTTCGGCGAGGGACCCGTCACGGCCGCCCGCGTGCGTGAGGTGCTCGGCCTGATCTCGGACGACGTTTATGGCGAGCTGCTGCGACTCGTGTCGGAGCGCGACTCGAAGGGCGTGTTTCCGCTCGTGGAGCGGCTGGTGGACGCGGGCGCCGATCTCGGCGAGTTCGTGGCCGGGGCGGGCGAGGTCCTGCGCGCCGTGCTGTTGGTGAATCTCGGCGGGAAACCAGAGGGGTTCACGGAGGCGATGCTCGGGTTGATCGAGCGGTACCGCTCCCCGCTCCCTGCTCCCGATGTGGTGCGACTGCTGGCCGTGCTGTCGGAGACGGAGCCCCAGCTCCGCGCCAGCGGCAACGCGCGGCTCGCCGTCGAGCTCTTGCTGCTGCGGTGGGCGATGATGAGCAGGACCGTCGAGCTCGAAGCAGTCATCCGTGCGCTCGGGAAAGAGCTGGTGGAGCAGCCCGTGGAAAGGCCGGGGAAGGGTGGAGAGCCGGGGAAGAGTAGCCCTGCATCGGTGCTGCGCGACGCCGCTCCCGTTCCCCCTTCCCCGGCAGTTCCACGGGCCGTCTCCCCGGCTGTCCCCCCGGAAAAGGGTCCGTTGACGCTCGACCGCCTCCGCGCCCTCTGGCCTCGGATCGTTGACGACGCTCGCACGAAAAGCCCGATACTCGGCGCGCTGCTGCAGGTCACCGAGGTCGCCGACGTGGACGCCGGAGCGGTCACGATCCGGCTGCTCGACACGAATCCGGTGCATGCGGAGGGGCTCGAGCGGCAGCGGGACGCGTTGAGCCAGCTGGTGGCGCGCTACTGCACGGGGCCGGTGCGCATCAGGCAGGAGGGTGCGGGGGGCGGAGCGAGCCGCGACCGGTCCGCGCCGCGGCCCGTCCGCCTGACGGAGGAGGGGGCGCGGGCGGAGCGGCTCAAGACGCTGCGGGCGCAGGATCCCAGCCTCAACGCCGCCGTAGACGCGTTAGATTTGGAGTTATTGGAATAGCTTGCCACCTGTTTCGGCGAGGGGTAACTTTCGACGTATGGCGGATTTATCCAACCTGCTCCAGTTGGGGCAGCAGATGCAGTTCCGGTTGTCGGAAATCCAGTCTCAGCTGGCCCAGCAGACGGTGACCTGTACGGCGGGTGGCGGGATTGTCACAGCCACGGCCGACGGGCGGGGCCAGATCCGCGCCATCAAGATCGACCCCCAGGCGATCGCTCAGGGGGATGTGGAAATGCTCGAGGACCTCGTGCTCGCCGCGGTGTCGCAGGCGCAGCAGCGCGCCGCCGAGCTGTACCAGGCGGAGGTGAAGAAGCTCGCCTCGGGCCTGCCGTTCCCGTTTCAGCTGCCGCTATAATCCGCCGTGTCGGCTATCGAAGATCTCGTGACGGAGCTGGCGAAGCTCCCCGGGATCGGACGGAAGACAGCGCAGCGGCTCACGTTTTACCTGCTGAAGCAGCCGGCGGAGACCGCCACGCGCTTGGCGGAGGCGATCCGCACCGTCCGCGCGCGGGTGACGGCCTGCGGCGAGTGCGGCACGCTCACCGATGAGGACCCGTGCGCGATCTGCCGGGACCCGCGGCGCGACGCGAGTCTGCTGTGCGTGGTGGAGGAAGCCTCGGACGTGGCGGCCATCGAGCGCGCCGGGCGGTTCCGGGGACGCTACCACGTGCTGGGCGGACGGCTCTCCCCGCTCGAGGGCGTGGGTCCGGAGTCGCTGCACCTCGACCGGTTGATGGAGCGCGTGGCGAACGGAGGGGGAGCGGGGTTGCGAGAAGTGATCATCGCTACGAACCCGTCCATGGAGGGCGAGGTCACGGCGACCTACCTGCAGCAGCTGCTCAAGCCGACGGGCGTCCGGGTGACCCGCATCGCGCGGGGGATCCCGGTGGGCGGGGATCTCGAGTACGCCGACGGCGTGACCATCGCGCAGGCGCTCTTGGCCCGGCGGGACATGGCCGAGTCCGACAGACCCGAGGGGACGTAATGGCGGGTGCGGCGAGCTGGTCGTTCTCCGAGAACGACTTCAAGCAGATCCAGCAGCACTTGCAGGCGTATCTCCGGGACTCGAACGCCCGCTGCGCGCTGCTCGTTGACCGCACCGGCCAGCTGGTCGCCACCGTCGGCGACCCGCCGCAGTTCGACGCCACCGCCTTCGCCTCCCTCACCGCCGCCGACTTCAGCGCCAACGACCAGCTTGCCAAAATGATCGGCGAGCACGAGTTCGCCTCCCTGGTGCATCAAGGGGAGAAGGAGTCGATGTTCCTCGCCGACGTGGCGAAGCGCGTGATCCTGGTCGTGCTGTTCGACCAGCGCACCACCTTGGGCCTCGTGAAGCTCAAGGGGAAAGGCGCGGTGGAGAAGCTGAACAAGGTCTTCGAGGAGATGTTCAATCGTGTGGGCGCGGGCCCGACGGCGCCCGAAAAGGGCCTGCTCGAGGGGGCGGAAGACGAAATTGACAAACTCTTCGGTTGAGAGGGCGCGCGTCCCATGTCGATGATCAACTACGCGTCCCGCGAGATCAACTGCAAGCTCGTGTACTACGGCCCGGGCCTGGGCGGCAAGACGACCAACCTCGAGCACATTTACGGCAAGGTGTCGCCCAACACGCGCGGTAAGATGATCTCGCTCGCCACCGAAACCGAGCGCACGCTGTTCTTCGACTTCCTGCCGGTGGACCTGGGCACCATTCGCGGGTTCAAAACCCGCTTCCATCTGTACACGGTGCCGGGTCAGGTGTACTACAACGCGAGCCGCAAACTCATTCTGAAAGGTGTGGACGGGATCGTGTTTGTGGCCGACAGTCAGATCGAGCGGATGGAGGCGAACGTCGAGTCGATGCAGAACCTGTACGACAACATGTCGGAGTACGGCTACGACCTCACCAAGATTCCATTCATCATCCAGTACAACAAGCGCGACCTGCCGAATGCCGCGCCGATCCGTGACCTCCAGGCCTCCCTGAACCCGGGGTGGCCCATCGACGACGGCGCGCAGCAAAAGGTCACGCCCGATCCGACGCACGCGGGCGAGAACCTGGTCGACAAGGTCGACAACCAGTGGATCGGCCGCGCGCCGTACCTCGAGGCCGTGGCGGTCCGCGGCGACGGCGTGTTCGACACCCTGAAGACGGTGAGCAAGCTGGTCTTGAAGACGCTGAGCTAGGGGCGGTCTCATGCGCTGGACCCTCCCCAACATCCTCACGCTGGCGCGCATCTGCCTCACGCCGGTCCTCGCGCTGCTCCCCTTCATCGAGGGGTACTGGCCCAAGGTCATCGCGTTCCTGATCTTCCTCGCGGCCGTCGCCTCGGATGTCGTGGATGGCTATCTGGCGCGCCGGCGCAACGAGGTGAGCGAGCTGGGCCAGCTGCTCGACCCGATCGCCGACAAGCTGCTCCTGTTCGCCACACTCATCCCGATCTTCTGGCTCACGCGGCACCCCACGATCCTGGTCGATTACCGGATCCCGTGGTGGGGCAGCCTCCCCGTGTGGGTGGCCCTGCTGCTGGTGGGGCGCGAGCTCCTCATCACGGCGTTCCGCTTCTTCGCGAGGCGGCGAGGCGTGGTAATCCCGGCGATGGGGGCGGGGAAGCTCAAGGCGGTGGTGCAGAACGTGTTCATCGGAGCGACCCTGTTCTGGTTCGCCTGGAAAGACGCCCTCGCCGCCCATCCGTGGGCCGGCTGGTTCCGGAACTTCTGGGATCAGTTCCACGGTGCAGTGGTCGCCGTGACACTCGCGGGCGCCATTCTCCTCACCGTGTACTCGCTGGTCGTGTACCTGTACCACTACCGCGCGCTGTTCAGGGGCGGGTGAAGCTCGAAGTCCTCACCATCGGCACCGAGCTGGTGCTCGGTTACACCGTGGATACGAACGCCGCCGAGTTGGGCCGGGCGCTCGCCGCCGCGGGCGCGGAAATCACGCGCCGCACGACCGTCCCCGACCGGCCCGAGGCGATCCGCGCCGCTGTGGCCGAGGCGCTCGACCGCACCGGCTTCGTGATCACCACGGGCGGCCTGGGGCCTACACGGGACGACATGACCAAGACCGTGGTCGCCCAGCTGCTCGACAAGCGGCTCGTGCTCGATGAGCGCCTGCTCGCTAGTATCGGGGCGCGGTTCCGGCGCATGGGGCGTCCCATGCCGGCCGTCAACCGCACCCAGGCGGAAATCCCCGAAGGCGCCACGATTCTGCCGAACCCCCGCGGCACCGCACCCGGGCTGTGGGTGGAGGACGGCCGCGGCCGGGTCGTGGTGCTCCTTCCCGGGGTGCCGCGCGAGATGCGCGGACTCCTGGTCGATGAGGTGCTGCCGCGGATCGTCGCGCGGCAGGGCAGCCGCCGCCAGGTCGTGCGGTCACGCACGGTGCGCACCACAGGCGTCTCGGAGTCGGCCTTGGCGGAGCGCGTCGGGCCGATCGAGCCCGAGATCGCGCCCCTCACACTCGCCTACCTGCCGTCGGTCGAAGGCGTCGACCTGCGAGTGACCGCGTGGGGGCTCGATCCCGAGGACGCGGAAGCGCGGCTCGCCGTCGTTGTGGCACGTCTCAAGGCCGCAGTGGGTGAGCACGGCTACGGTGAAGACGACGCCGACCTCGCCGCCGTGCTGCTCGAAGCGTTGCGCAAGCGGCGTCACCGATTGGGTGTTGCCGAGTCGTGCACCGGTGGGATGATCGGGGAGCGAATCACCAACATTCCCGGCGCGTCGGATACCTTCATCGGCGGCGTGGTAGCGTACGCCGACGTGATCAAGACCGCCGCGCTCAAGGTGCCGCTCGAGACCCTCGAGGCGTACGGTGCCGTCTCCGAAGAGACGGTGCGGGCGATGGCCGAAGGGGCGCAGCGCTTGTTCTCGGCCGACTGCACCATTGCGGTGACCGGGATTGCCGGCCCCGGCGGCGGCACGGCCGAGAAACCCGTAGGCACCGTGTGGCTCGCGGCTCGGAGGCACACGACCACGCGCGCCCTCACGCGGGTGCTTCCGGGCGACCGCGACGACGTGCGTCGCCGCGCGGCGCAGGCGGGCCTGGACCTGCTGCGCCGACTGCTTGCGGAGGCCTAGATGCCCACGCTTACCGCCCCTGACGGCACGCTATTGGTCTACGACATGTACGAGGCCGCCGCGCCGCGCGCCGCCGTCTTGGGGCTGCACGGCTGGGCCGATCACGCGGGCCGGTGGCGCGACGTCGGCGAGCGGTTGTGCGCGGCGGGCTACTCGACCTATCTCCTCGACCTGCGCGGTCACGGTCGCTCGGGAGGCCGCCGCGGCCATCTGTCGCGCTTCAGTCAGCTGTTGGGCGACCTCCAGGCGTTCCGTCGCGTCGTGCGCCTCCGGACCGACCGCCCCCAGCTGCTGCTCGGCACGTCGTTCGGCGGGCTCGTGGCGCTGCGCTACCTGGAAACCCAACCGAGCGACCCCATCGCCGGCACGGTGGTCGTCTCGCCGTGGCTCGGACTCGCTTTCCGTCCACCCGCCTGGAAGCTGCTGGTTGCCCGGCTGTGTGCCGATCTCTGGCCCACGCTGCCGGTTCCCGCTCGCCTGGATGCCGACACGCTGAGTCGCGACCCGGCGGTGAACGGCGCCTACGCGACGGATCCGGCCGTGCACGGCGTGATGACCCCCGGCGCGTGGCACGAGATCCAATGGGCGCAGCGCGCCGTGCCGGCGGACGGCTACCGCATCGAGTCGCCCCTCCTGTTCCTACTCGCGGGCGAGGACCGCGTGGTGGATTCGCACCTGGCGCGCGCCTTCGCCGACAGCCTGAAGGGTGCCGTCCTTGTCCGCTGGTATCCCGAGATGTATCACGAGGTGTTGCACGACCCGCAGCGCGACGCCGCGTTCGGCGACGTCCTGACCTTCCTCACCGGCCGGCTGTAAGCGCCAGCTCGCTCGACAGGGCCCACCCAGGCGGCTATGTTCTTGTCTGGTCGCTATTTCCGGACTCGGGCGCCACCAGGCCAGCCAAAACGGCGCATCTCGGACGGCATACCGATTGCTTATGAAGCGCAACGCCATGAACGACAAACCAGAAAAACCGCAGCCGCCCGAGCGGCCGGCCGAGGCTGAATCCGGGGCGTTGATCGAGCCGTCGGACGAGGCGGTCGGGCGTCTCGAAGGGGAGCTCGCGGACATGAAGGACAGGTACCTCCGGCTCGCCGCCGAGTACGACAATTTCAAGAAGCGCTCGGTCAAGGAGCGCACCGAGACGTGGCAGCGGGCACAGGCCGACCTGGTGCAAGGCCTGGTGGATGCGCTGGACGATCTGGCGCGCTTCGCGCACGTCGATCCGGCTCAAACCGACGCCAAGACGATCCATGACGGCGTGGACATGGTGGAACGGAAGATGTGGAAGGCGCTCGATGCGGCGGGCGTCACACGGGTCGATCAGGTGGGGGTCCCGTTCGATCCCCACGTGCACGAGGCGGTCACGACGCGCCCCGCCGATCATCCGGCGAAGGATCACACCGTGGGGGCGATCTTGCAGCCGGGGTATCGGATGGGCGACGCGCTGATCCGGCCGGCCCGGGTGATCGTGTTGCAATGGCAGGGAGGCGAAGGGCGGGGGAGCGGGGACGGGAAGTAGATGGCTTCGCAGAGAGACTATTACCAGATCCTCGGAGTGTCCGAGACGGCGACGACCGACGAGATCAAGAAGGCGTTTCGCCGCCTCGCCAAGCAGTACCACCCCGATCGTAATCCCAACAATCCGCAGGCCGCCGACCGCTTCAAGGAGATTAATGAGGCGCACGACGTCCTGAGCGACGCGGATAAGCGGAAGAAGTACGACCAGCTGCGGCGCTACGGAGCGTTCGCGGGCGCCGGTCAGGGGTACGGGCGCGGTGGCGGCTCGACGCCAGGCCCCGATGCCGACTTCGACCTGTCCGATCTGGGTTCGTTCGGAGGACTGGGCGACCTGTTCTCATCGATCTTCGGTCGGCGCGGCGCCGGCGTGCCGCTCGACGACGAGGAGGAGATCGAGACCGCGATCTCGATCCCGTTCCGGGTCGCCGCACTGGGCGGGAAGGTGCCCGTGACCCTCACGCTGCCCGAGGTCTGCCCGACGTGCAGCGGCTCGGGCGGGGCTCCCGGCACCACCTTCTCAACGTGTCCCGAGTGCAAGGGCAAGGGCACGATCTCATTCGGGCAGGGTGGCTTCGCCGTGCAGCGGCCGTGCCCCGTGTGCCGGGGGCGGGGCAAGGTACCGGCGCAGCGCTGCCCGACCTGCCAGGGCTCAGGAGAAGTCCGGGTCCAGAAGCACCTCACGATCACCATCCCGCCCGGGACGGAAGACGGGACGCGGTTGCGCTTGAAGGGCCAGGGCGCCAAGGGGCGCGGCGACATCGTCGTGGCGATTCAGGTCGAGCCCGACCGGTTCTTCCGGCGCGAAGGACTCGACGTAATCGGCGTGGTGCCGATCAATCTGGCGCAGGCGCTACTCGGCTCGAAGATCAAGGTGCGCACCCTCGACGGGAAGCGCGTGGTGCTCAAGGTGCCGGCCGGCACCCAGCACGGTCAGAAGTTCCGAATCCCCGGGCAAGGGATCGAGCGAAACGGCCGGCGGGGCGATCAGTACGTCGAGATCCACGTCCAGATCCCGGAGAAGCTCACGCCTGAGCAGGAAGCCGCGGTCCGCGAGTTTGCCGAGAAGAGTGGGATGAAGCACTAGCTCACAGCTGCTTTACCATCACCAACGCAGACTTCGGGCAGGCCGTGGTGAACTCCAGCGACGCCAACACGACCGGCTCCACCTGCGCGCGCGTGATCGCCGTGAAGCCGAACTTCGGGAAGAATCGCCCGGCGGTCTCGGTGAGGAGATACACCGTGCGCACGCCGCGGCGCCGGGCCAGATCGAGGGCGGCCACGGTGAGGGCTGCCCCGAGCCCCTGACCGCGGAGCTGTGTCGCCACGGCGACGGAGCGAAGCAGCGCGGCGCTGCCGTACAGCTCGAGCGCCGCAGTCCCGACGACGCCCGAATCGTGGCGCGCCACCAGCGTGCTGGCGACGTGGTCTTCGATGCTGGCGCGCGGCAGCTTGCTCGCGGCCAGCAACTCGACGATGGCCGGCAGGTCGGCGGGGGCGGCGGGTGTGATGTCGGGCTTCATGTGGATGCGCCTTCGCCCCTTGCTCGGGGGAAGGGGTCGTGGTAGTGTGTAGGCCCTATGCGGACGTTCGCCGGTCTGGGCGCAAATCGCAACGGTAACGCCAGTCTCCCGAATCTGGGGGCCCGGGCGGCGTAGCGCGTGTAGACTTTGTGAGCGCGCGCCCCCGGCACCGACTGGTTCCGGGGGCGCACGTTTTCCTGCTCTCTGTTCGTCTGTTCACCGCTGTGCGTCTGTGCGTCTGTTCTCTGTCGGCTGTTCACGGTGGGTGGGGTGGTGGTAGGGCACATTGGGGTGTAGGTCAACTGGCAGACCGCCCGGCTGTTAACCGGGAAGTTGGAGGTTCGAGTCCTCCCGCCCCAGTTCTCGACGCAGCCCGTGCGCGTTTGTGCGCCGGCCCGCCGTGTGATAGTCTCCACGTTCCATGGAACCATCGGGCATCGGCGCGACGCCTGGCGGTTTTCGCGACGCCCTGCGGGCGCAGCGATTCCTCCTCCCGGAGCTCCTCGTCGCGACGGCGATTCTTGCCGCCGGGTTCGCCGGGCTCCTGCCGTTCAGCGCGACTCCGTTCCTCGTGGTCTTGGGTGTCGCTTCTCTCTGGCTGCGCGGCGAAGGCGCGCGCGCCGTCGGGCTGGCCTTCCGCCCTGATTGGGGTCGCACCGCGCTCGTCGGCATCGGGGCCGGCATTGGCTATCAGGGCTTCAGCCTCTACGTCGCCGAGCCCGCGATCGCTCGACTGACGGGCAGGCTCCCGGACGTCAGCCTCTTTGCCCCGCTGGCGGGCAACGTCCACGTTCTGCTCATCTCGCTTGCCGTCGCCTGGACGCTCGCCGCCGTCGGCGAAGAGTTCGTCTATCGCGGGTACCTGCTCACGCGGATCGCACGCGTGCTGGGTAATACGCCCCGTACGTGGCTCGGCGCACTGGCGGTCACAAGCATTCTCTTCGGGGTGGGTCACGGATATCAGGGGGTGTCGGGCATGATCAGCGCGGGGCTGGGGGGTTTCGCGTTCGGCCTGCTGTACCTGGTCACCGGCCGCAACCTCTGGGTGTCCGTGATCGCTCACGGCACGACCGACACGGTCGGCTTTCTCCTACTCTATCTGGGGAAGTATCCGGGGTCATGACGCCAGGGCTCGTCACCGTCTTCCAGACCGCGAACCCGGTCGCCCTTGCGCTCGCGAAGGGGGCGCTCGAATCCAAGGGCATCCCGTTCGTGATCCAGGGCGAGGGCCTGCAGGACTTGATCGGGCTCGGGCGGTTCCCCGGCGGCTTCAATGTCGCGGCCGGGCCCGTGACGATTCACGTGGACATCCGCGACGCCGACTCCGCAAGGGAGGTGCTCGCGGATATCGAAAACCCTTGAAGCCTCAAGTGCTCGACCCTCCACTTGCGGTGGGACGTGCGGCGCGGTAATCATCGCAAGGTTGCACCGTCGCGTTGCAGGAGATCGGCTCATGCTTCGATGGCTCGCCGCGCTCACCACAGTCACACATGTCGATTCATGGAGTCACGTATGAAGACCCTCGCGCTGAGCATGCTCCTGACACTCGCTATTGGCGCGTACACTCCGGCGCGCGCTCAAGGCCCCTATGACCGGCGCGCGGACGCACACAAGGACATCCAGTCGGCGCTGACCGAGGCTCAAGCCGACGGTAAGCTCGTGCTGCTCGATTTCGGCGCCAACTGGTGTCTCGACTGCATCGTCCTGTCTCATCTGTTCGAGGACCAGACGGTGCACCCCTTTCTGGAAGACAATTTCCACGTGGTGAGCATCGACGTGGGCAATTGGGACAGGAATCTGGACGTCTCCCAGCGGTACGGCGGTCCAATCGAGAATGGTATTCCTGCCATCGTGATTCTCGCGGGCTCGGGTGACGTCATTGCGTCGACGAAGAACGGCGCGCTGGCCGAAGCGAGAACTGCGACCGCGCGGGAGGTCCTAGCCTACCTCAAGACCTGGGTGACTCAAAAGCCCACACATGCGGCTCGTTAGCGGTTACGCCTCACTGACGCTCGTCCCCTGGGTGTGGGCGGCTGCCGGAGCAGCCGTGCAGGCCGAGCGATGGCTTTTGACCAGATTTGCGGAGCATGACGTCGCCGTCGAGATCGCGCTCGAACGCGACCAATCGGGCAAGACGTGGCTGGTCGGGACGTATACGCCGTCTCGGGCGGGCTTTCACCTGTACGGCAAGGACTTGGCAAAGGCAGGGATTCACGGCGTGGCACGCCCCACCCTGTTGGAGCTCGTCTCGTCCACTTCCATCAGGCCCGCGGGCCCGCTCATTGCCGACCAAGCGACGATCGATCTCGATGTGGCGGCGCTGGGGTTGACGTTCCCCGTGTACCCGGAAGGCGCCGTGACTCTCCGTCTACCTGTAACCCTCACCGCGAGGGACAGTGCAACGGCGGAGCTATCGGTGACGTATATGTCATGTAGCGACCGGACGTGCCTGCCCCCGGTCATCGACAGGCGGATCGCCGTCAAGATTCCAGACTTGCCCGCCTCGGCCCCTTGACGCCGTCCCGTCGCCCGGGCTTAGTATTCGATACGGGTTGCGAAGCGAGCCTCATGCTGCCTCTCATTTTTGTCGCGCTCTTCCAGACCGTCGCCGACGGCCAGACGCCGTCGCGTGACGCGCGACCGGTACGCGTGTGGCTCGGCTCCAGCAGCGTCCTCACCCGCGGCACCCCCGTCCGCGTCTACGTTCAGGCGGCGCAAGACGGCAACCTGATCGTGCTGCACCGCCGCACCGACGGGCGCATCGAGGTGCTGTTCCCCAGCAAGCCCACCGAAGACCCGTTCGTCCGCGCGGGCACCTACGAGATCCAGGCGACGCCGAGCCGCGTCGCCTTTGTGGTCGCGGAGCCCGACGGCTCGGGACTCGTGCTCGCCGCGCTGGCGCCCAGGGCCTATCGATTCGACGAGTTCGTGCGCGCCGCGGCGTGGGATCCCGACGCGCTCGCGCCGTCCTGGGACGGCTCGGACAGCGAGGGCGTCCTCTCGGACATCGTGCAGCGCATGCTCGGCGACGGCTATTTCAATTACGACATCGCGACGTACACGGTCGCGCCGCCCGTCTACGCGATGCAGCAGGACACGGCGGTCCAGTATCCGCTGTACCCCTCGTGCACCGATTGCACTTTCATCGGGTTCCAGCAGAACGTGTTCGAGTCTCTGGCGCTGTGCGATCCGTTCTTCTCGCCGTGCATCGGCGACGGACGGTTCCACCACCGCGGGCGGCCCCATGAAGCACCTGCCGCCGCGCCGACCAGTACGATCGCGCTCTCGATGCGGGGATCGTCCGCCACAGCCGTGATTCCCCGGGACGGCAGGGCCGGGGGCGGGACTGGGTTCGTGCGCAAGGCGCCGACTCCCGGCAACCGCTCGATCGAACCCCGCGCGCGAGCGCCGCTCGTTGTTCCCCGCGAAGGGGCGAGTCTCCCGCTGCGAGCGGTGCCGCTCGGGCTCGGGCGGCCGGCGCTCGCGAGCGCCCCGGCACGACCGGCGGTCCCCACCCGGCGCCGCGTCGTGGGTGCGCCGCTCGAGCCCGCGCCCGGTCGCGTAGTCAGCCTCACGCTCACACCCACACGTGTGCGGGAAGAGCCTGCCGAAGCGCCCCAGAGCAGCGGTTCGCTCGTCCTCACTGGCCTGACGGTCTCACCACCCGTCCAGCCGGCACCGGCCTCACGCACGCTCGCGTCGCGGCGGGAAACGCTCGACGCGCAGGCGACCACACCCATGCTGGTCCGAGAACGGGGACTGGCGGTGGCTGGCAGCGGATCGAGGGCAGGCGGGGAGGGGGCGGCGCCGGCGACCGGACGAACCCAGGGGATCGCGCTCCCACCGGCGATATTCCACGGGGCCCAAGCGCGTGTGCCCGCTACGCGCACCGGCGTTCGGCGACGCTGACGGACGCTACGACGCTACGTCGTACGACGTGCTCATCGGACAACGTAGCGTCGTAGCGTCGCGAGTCGGTTACTGACCTACCGTAAAGTCGATTCGCTTCAGCAGCGTGCCTGCCGCGTCTTTCACCTCGACGTGCCACGCGCCGGTCCACTCGGCCGGCGCCGTCTTGCGGCTCCACGTGCGCCAGGGCGACCCGCCGACCTGCAGCTCGACGTCGCCCACCTGCGTGTCGCCGTGGAACCACACGTGGTGCAGTGTCGACCCGCCCGCGCCCTCGACTTTGGTCCAGCAGATCAGCTGACCCACGTCCGCCGGGAATACGGAGCCCGTGTCCTGCGGCTGCCGATCCAGGACCGACCGTGCGACCACGGCCTCGACGACGTTCACTTGCGGCGTGGCAGCGGCGGGTGCTGCGGCCTGGGTGGAGTCCTGCGCGGCGAGTCCCCGGCCGAGCAGCAGGGCCGATGCGGCGATCATGGCCATTCGCTTCATGACGGCTCTCCTTCGGAAGGTGTCTCTTGTACGGTGCGTCGGCGGCGATGTTCCAGCCACGTGCCCAGCGTCGCGGCGATCACGGTCCCGGCCGCCGCGCCCCCCAGCTGAAACCTCGCTTGGTACTCGCGCTGCCGTCCGGCGCACTTACCGGCGAACAGCGCGCCCACCATGGCGCCACACGACCCCTGAATGAACGTGAAGCCGTAGCCCGCGCCCGCGCCGAACAGGACGGGCAGCGAGCACAGCACGAAGTGACGGAGGAAGATCTTCATGGCAAACCCATGCGTGAAGGAAGAAAGCGCGCCGGGACTGTCCGCTCGATGACGGCGCTCACAGTCCCCGCGGTCGCATGTCGGGTCATCGCCCCCGCTCGACTTTCCAGTGATCGACCACTCGTGCGCCGTCCCCCGTCCCGCGGATGACGTGATATTCGTCGAAAAGGGGGACGGTCAGACACGAGTGGTTCGGGATGATCTCGACCTGCGTCCCGACCCCGAAGCGAGCGTCGAGCGCTGCAGGCGATTCGGCACGGATCACTCCGTGTTCCTGTGACACCGTCGCCACGGTGAGCTCGGGGGCCCCGCGTACCGACCCCATCGCTTGCGGGGCCACGTGCGCCGGCCCAGGATCCTTCGAGAGCTCGAGCGCCCCGGCGTTTACGACGAAATGCGATGCCCCCGGTTGGTGTGACACGACGGTCGCGAGCACCGTCACGCCCACGTCCGCGGTCTCGCAACACCCGATCAGCACCATCGTCCGGTCATAGAACACGTAGTTGCCGGGACGCGCTTCCGTCACCCCGGCGAGGTCCTGGACGGCCGCCATCGCCGGCGTCGAGCCGACGCTCACCTCCTGCACCGGGACGCCCGCGTCGCGCAACCGCTCGGCAAACCCGACCATGACGCTGCGCTCCTGCTCTGCCACCTGGGCCGCTTCGGCCTTGCTCGTGGTGCGGTAGGCATGACCGGAGTGTGTCAGAATGCCGTCGAACAGGAGTCCCCGTTCCTTCCCCAATTCGGCCGCGACCTTCAGGGCGTACGGCGACGCCGGGTCCACTCCCGCCCGGTGTAACCCGCTGTCTACCTTGAGCCACACGTGCAGTCCCGACCCCGCGAGCGCACGCGCGGTGTGCTCGTCGTCGACGGCCACGCGCAGCGTCGTGCCCGTTGCCTCCGCGATGCGACGGGCGTGGGGGATGTGGCTCGGGTCGATTGGGAAAGCCCACGTGAGGTCGTTGAACCCGGCGCGCGCGAACACTTCTGCCTCGACGAGCGTCGACACCGTCAGCCCGCGCGCTCCATGCTCGAGCTGCAGGCGACCGACCTCCACGCACTTGTGCGTCTTGGCATGCGGCCGCAATGCGACACCGAGTTGGCGAGCGCGCTCCGACATGTGGTGGACGTTCCGCTCGACCACGTCGAGGTGCAGCAAGAGCGCCGGCGTCTCGACGTCGTACATCTTCCCGTTTCCCGTTTCCCGTTTCACGTTTCCCGCCTACTTCACGACATGGAACTCGGTCTGCCGGCGCAGGATCCAATGCATCTGGCCGTCGGCCCCGAGTTCCGCGTCCTCTTCCTGCGCCGATCGCACCGGCTGGTTGCCCCATTCCGGCAACGGGGTCGTTGCCTGGAGCTCGATGGAGAACCAAGTGTTGGGGAGCAGGCTCACGTCCCCGCGCCCGGGCACTCCCTCTTGGTGGTCCCACAGACCGATCAACGGCCCGGCGCCGTGCCCGCGGTCGCCGATCGGATGAGTATAGATTGTCCCCGTGATCCCCGCGGCCCGCATCTGCGCCAGCGCGGCGGCGAGCACGTCGTTCCCACTCCGCCCCGGCCGCATCTCGGCGAGCAGGATGTCCTGCAGCCGGTTCGAGTTCTTGAGGGCCTGCTTCAAGCCCTCCGGGACGTCCCGTTCACCGGGCCGCAGCACGTAGCCCATGTGCTGCGTGTCGGTGTTCAGGCCCAGCGCGGTGATGCCGAAGTCGCAGTGCAGCACGTCGCCGCGCTGGATCACGACGGCGCCGGAGTCCGACAGATCGATGCCCCGCCGCTGCACGTCCACATCGGTGTGGAACCAGGTGCCGAACCCGAGGTCGTTTACCCGCTGGCGCATCCACCAGGCGACATCGTCGGTGGTGGTCTTGCCGGGCGTGATGACCTTGTTCGAGAACGCCGTATCGATGGTTCCCCAGACGACCTGCATGAGCCGCCGGTACGCCGAGAGCATCGCCGGCGCGCGGATCTCCTGGTACTCGAGCGGCAGGCTCTCGGCGCGCACGATGCGGGCCCGGTATCGCTCGGGGAGCGTGGCCTGAAGCTGCTCCCACTCGCCCGCCGACAGTCCATCGGAGAAAGCGTGGGTGTGGGAGATGTCGACGGCGATGGCCTGAGGGTCGCGTTCCTCAATCACCCGGCGCAGGAGATCCCATTGCGCCTGTCCCACCAGCTCGGGGCGGCGGCCGATCGAGGGATCGATCGCCTCTCTCGCGTGATACGCCTCGTACAGCCCGCCCTGTGACGCGCCGCCGAGCGCGAGCCGCTCGACCCCACGGTCGGGCCCACGGTCGAAGAAGACGTAGATCGTGGGCCGCCGCGCGTAGAAGGACGTGGCGGAGACCAGCGACCAGAACACCGGGTCCTCGTTGTACTCGCGCATCGGGACGACCCACATGGCGACCTGATACTGGCGCATCAGGCGCGGCAGCACGGAGTCGAGCCGATAGCGCAACCACTCCTGCTGGACGGCCGCCTGCTCGCGCAGGGTGCCGAGCGGACGCCTGGGTGACGACGTGAGGCGGGGCGGCCCGCCCGATGGGGGTCCCTGCACGAGGAGGGCCGAGAGAACCAACGCGGCGAATGTCATGTCGGTCGAGATACCGGAAGAGGTTGGGGGAGCGCGACGCGCCGAGCGAGCAAGACCATCAGCAGGATGAGCGCGCCGAAGTTGTAGGTGTTCTGGCGAACGATCCACAGCACCGCGGGGAGGGAGCCGCGGAAATGGCTCAGCATCCCGGACGTAAGCAGTCCGCCCACGGCAAGCACGGTGAACCAGACGGCGCGTCCGCGCTGTGGTGCGGGCCGACTGAGCGTGTCGGTCCACGCCGGGAACGCGAGGACGTAGTAGTGGAGTCGGTCGAGCGGCGCGACCAGGACGGCGAGCAGCGCGGTCATCCCGACCTCGTACGTCGGCTCGCTCGACGCCCGGTCGCGCCACAGCACCGCGGCCACTCCGGCGACGGCGAGCAGATCCAGGATTACGGCCGTTGTGACGTTCCCACCCAAGCGCGTCACGAGCCCGCCGATCGACTGGCCGGCGAGCGCCTGAGTGCTCTGCGCAGTCAGCGCCAGGTGCACGTAGTCGGACACATTGGCAGCGCCGGCGAACCCGGCGGGGACCACCACGAGAAACGTGAGTCCGACGGCGGCCGTGACGCCCGCCACGAGCGGCCGCCAGCGGCCGCGCGCGAGAAAGTAGAGAAAGATGGCCCCGGGATAGCCCTTGAGCGCCGTCGCCACGCCAATCCAGAGTGCCGCGCGCATCTCACGTCCTTGCTCGAGGTCGGCGATGGCGAGGACCACCAGCGCGAGCAGCACGAGGTTGATGTTCAAGTGCTGGAAGTTGCTCTGCAGCGGCTGGGCGACGGCGGCGACGGCCAGCACGACCGGCGTCCACCGGCCGGCGTGACGATACCCGCGAACCAGACACCAGCCGAACAGCGCCACGTTGCCGACCGCCCACACGGCCTTGGTGAGCGGCAGGCTGAGTCGTGCCAGCAAGGCGAACGGAGCGAGGGCGACGATCGCAAACGGCGGCCAGGGGAGGCCAATCGAGCCGTCGAAGTCGAGGTACAACGGTTGACCCTGCAGCAGACGCTCGGCCAGTCGCAGGTGGAACACGAAGTCGCCGCCCGAGTGGACGCCGATGAACGCGTTGACGACCGCATACACTGCGCCGAGCGTGAGCAGGATGCGCCGCGCCCGGGGCGTCAGGTCCGCCATATCCCCAGCGCGAGGCTTGCCCAGCCGGCGAGCAGGCACAACCCCCCGACGGGGGTGATGGCGCCGAACGCGCGCGCGCCGCTCAACGTGTAGGCGTACAGGGAACCGGAGAAGATTACCGTTCCCGCGACGAACAGCCATCCGGCCGCCCGCACGGGCGGCGCAGGCCAGCGGGTTACCGCCCAGGCCACCAGCAGCAGCGCGAGCGCGTGGTACATCTGATAGCGCGCGCCGGTTTCGAACGCGGCCAGCAGCTCGGGCGCGAGGCGGGCACGCAGGGCATGCGCCCCGAACGCGCCGGCGGCCACGGCCACGAGGGCCGACACCGCGCCCAGCGCGGCGAACGTTCGGTCCATCAATCGAGCCGGCGGCCCGTCACTTCGATGCGGCGGTAGCGCTCGATCCGGCCCGACCCGCCGACGAACGCGGAGGCGAACCAGCTCGTCAGGCCCACCACGATGGATGCGAGGATCGCGGCCCACAGCCCGGAGAGCGTGAACCCCGGCATCAGCCAGGCGACCAGGGCGACCGAAATCCCGTTCACGACCAGGATGAAGAGCCCCAGCGTAAGTACCGTGAGCGGGAGGGTGAGAATAAGGATGATCGGGCGGATCACTGCGTTCACGATGCCGAGTAGTAGCGCCGCGACAACCAAGTTGCCCCAGCCGTGGATCTGCACGCCCGGGATGATGGTCTCCGCCACCCACAAGCCGAGCCCCGTGATCACGAGGCGGAAGAAGAACCCTTTCATGGCTGCAAAATACTAGCGTGCCTCCCGCCGCGCCCGGCCGGCCACGAACCGGGCCGTCACCCCGGGGGGCACCTTCACGCCGAGCTGCGCATCAAACAAAACGGCGCCCGCGAGCGAATCCCCCACGCGCGACACGCCCACGCCGGCGAACGGCCCCAGGTCCGCCGGCCAGCCGTAGATCAGGGCTTGCTCCGGGGAGCCGTACCAAGTGACGGCGAGCGTTTCGGCACGCGGCACCGCGAACACCAGAGCACCCCTGAAACGACACGCGCCGCCGACGGCCACGCGCGCGGTATCGAGGATCACGTCGGTGAGCTTGAAGCGGTCGCCCATGTCGGGCAGCGTGACGGTGTCGCCGCGCGCCACCACCCAGTGGCCGACGTAGCCCTGCGAGAAGCGCGTGCGCAGGTGCATCTCCCCTGAGCTGCACGGATTCGTCGGGCCGCACGCGGCGAGCGCGCCCAGCAGGAGCGAGATCCATTGTGCCTCCAGGAAGAGAGACCTCACGGGGAGACGCTGTCCGTGGCCCGAATCCGGGCGTTCGTGGAATCGGCGGCCCGCATCGCCTTCCCCACACCGCTCGCGCCGGGGATGCGCGACTGCGCGAGGATCGAATCCCGCTGGCGCTCGGTGAGGGAATCGCCAGCGGCGGCGGACTTGGCGGTCTTGCCGCCGGAGCAGGCGGCGAGGAGGGCGAGGGCGATGGTCAGCGAGCGGGCGCGCATTGGTCCTCCGATGTGGACGTCATCGGGCGGGTGCCAACGTAATATGTAGGGGCGCAGCATGCTGCGCCCCTACACCTTTGGAGCCAGCCCCATGAACCGCGTCCCCGTGCTGCTTGCCGTGACCTTCGCCGCCTGCGCTCGTTCCTCCCTGACCGACCAGCTTGCGCGGGCCTCTTGGGTGGACCTGACCTATCCGTTCGACTCGACGACCATCTACTGGCCTACGGCCAAGCCGTTCCGGCTCGAAGTGGTGTCGGCACAGCGCACGGCCGCGGGTTACTACTACGCGGCGAACAATTTCGCGGCGGCCGAACATGGGGGAACCCACCTCGACGCGCCCGTGCACTTCGCGGAGGGAAGGCTCTCGACTGACCAGATTCCCGTCACCCAGCTGACCGGCTCGGCGGTCGTGATCGACGTGAGCAGCCAGGCGGACGCGGATCGCGACTTTCGTGTCGCGCCGGCCGACCTCGAAGCGTGGGAGCGGGGGCACACGCCGATTCCCGAGAGGACCATCGTCCTGATCCGGACAGGGTGGGGGAGCCGGTGGCCCGACCGAGCGCGCTACCTCGGTACCACCAAGACTGGGCCGGCGGCGGTGCCCGAGCTGCACT